>JADJWT010000001.1:1565000-1930000 GCA_016716225.1 Ignavibacteriota bacterium | reverse complement strand
TAAGTGATGAAACTTATTTCCTACTTTCAAGTAAAGGTCTGATCAACGAAAAGAGCTTACGTGATTATCAAATTAGAAAAAGATTTAGAAATTTAAGAAACAGCAATATTTCGGCTAGTAATGCAATAGATTTAATTAGAGAAGAACATCCATATTTACAGTTTGATACCGTCCGCAAAATTGTTTACGATATAAAATAAATTAAGCCTTGATTAAAAATTTATGTTGATATATATTAGTGTTGAATCTTGAAAGATCTTTTGATCTTCAAGTTTTTAAACCCAGTGTTTCCCCCAACACTGGGTCTGTTTATAATTAAAGAGGAAATAAATGGCAAACCTAAAAGGTAAAAGTAAAACAGAAATAAAAAAACTTAACTCACCGTTTAAAAACTATTGGAATAAAACTAATTTTTTAATTTTTAGTATTGGAATTGTAGTTTTATTAATTGGATTTTACTTAATGTCAATTGGACCATGGGATAATCCAGTTTCACTATCAATTTCGCCAATAATATTATTAGTTGCTTATATAGTTATTTTTCCGCTTTCTATTTTAAAAAGTAAAAACAAACATTAGAATGTTTTTAGCCAAAATTATCGGGAATGTTGTTTCAACACAAAAGAATGAATTTCTAAATAGTCAAAAACTCTTACTTGTTAGAAAAATTGACCTAGATGGCAAGTTTATTGGTAATAAAGATGAAATTGCATTAGATATTGTTGATTCCGGAATTGGTGATATTGTTTTAGTTGTTAAAGAAGGAGCTGCCATTCAACAGATTCTTGGACATTCCGATGCTCCGGTTAATACAATGATTGTTGCAGTTGTTGATAACATAAGTATTGATAAAAATATTTAATTTCTTGAAAGATAATTTAGAAACCTTTATAAAACTTAGAATTCTTCTCGATGTTGACGGAATTGGTCCCGGAAAACTTTTTAATCTTCTCTCTAAATTTAATTCATTAGATAATCTTATTAACGCAAATTTCAATCAACTACAAATGGTTGATGGAATTTCTCAAACTTTAGCAAACAAAATTTTAAAAAAATTTGATGAGTTTAAAAATTTCCAAAATCAAATTGAAATTGAAATTACTCAATTAGAAAAAAATAATTGCAAATGGATTTCCTTTTGGTCTAATGAATATCCTTCTAACTTAAAAAATATTTTCGCTCCGCCAATTATTCTATATTATAAAGGAAACTTATCTGAAAAAGATAAACTTAGTATTGCTATTGTTGGAACAAGGATGCCAACAAATTATGGTAAAAAAATTGCCTATGATTTTTCAAGGAATCTTTCTGAACAAGATATAACTGTTGTTAGTGGCTTAGCAAGAGGAATTGACTCATCTGCACATTGGGGTGCTGTAGAAAATAATGGAAAACCATTGCAATAATTGGTTCAGGTCTTGATGTAATTTATCCCGCAGAAAATAAAAAATTATTTAATCGTATTGTTGAAAATGGAGCAATAATTTCTGAGTATCCATTAGGAACTAAACCGGATGCAGTAAATTTTCCAAAAAGAAACAGAATAATTAGTGGAATGACTTTAGGGACTTTAGTTGTTGAAACAAAATCAACTGGCGGCGCACTTCAAACTGCGGCATTTGCACTTGAACAAAATAAAGAAGTATTTGCTATTCCGGGAAATTTAGGAAATTTACAAAGTGAAGGAACAAATACACTAATTCAAAAAGGTGAAGCAAAATTAGTTAGAAATGTTGAAGACATTTTGGTTGAATTAAATTTAAAAATTTCGCCTAAAATTGGGGAAAATATTCCCAAGCCAAATGTTGATTTAAATATTTTTGAACAAAAAATTTTTGATGTTCTTTCAAGTTCGCCAAAACACATCGATTTAATAGCAAAAGAATCAAATATAAATTCTTCAGAATGTTTGGTTAATTTGTTATCCTTAGAATTTAGAGACATTGTAAAACAACTTCCGGGAAAGGTTTTTGTAAGAGTGTGATTAGTATTTTTTAAGTTTTTTCCACAGAAATTTCAATCGTTCTTTAATCTTTCCTTCTTGACCAATTTCAGTTGGGAAATAATATTGCTTCCCTTTTAATGAATCCGGAAAATAATTTTCTTCAATAAAATGATTTTCAAAATCATGAGCATATTTATAATCTTTACCATAATCTAAACTTTTCATCAATTTAGTTGGAGCATTTCTCAAATGCAATGGAACCAATTCTTGATTTCCTTCTCTTGCATCGGCAAAAGCTTTTTCTATGGCTAAATAAGATGCATTACTTTTAGGCTGCGAAGCTAAATAAGTTACACATTGTGATAAAATTATTCTTGCCTCCGGCATTCCAATTTTCTCTATTGCGCCAAATGTTGCTTCTGCAATTACTAAAGAATTCGGCGAAGCGTTTCCAATATCTTCTGATGCCAAAACTATCATTCTTCTTGCAATAAATTTTGGATCTTCTCCGCCTTCCAACATTCTCGCCATCCAATAAAGTGCAGCATCGGGATCACTTCCTCTAATACTTTTTATGAATGCTGAAATTATATTATAATGTTCTTCACCGCTTTTATCATACAAAATATTTTTTTGATGCAAAACATTATCAATTAACTTTTTATTTATTCTAACCGATTTAGAATTAATTTCTTGAAGCATTGCTGAATCAAGAATATTTAATAAAATTCTAGCATCACCGCCGCTAGCATAAATCAAATAATTTTTATCAATTTCATCAATTTGGAAACTCTTTAAAAATTCATCGGATTTAATTGCGTGTTCTATAATTTCTTCCAAATCTCCTTTTGTCAATTCATCAAGAACATAAACTCTAGCTCGGGATCTTAATGCGGGAATAATTTCGAAAGAAGGATTTTCTGTTGTTGCACCAATTAAAATAATTAAACCGGATTCAACTGCAGAAAGTAATGCATCTTGTTGAGATTTATTAAATCTATGAATTTCATCAATAAACAAAATTGTGCGTTTATTAAAACTTTCTCTATTGATTTTTGCAAGTGCAATAACTTCGCGGACTTCTTTTACACCTGCAGATACAGCGTTTAATTGATGAAACTCTGATTTTGTTGTTTCCGAAATTATTCTTGCAAGTGTTGTTTTTCCAGTTCCAGGTGGTCCCCAAAGTATGAATGAACTTAGTGCATCATTTGCAATCATTAAACTAATTGCTTTTCCGGATCCAACTAATTTTTTTTGTCCTCTAAATTCATCAAGTGTTTTGGGTCTAATTCTTTCTGCAAGTGGAACTTGTGGAATAACTCTATTCAATTTTAATTACCTAAAGAATCTTTTTTATCCTCAAACTTAAAAACTTTTTCGTTCTCTTTTTTCATCATAAATTTTTCGCGAGCAACTTTTTCTAATTCTTCGTCATCATTTTTTAATTTATTTACATTAGAATCAAGATCTTTAATTTGATTTTTTGATTTTTCAATTTGTCTTTCAATTGAATTTATTTCACTTTTTAATTCAAAATATTTCAACAAACCATATTTATTGAAGAATAAAAACAGAACTAAAAAAATTAGTATTACGAAATAAATCCAAGTTAAAATTCTATCTTTTTTATTGCTGAAACTTTTCATAATGCCGATGAAATAATTATATCAACCAATTCTTCAAATTCAATTCCATTTGCTTTTGCAATTTTTGGAACTAAACTATGCGAAGTCATTCCCGGTAATGTATTTATTTCTAAACAATATGGAATTCCTTCATCAGTTAAACGAAAATCAATTCTTGAATAATGTTCACATCCAAGTGAATTAAATGCAAGTAAAGCTTGTCTTTGAAGTTCAATTTCAATTTGTTTATCAATTTTTGCGGGAACAATATATTCGCTCATTCCATCCGTATATTTGCATTCGTAATCGTAAAGTTCGTGTTTTGGAATTATTTCAAGAATCGGAAGTTTAAAATCCTTAACAATTGCAACAGCTAATTCTCTGCCCGGAATAAATTTTTCCAACAAAACCTTTTTTGAAAATTGCGAAGCTAAAATTATTGAAGATTCTAACTCTTCAAATCTATTGCATTTTGTTAAACCAATTGTAGAGCCTTGATCATTGGGTTTTATAATGCACGGATATTTTATGGAATTTTTAATTTTTTTATTTAACTCAATTAAATCATCAAATTTATTTGTTTCAATCCACTCCGGAGTTGATACTCCGAAATGATTAAAAATAATTTTTGATTTTGCTTTATCCATAGAAAGCGAACTTGATAAAACTCCCGAACCAGTATATTTAATTCCTCGAAGTTCCAGCAGAGATTGAATTGCGCCGTCTTCACCCCATTTTCCATGAAGTGCAATTAATGCTAAATCGACATCATCAAAGAAAGATGAATTAATTGCAGCAATCATATTTTCATTGGAAATTTTCGAAAACTCACAATCGCAGAAATAATCATCAATATTTTTAGGTTGATTTATTCCATAAGCTGGATCAATTATTTTAGTTTTATATCCTAAAGATTTTACAGCATTATAAACAGCTTTCCCGGATTCTTTTGAAACAGCCCTTTCCGGCGAAGTTCCACCTAATAAAATTGCAATTGTTAAATCTTGTTTATTCATAAAATTTTGATTTGAGTGAATGGGAAAAAGTTTTCAATTAATACTTTGATTTGATTTGTAAGAATTTTTATTATTTCAATTTATTCTTGAATTCATAAATAATATTATTTATTACTTTTACTTTCTAACAATTCCATAATCTGCATATTTACAAGTCCATCTGTTCCGGAAATTTCCGGTTCTGTTTTATTTACTATTGCTTTTTGAACAGACTTCAGAAGTAACAAAAGTTTATTGGCGCGTTTTCTAAAAGCTTTTCTGCCTTCGCCAAAAAGATCAATTGTTAATTTACCCGGTTGTTTTTTTCTTCCAATAATATTTTCAATACTTATTGCACCTTTTGATCCGACAATATCAATTCTGTTAAAAGCTTGTTTTGAATTATACGAAACATTTAAAATTCCGTAACCACCTTTTTTAAATTTTGTAATCGCCGCAGCAAAATCATCAACTTGACTTTTATAAACAACGTTATCAATAAATCCGGCAATATCAATAATTTCTCCTCCAAAAAATCTAAGAAGATCAATCATATGAGTTCCCAAATCTCTAAATGCCCCGCCGCCGCTTTTAAATTTATCAAATCTAAAATTATCATCCGGTTCATAATTAATATTAAATGAAGTTGAAACTGAAACAATATTTCCAATCATTCCTTTTTCAATAATTTCTTTAGCTTTTACCGGAAGAGGATGAAATCTGTGAGTATAATTAATTGTTAGAAAAACATTATTTTCTTTACAAACATTAACCATTTCTTCTGCTTGTGTAGAATTTAATGAAAGAGGTTTTTCGCACAAAATATGTTTACCGGCTTTTGCAGCTTCAATTACTTGCCAATGATGATCAATATTTGCACTGCCGATATAAAGAATTTCAAAATCTTGTTTTAGAAATTCTGCATAATCATTAAAATAATTTTTTGCGAAAAATTTATTCGCAATTTCTTTTGCTCGAGTAATATCCGAACTATAAACTGAAACGAGTGAACTTTTTTTTAATTGTAATAATGTTGGAATAAAAGTATTTTCTGCAAATTTTCCACAACCGGCAACTCCCCATTTTATTTTTCTCATTAAATTCATTGGGGATTTTAATCTTTTATCAACGTTTAAAATCATTTATTACAAACCTAATTTCTTCATCAATTTTAAAATTGGTTGAGTGTTTTGCATAACATAAAAGTGAATTGCGGGAACTTTTGCGTTTATTAATCCTTCAACTTGTTTTAACGCCCATTCAATTCCTATATCTTGGGTGTGTTCATTTTTTGATTTCGAAATCTCTTCTGCTAATTCATTTGGAATATCCACATGAAAATTTGACGGCAAACTATTTAATTGACTTTTTGATGTTATAATTTTTAAACCCGGAATTATTGGAACATCAATTCCACTTTTTTTACACATTTCTGCATAATTAAAAAAATTATTGTTATCGTAGAACATTTGAGAAACAATATATTCTGCACCAGAATTTATTTTTTCTTTTGTGAAATTTATATCTATTTGAAGATTCGGAGCTTCAAAATGTTTTTCTGGATATCCGCCAATTCCAATTCCAAATTTCATTGGTTCAGCATTAAGTAGTGAATCTTCAAGATATTTTCCTTTATTCATATCTGAAATTTGTTTAACCAAATCAACAGCATGAACATTTGCTGAACGACCAAATTTTATTGGTTTGTTAAAACCACTTTCATCACCGCGAACAGCTAAAACATTATCAATTCCCAAATAGTGAAGTTCTATTAAAAAATCTTCCGTTTCTTCTTTTGTAAAACCTTGACAAATTACATGAGGAACCGCATCAATATTATATTTATTTTGAATGAGCGCACAGATTCCCAAAGTTCCCGGTCGCTTTCTTTTTATCTTCATTCTAAAATCACCAGAGGGAGTTTCTTCGTACATAACTTCAGCGGCGTGACTTGTAATATCAATAAACGGTGGTTTATACTTTACTAAATCTTCAAGAGCATTTAAAAGCGTTGTAATATTTCCGCCACGTTTTGGGGGAATTATTTCAAAACTAATTAAGGTTTGTGTTGCTTTTGCTAAGTGTTCAATAACTTTCATTATTTACCAAAATTGTTTTGCAAAGTTATAAAAAAATCGTTAATAATTTTAGTTGATTGTCGGAACAAGTTGAAGCAAGTTGAAATTTGAATTTTTTACAAAATTTTCTTCCGTATTAATTTTGAGCATTTCTCCATTAAGCCACATTTCCGTCATATCATCATAGTGATCGCTAAAGAAATTTCCGGATTGCCCGGTTGGCAAAATTAAATGAAAATAATTTGGCTCAGAAAAATCAAAAATATATCTCATCGATGGTCCCAATTTATTTTCATAAGGTTTGTTAAAAGAATATTCAGTATTAAAAATTGTTGTTCCGTCTCCTCCAATTTTATACGGACCAATATCTAAAATAAAATCCAACATTTTAGATTTACCATGAAAAAAATGTTTAAAAGTAACAGTGTGCAATTTTTTCCATTGCCATTCTTCAATTTCGCCAAATTCTTCACTAAGATATTTAATTGCATCCCACATACTTTTTCTTATGATTTCATCTTTGTGCTCAATTCTTTTTGTAGTTATATCATCAAACCAAGTTGATGAATTTTCATCAAGCAATTTTCTTACAACTCTGTATGGAATATTTGCAATAAAAATATATTCGTTAAACATGTTTTCGCCCATTTCATCAAGAAAAATATTTTTTAACAAATGTTGATAAAAAACTGCATATATTGCCGGAACTTGACTTTCCAAAAGAAAAATATGATCCCAACTTCTAATTAGACTTAAAACTTCTTTTAATTTATCATTTTCATAGGAATGATTTTTGAATGCATTTAAAATATGCGGAACAATATCTTTTGCATAATCTGAATACAAATCCATCTGATATTTTTTGAAATCTTCCACATTATGTTTTTGCTTGCTTTCTAATAATTCTGTAATTCTATTTATTCTTGAATTTGGTTCCCAAATATTTGAAATATGATAAGGATAATTTTTGATTGTTTTATTATTTGCTGAAGCTATATATCCGTTTGCGGGATTAAACAATTTCGGATTTTCAGAAAACGGAACAAATCCCAGCCAATCATTTTCATCGGTTATTCCATCATTTATAAAAGTCGGAGAATTATTTTTTCTTTGCGGAAGTTTTACACCGGCTGTATAACCAATATTTCCTTTATCATCTGCAAAAACAAAATTCTGTCCCGGAGCTTCAAAATCTTTTAAACCTTCTCTAAATTCTTCCCAATTTTTTGCGGAATTAATTTTGGAAAAAGCTTTCATTTCATTGCTTGATTCTAAAGCTGTCCAACGCATACTAATTGTATTTAAATTTTGGTGATTATTTGGATAAATTTCTTTGTACGGATGAATATCAGAAATTATTGGTCCGCGATGATTTTTCTTGATCTGAAAAATTACATCTGATGAATCTTTAACTTTTATTGTATCTTCAGAAATTGTAAGATTTTTCCATTCATTATTAAACAAATATTTTGTTTGCGAACTATCTAATTCTTCAATATAAAAATCCGCATCATCAGCCATAACATTTGTGAGAACCCAAGAAATATTTTGATTTTTACCAATCACAATTCCGGGAACTCCGGGAAGCGTAACGCCTTCAACATTTAATTCCAGCGAGCGCAAAACCGCAATATACCATTTGCCCGGAGCAGAAAAACTTAAATGTGGATCGTTTGCAATAATTGGTTTTCCGGATTCTGACCTTTCTCCGTTTACGACCCAATTATTTGAGCCGATGTGTGTTCCAACGAATCCCATAAAATTTCTGAAGTTTCTATCAACTTGTACTAAATCTAACGGAACATTTGCAATATTTTGTAAATTTTCCGGAATTATTGTTGGACCGTTTTCATCAAAAGTTGGTAAAATTTCTTTTGCTTTTTCAACACCTAATTTTTGAATAATGTGCGAAAGTGCAATATCGCTCCACCAAGAAATGTTTAATTCCCAAGCCATTAATTTTGCAATTAAAACGGAATGTTCTGGTTTCCATAATTCCGGTTTATAACCAATAACATCAAATTCAATTGGAAATTTATCTTGATCATTTTTTAAAAATTCATTTACACCTTTTGCATATGAAATTAAAATGTTCTTTGTTTCGTTATCAAATTTGTTGAAATGATTTTTAGAAATTTTTGCCAATTCCAAAGTTCTAAACATTTTATCATAAGAAATTGCAGCATGACCTAATATTTCACTTAACTTTCCTTCGCCAGCTCTTCTACCCAAATCCATTTGAAATAATCTTTCTTGAGCATGTAAATAACCAAGTGCAAAGTATAAATCACTTTTTGAATTTGCATAAACGTACGGAATTGCATTATTGTCTCTGTAAATCGAAACTTCATTTTTCAAATTTTGAACAGATTTTTTCCCGGAATATACCGGCAAAGTTTCGTTCAACATATAGATTGAGCCGATTATAAAAACTATAAATAATACTAAGAGAGTTGTCAGTAATCCAAAAGTAACTTTTATCCAATTATTCATTTTGTTTTATAAATATTATTTATTTTACGTAATAATTAAATTAAGAAGTTTTTTTCAAAAATTTAGAAAAATTAAAAGGTTTCTTATGCTTTGGATGGAAATAATTATTGTTGTTCTGCTTTTAATAATTACAGTTTTCCAAATTTTGAATTATATAAAATTGAGTAAGCAAAATATTGATCAAACAGAAACAAATATTATACAAAAACTTGAATCAATAAATTCTGAATTGGATAATAACATAGAAAATGAATTTAAGCGAAACCGCGAAGAAACTTTACAAAATTCAAAATTGGTCCGTGAGGAAGTGGGAAATTCCGTACGAAGTTTGGGAGATCAACTTTCTAATAGAATTAGAGATATATCAGATAGACAAAAAGATCAGCTTGATATTGTTGAAAATAGATTGAAAAATTTAACACAAACAAATGAAGAAAAATTTGACAAACTTAATAATCAAGTTTCAAAACAGCTTTCAGAAATTCAAGATAAGAATGAAAAAAAGTTAGAAGAAATGCGAGTAACTGTTGATGAAAAGCTTCACACAACTTTAGAAAAAAGATTAGGAGAATCATTTAATGTTGTAAGTTCTCAATTAAAATCCGTTTATGAAGGCTTGGGTGATATGCAAAAACTTGCATCCGGAGTTGGAGATTTAAAACGTGTTTTAACAAATGTAAAAAGCAGAGGAACTTGGGGTGAAGTTCAGCTTGGAGCTTTAATTGAGCAAGTTTTAACAATTGATCAGTATGCAAAGAATGTGAAAATAAAAAGTGACAGTAATGAAATTGTGGAATTTGCAATAAAAATGCCCGGACAAAATTCCGATGAAATTGTTTGGATTCCTATTGATGCAAAATTTCCCATGGAAGATTACCAAAGATTGCAAGATGCACAAGATTCTGCAAATCCGATTTTAATTGAAGAAGTTAGAAAATCTTTAGAAAATAATATCAAAAAAGAAGCAAAAAGAATTCAAGAAAAATATGTTGATCCGCCAAATACAACAGATTTTGCAATTATGTTTTTACCGATTGAAGGACTTTATGCAGAAGTTTTAAGAATTCCCGGTTTGTTTGATTTTGTGCAAAGAGAATACAGAGTAAATTTAACCGGACCAACAAATTTTCTTGCGGTTTTAAATAGTTTGCAAATGGGATTTAGAACTTTGGCAATTCAGCAAAGATCAAGCGAAGTTTGGAAAGTTCTTGGTTCAGTAAAATCAGAATTTGGAAAATTTGGCGAACTACTCGATAAGACTCACAAAAAATTGCAAGAAGCAAGTAATTCAATTGATACGGCTTCTAAAAAATCTAAAACTATTGAAAGAAGATTGCGCGATGTACAAGAATTACCAACTTCGGAAAATCAAATGGATTTAATTGAATGATTAAAAGAAAAATTTAGAAAATTTTCATTCTCATTTCATTGCGTATTATTTTTAACTTACCGAAAAAAAACTTTCATTCACCGATTTATATTTAGTGAAAGAAACTTTAAATAATAAATTACCATCAGCAAATTGAAAATTTGAGGTTAATATGAATAATCAAGAAAATAATACAACGGCAAGAATAATTTTAGGAGGCGTTCTGGTTGTTCTTGGAACATTATTTTTGCTTGATAATTACGGAATACTTTCATTCAGTCTTCCGAATTTTATTTTTCATTGGGAATATATTTTAATTGGAATTGGTATTTACATTTTAACAACTTCCAAAAATAAAACTGCGGGTATCATTCTTTTAGCAATTGGCTTTTTTAATTTAATACCGGAATTCTGGCCTTTGATTTTAGTCGGGTTAGGTATATATATTATCTTAAGAAGAAACCCGATAAAATCAAACTATAATATTGAAATTGAATTAGATGCAGAAGGAAAAGAAATTCCCAAATCGCAAAATTTAAATGACAGTATAGACGATATTTCAATATTCGGCGGCGGTACAAAACGAGTTACATCAAATAATTTTACCGGCGGAAAATTGACTGCGATTTTTGGCGGATCTGATATTCATTTGGAAAACTGTATTCTGGCAAAAGGTAAAAATGATCTTGATATTTTCTCAATGTTTGGTGGATATACAATTTATGTTCCGCAAGATTGGAATGTAATTTTAGATGTGGTTGCAATTTTTGGCGGGTTTTCTGATAAAAGAATTAAAGATCCAAACAGAGTTTATGAAGAAGATAAAGTTTTAGTAATTAAAGGATTGGTTTTGTTTGGCGGCGGTGAAGTAAAATTCTAAAATCTTAAAATTTTGAAAGAGTATAAAATGGATACAACAGCAAATAATTCAAACGGAAGAATAATAATTGGGTCAATTCTAATTTTCTTCGGACTAATATTTTTCATAAATAATTTTCAATTCCAGTTGTTTAATATTGATTTATTTTCTTGGCCTATAATTTTTACAATTTTCGGAATAATAATTATAATAAATAATAAAAATTCGCTTTTTGGATTTGCATTAATTGCTGTAGGAATTTTAGGAATCGTTTCAAATCATTCTGGATTTTCCGTACGTTATTTAATTCATGAATATTGGCCGTTATTGTTAATAATATTTGGAATTGTTTTAATTTTTCAAAAATCAAGAAATGTTGATAAATCCAAAAATCAATTTATTGAAACCGAAGATTATACAGCTGATGTTTTTACATTTTTGGGTGAATTTAATAAAATCATTAAAACAAATAAATTCCATGGCGGAAGAATAAGTTCAATTATGGGAGAAACTCAAATAGATTTAAGAAATTCTCATTTGGCAAATGAAATTGTTGAACTTGATAATTTAACATTAATGGCATCAACGGAAATTTACATTCCCGCAGATTGGAAAGTTATAATAAAAACTACAACTATTTTTGGAGCTTTTGAAGATTTACGTACAAACATTGTAAAGTCTGATTCATCAAAAACTTTAGTGGTAAAAGGTTTGGTACTTTTTGGCGGCGGCGAAATTAAATAACATAGATATTTTATGATAAATCCATTTGTAAAAAATGTAAAAAGTTTTTCTGTTTATCTAATTATTTGGATTTTTATATTTCTGCTTCATGCAAGCATTTTGTATTTTGTTATTGATTTACCTCTCAGAACATGCATAATCGATAGCTTAATTTTTAATTTTGTTTTTCTTGCCATTGGAATTAGTCTTTGGTATCCCACAAAATTCATTTCCTTCGAAAATTTTTCAGTAATTAAAATAGTAACAAATCATATTACTGCGGCATTCATAACTTCTGGAATTTGGATTGCAGTTGGTTATTTTATTACTTCACAAATTTTTCTCACCAATTTTGATTATCTAAAATTCCTTTACGCATCTTTGGTTTGGAGATTTTTTATCGGAATGTTTTATTACTTTATAATTGTTTCTCTCAATTATATAATTATTTATTACAATAATTTTCAAGAAAAAGTTTTAAAGGAAGCTGAACTGAAATCACTTGTGAAAGAAGCAGAATTAAAAAGTTTAAAATACCAAATTAATCCGCATTTTATTTTTAATTCGTTAAACTCAATAAGTGCATTAACAATTGCTGAACCGGAACGCGCAAGAGAAATGACAATTAATCTTTCAACCTTCTTACGTAAAACATTGAGTAACAACGAAAATCATAAAAGCAAATTAAGTGATGAACTTAAAAATGCAAAACTTTATTTAGATATTGAAAAAATTAGATTCGGTGATAAATTTAATTTCACGGAAAATATTTCAGCTGGATGTTTAGAATTGGAAGTTCCGAATATGATTCTTCAGCCGATTTTTGAAAATGCAATAAAACACGGAGTTTATGAAAGTGTTGACCCCGTTACAATAAATTTTACATGCGAAGAACAACTCGAGTATATGAAACTAACAATTACAAATAATTATGATGTTGAATCTGTTTCCCGCAAAGGTGAGGGAATTGGATTAAGCAATATTCAAAGTCGTTTGAGAATGATTTACAATCAAGAAAATTTAATAAAGTTTTCCAAAAATGATGGAATTTTTACCGTAACTATTTTTATTCCGTTGTAATATTTTTAATCTTGTAATTCCGGTAAGCTTCAAACCGGAATCTAAAAATTATAATCAAGAATTATAGCAAATTACTTTTAAGGATTATGAAATATGAATAATGAAATTTCTGTTTTAATTATTGACGATGAAAAACTTGCACGAGATATTGTTAAAAAATATCTTCAGCAAAATGAAAAAGTAAAATTGCTAGGTGAATGTACAAACGGTTTTGAAGGAATAAAAAGCATTAACGAACTTAAACCAGATTTGATTTTTCTTGATATTCAAATGCCAAAAATTACCGGATTTGAAATGCTCGAATTGCTCGATGAAAAACCTCAAATAATTTTCACAACAGCTTTTGACCAATTTGCAATTAAAGCTTTTGAAGTAAACGCAACTGATTATTTGCTAAAACCATTTTCTTTGGAAAGATTTAACGATGCACTTAACAAAGCAATAGATAGAATTTTAAGAAATGATAAAGAAAAAATTGATTACGAAAATTTAATTTCAAAAGTAAATGAAACACCAAATTCATTAAACAGAATTGTTGTAAAAACAAATCAGAAAATTGTAATTATTCCGATTGAAAAAATATTTTATTTAGAAGCACAAGATGATTACGTTATGATTCACTCAGAATTGGGAAATCATTTAAAGCAGCAACGAATGAAATTTTACGAAGAACATTTAAATGTAAATGAATTTATTCGTGTTCACCGTTCTTACATTGTAAATATAAATGAAGTAAAACAAGTTGAACTTTTTGAAAAAGAATCATACAAAGTTACATTAAAAAATGGTGAGAAAATTCCTGTTAGTAAAACCGGTTATTCGCGATTGAAAGAATTGATGAAGTAATTTATTTAGAACTTCCAACTTGCAAAACTTCTTTTGTTAATTCATTTTGAACGAAAGAAATTACATACAAATTTTCTTTATTCCAATGAGGATCAACCAAAGTAAATTCTGCAAACTTTGCTCTTCCCCTTGCTGATATTGACGATAGTGATTTTCCGTTAAAATCCGGAATGAATTTTCTTAAAATATACTGAACTTTTTTGTTTGAATTATTTACATCAACTTCTTTTTCAACAAGAGCATTTCTTAAAACAAGCGAATTAAAATCAATTCCGTGTAAATCAGAAACATCAATAAAAATATTTATATTCATTCCATTTCCATCAACTAAACTATCATAAACAGAAATTGTAAAATTTATATTCTTTTTAAATTCACGAGTAATTTCATTTTGTAAATTGTATGATCTACTACCATTTACAAAAATTGCTGGAATTTGAAGAATATCATAATAATCACCGCGCGCAATCATACCATTCCAAAAATCATAATAAAATACTTCATCATAATTCGGATAGTCTGATGCATAATTTATTATAAATATTTTTTCGTCGTTTCCATGATTTATATTTTGAATTATTTTACTCACATCACAAGTATCACAGTAAGAATATGAAAAAAGTTCAACAAAAACATTTTTTATTAAATTATTTTCATTGAGATTAAAATTACTCTCAACAAGTTTATTTTTATTTATTGTAATTTCCTTCTCCTCAGAAAAATAATTTTCTTTTGCAACTTTTATTCTATATGTAACAGCTAATATTTCTAAAGTATCGGGTGTAAACTTTCCGCTAAAAGTTCCTTCGAGAAAAATTTCAGAACTATCAATATTTGATTGTATAAAAATTTTTCCGTAACCAGGATCTGATTCAATCGGCAATTTGGAGCGACAAGTATTGAAGACAAAAATTAAAATAAGCAAAAAGATTTTTTTCATAATTCAATAAATTATTTACTTAAAAATTAACAAAAATAAAATTAAGTTTTAACCATTTTAAGAATTTGCTAAAAAAACACATTGTAAGTATATTTTGGCATTAAAATGAGTAGAAAATGGAATTAGATAAAGATATTCGTTCAACACAAGAAGTAAGAAATTTGGTTGCAAAAGCTAAAGCTGCGCAACTGGAATTTAAACATTTTAATCAAGCTCAAGTTGATAAAATTATTAAAGCAATGGCAGATGCCGGATTTGATGCAAGTGAACGGCTTGCAAAAATGGCTCATCAAGAAACCGGATTTGGCAAATGGGAAGATAAAATTGTTAAAAATGAATTTGGATCAAAAGATGTTTATAATTCAATTAAGGATTTAAAGACAGTTGGAATTATTGACATAAAAGAAAACGGAAAAATTGTTAAAATTGCAGAACCAATGGGAGTTGTAGCTGCTTTAATTCCTTCGACAAATCCAACATCTACTGCATTTTTTAAAGCTTTAATTTCTCTTAAAACAAGAAATGCAATTGTCGCAAGTCCGCACCCAAAAGCCGTAATGTGTACTTCAGAAGCATTAAAAGTTATGAGCGATGCGGCAATTTCTGCCGGAGCGCCAAAAGATTTAATTCAATGCATGTCAATTCCAACTTTGGAAGGAACAGATGCTTTGATGAAACACAGAGATGTTGCTGTAATTTTAGCAACCGGAAGCACGCCAATGGTTAGAGCTGCATACAGTGCCGGAACTCCAGCATATGGTGTTGGTTCCGGTAACGTCCCAGCATTTATTGAGAGAAGTGCAAATTATGAAAAAGCTGTTTTAGATATTATTTACGGAACCACTTTTGATAATGGAACTTTATGTTCATCCGAACAAGCTATGATTGTTGATCGACCAATTACTGAAAAAGTTAGAAAATTTGCAGAAGCAAATGGCGGTTATTATGTAAATAATGATGAAAAAATAAAACTTGAAAAAGCAGTTTTGAAAGAAGATAGAATAAATCCCGATATAGTTGGAAAATCTGCGCAGTTTATTGCTCAATATGCCGGATTTAAAGTTTCAGATTCTGTTAAAGTTTTATTTGCAGATTGTGTAAAAGTCGGAAAAGATGAACCGCTTTCCGTTGAAAAACTTTCCCCAATTTTAGCATTTTATATTGTTGACGGCTGGTTGGATGGATGTCATAAATGTATAGATTTGTTGAATTTTGGCGGAATTGGACATACAATGGCAATTCATTCAAATGATCAAGAAATTATTATGAAATTTGCGATGGAAAAACCTGCATTCAGAATTATTGTAAATTCTCCATCTTCACTAGGTGCGGTTGGTTATACTACTGCTTTAGATCCATCAATGACTTTAGGTGTTGGAACTTGGGGAGGTTCAATAATTTCTGAAAATGTTACGGCAAAACATTTAATGAATATAAAAACTTTAGCTTTCGAAACAAATCCAATTAATAAAGGAAATTCTGTAAATACATTTGGTAGCTCAAAAGTAGGAAATTCATTTTCGCAAAACGGTAGTTTTTTAAATGAAATTGAAGAAAGATTACGTGCACGAGCGGGAAATCCGGTTGTAAATTTTCAAACTTCTCAAAATAAATTTTCAACTCTAAAAAATATTTCTGATAAAAGAAATTACGGAAGTGGAATAAGTGAAGAAGAAATAAAAAAAATTATTAAAGAATTTAATTCGTAATCTTTTTTAAAGTTTAAAATTCTCTACAAAAATTATTTTAAAAGAATCATTTTTTTTACTTGAGTAAAATTTCCTGCTTCCAATTTATAAAAATATGCTCCGCTGGCAAGATTTCCTGCATTAAATTTAATTTCATAATTGCCGGATTTTTGCTTTTGATTGACCAAAGTTTTAACCTTCCTTCCTAAAATATCAAATACGACTAATTTTACATCAGTAGTAGTACTTTTCAAATCCGATTGAATTGTGTATTCAATTGTTGTTAAAGGATTAAACGGATTTGGATAGTTTTGCTCCAGCGAATACTTTTTCGGAAGAATTTTCTCGGCGTTTACATCGGTAATTGTGTTATCAAAATTAATATGATTTGTTGGTTCAGTAATATTAAAAAAATTAATGTCTGTCAAAATTGTATTTACTGCACCCGTAAAATTCCATTTCAAATTTAAGGACTCCTCGGTAAATTCTTTTGTGGAACTAATTCTAAATTTTCCTATTAATCTTTCTTTTCCAGCTATTATGTCATTACCAATTCCAGAAATAAATATTAATTTGTTTTGCTGATCTGAAGTATCAAAACCAATAATGTAAACCGGAATATTTGCTAATTCCGAAGAATTTACAGCATACTCTAAAGATATTGAATCACTATTATCAAAAGTTAAATCAAAAGTAAACGCGCATTGATAGGATGATAATATAAAATCCGGGCCCGTGCTATTAATAGTTACATCAAATTCTAAGTTTTTATTATCAATTTGAATTGGATTTACGAGTTTGATTATATAATCGTTTTGAGCTAAAAGTGAAATATATAAAGCTGTAAAAATTAAAAAAAAAGTTTTGACCATCTTACCCCCTAAAAAGTGTATATATTATCTATTCATATTTTGTACTCCTTTCTTCGTTGGGTTAGAAAAATCAGTAATTAGAACATGTTTCATTTTAGTACAATATGAACTTGATTTGTGTCACAAATTTATACATTTTTTTTTGATAGACAAGCAATTCGATTTGACAAAATTTATGACTATTATTTGTGAAGAGATTTTATTATTGGGATATTATGTCTAATTATTGAATTATTTATTTAAGAAATATTTAATTAAAGAAATTTTTAAAATATTTTTATATTATCAAAACCTAAATTTATTCATATCTCTCTAACTTAAACTTTTCACCAAGATAAAGTTTTCTAACTTCTTCATCATTTGCCAAATCATCGGCTTTTCCGTCTTTGAATATTTTCCCTTCTATCAAAATATATGCTCTGTCAACAATGCTTAAAGTTTCATGAACATTGTGATCTGTAATTAATATTCCAATTCCTTTGTTTTTAAGATTTGCAACAATGCTCATAATATCTTCAACGGCAATTGGGTCAACTCCGGCAAATGGTTCATCCAACAAAATAAAATCCGGATCGGTCGCAAGCGCGCGAGCAATTTCTGTTCTTCTTCTTTCGCCGCCGCTTAATTGAAATCCTTTACTTTTTCTAATGTGTGCAATACTTAATTCTTCAAGCAATTTTTCTTGTTTTTCTTTTCTTTCAGTTTTCGATAATTTTGTCATTTCCAAAACAGCCATAATATTATCTTCCACACTTAATCTTCTAAATACGGAAGCTTCTTGCGGAAGATAACCAATTCCCATTTTTGCTCTTTTGTACATTGGCAATTCAGTAATATTTTCTTGATTCAAAAAAACTTTGCCGTCGTTTGGTTTAATCATTCCGACAATCATATAAAAAGTTGTAGTTTTCCCGGCACCGTTTGGACCAAGCAGACCAACCACTTCACCTTGTGTAACATTTACGGAAACTTTATTTACAACGGTTCGCTTTTTATAAACTTTTATTAAATCTTCACTTCGTAATGTTGATATTTCTGTCATAATTAATTTTTATTTAATTCTTTAAACATTTTTTCAAATATTTTTTTATCCGGTTTATTTTCGTACAGAATAAATGTTGGCAGCGTAAATGCTTTTTCATTTCCTTCAACTAAATTTTCAGGATGATATTCGCTTACCGGACTTCCATATAATTTTACATCCGTAACTTTATTTTCATCTATAAATATTTTATACTTTTCTGCGCTTGATTTTAGCAATCCATTCGGTTCATTTTCTTCAAATAAATAATAAATGCTTAATACATTTCCATAAACATTTGTTTGAACCAAATCTCCATTACTAAATTTTAGATAAATTGAATCTCCAGACATTTGGTTAAACCTAAATTGATATACAGAATCTTGTGAAATCATAATTGCATTATTTATAATATCCACATTTTTAATTTTGCTGCTGTCTAAAAAAATATAAATTGAATCTCCGGTAATTTGTGTTTTCTCATACCATAAAATCGGGATTGGTTTTTCTTTCTGTTTTAGGATTGTTATTTCTTCAGAAGCTTGATCGTAAATTGTGAAATCGTTATTTGATAAAAAATCACCGCGAATAATTTTCACCGAATCAATGGCAATTAATTTTGAATTGTTGTCCCTTTTTGCTTCCATATATTTTGATTGAATATACAGCGTATCGTAAGTTGAATCACTAAGTGTTTCAATTTGTGTTAAAAACGGATTCCCGAAAATTTTCGATATATTATTTTGCTTATCATCAAGTAGTTGATTTCCAAAAATTGTTACATTATTTTCTTTGCTATAAATTTTAATTTTACCAAAACCTTCTGTAAGTTTTGAAATCCTAAAATGTATTAAACTATCTGAGTTGATTTTAGAAACTGAATCGGAAACTTCAACATTTTTTGTTGCAATAATTTTCTCAATATCCTTTTCATATATTAATTTTTGCGAATGCAAAGTTGTTACTGAATCATAAAATAAAACATCACCTTTAAATTCTGCAATTTTTGTATTTAAATCATACTTACCTGAATTTGCAAATAAATTTGTCGATTTATTTTCTAAATGAACTAATGTATCTGAAGTTGTAATTTTTTCATTTCCAAAATAATTTCCTTTTTCTGTTTTTATAACAACACTATCTTGAGTTAAAATTACATTGCCAATAAGTATTGCAGAATTTTTATTAATATTTTGAATTGCTTTTCCACAAGTTATTGTAACATCATCTTGAGTGATTATAACATTTCCAATTACTTCTCGAATGTTTTCACCTTCAATAAGTTTACCCTTTAAACTATCGCCAATAATTGTAATTTGCTTTTGATTGCTTTGAGCGATTATTTGAAGTGAAATTAGAATAGAAATTATTAGGATATTTTTTTTCATTACTGCTCAACATTTGTTATGTAAGTAATATCAAAAATTGTATAATTGCGTAAACTTTGATCAGATTCAAATCCATAACCTTCAATAATTTCTTTATCACTTACAATTTTAACAAATTTATCTGTCATTATTTTTTTAGTCTTATTTCTCCAAATTAATTCTTCGGTAGTAAGTGTAACACCACTATCGCTTTTTGCAACAACGTTTTCTATAGCATACATATCTTGAGTTAAATCATCAACTCTTCCTTTTTTCGAAGTTAGTCGGGAATTTTTTTGTTCAGCTTCATTATAAAAATCAACAGTAACTCCTTCAAGATATTTTTCATTCTTATTTCCAAGAACTTTTATAATATCCGAAAAAAGAACCGCTTTTAATTTTCCATTTTCAGTAAAAGTAATTTTTGCATTTCTGCTTTCTTGATCTGGAATTTCTTTACTGTTTATTGAATTATCAATTTTAGGTTTTAATTTTTCTTCACCGCAAAAAATAAATATGAATTGTAACAAAATTATTAGAAAGATTTTTTTCATCTATTTTGCAAACCTAATTTTACCAAATCATGAAGATGAACAAGCCCAACAGGTATACCATTTTCATTCAATGCAACTAAAGAAGTTATATTGTAATTTTCCATTTGCTGAAGTGCAAATGAAGCTAAAAGATTTTCATTAATTACTTTAGGATTTTTCGTCATAATATCTTTGGCTTTTAAATTTTTCAAATCAAGATTTTTCTCAAGTTGTCTTCTTAAATCACCATCAGTAACAATTCCAATTAGTTCATCATTACTATTTAAGACACAAGTTGCGCCAAGTCTTTTTTTCGTCATTTCTAAAATTGTATCTTTAATTGATGCTTCTTCATTTACAGATGGAAAATCGTTAGCTTTATACATAATTTCAGAAATTTTTAGTGATAATCTTTTCCCTAAGCTTCCAGCCGGATGAAGCATTGCAAAATCTTCTTGAGTGAATCCGCGCAATTCCAACACTGCAATTGCAATTGCATCTCCAATTACCAAAGCTGCTGTGGTTGATGAAGTTGGAGCAAGATCATATGGACAAGCTTCTTCTTTTACACTTGCATCAATAACTACATCGCAATCTTTTGCAATTGTTGAATTCATTATTCCTAAAATTCCAATAATTTTTACTTCCAATCTTTTAAACATTAAAATCAAATTTTTCAGTTCTTCAGTGTTTCCACTTTTGGAAATTAAAATTGCAACATCACCTTTTCTAACCATTCCCAAATCACCATGAAGTGCATCTGTGGGATGCAAATAAAATGCTGCAGTTCCAGTTGAGTTAAACGTAGCAACAATTTTTCTGGCAATTAATCCGGATTTTCCCATTCCGGTAAAAATTATTCTCCCAGTTGCATTATAGATTAATTTTACGGCTTCAACAAATGAATTGTTTATTCTTGATTTTAATTCTGTGATAGCATCAAGTTCAATTTCAATAACTTTTTTTCCTTTATCTAAAATTTCTAGATCAAACATTTAATATCCTTTTACTACTTTATCAATTGCCAAAACTTTTTGCAATACTGTTTCTAATTTATCAAGCTGTAATTGACTCCCAGCATCGCTTAGTGCATTTTTCGGATCCGGATGAACTTCTAAAAATATCGCGTCAATTCCAACAGCTGTTGCAGCTTTACTTAACGGCTCAATAAATTTCGGCTCACCTCCGGTTACATTTGAATTGCTTGGCATTTGAACCGAGTGTGTTGCATCCATAATAATTGGGTATCCAAATTCTTTCATAATTATTAATGATCTCATATCAACAACTAAATTATGATATCCGAATGTTGTTCCGCGTTCTGTTAATAAAATATTTTTATTTCCGGTACTTTCAATTTTTTCTATCGCATGCTTCATATCTTCGGGAGCTAAAAATTGTCCTTTTTTAACATTAACTATTTTTCCCGATTTACCTGCTGCAATTAATAAATCTGTTTGTCTGCAAAGAAATGCTGGAATCTGCAGAATATCAACTATTTCAGAAACATTTGCAATATCATTTTCCGTATGAACATCTGTCAAAATCGGAAGGTTGAAATTCTTCTTAACATCTTCCAATATTTTAATTGATTCGTTAAAACCCAAGCTGGTAAAGGAATTTAGACTTGTTCTGTTTGCTTTTTTAAAACTTGATTTAAAGATGAATGGAATATCTAATTTTTTTGAAATTTCCTTAATTTTTTCTGCCGTAGTAAAAGTAATTTCTCTATTTTCAATTACGCAAGGTCCAGCAATCAAAACTAAGGGAAAATTTTCACCAATTTTTATTTTACCGATTTCAACTATCATACTTCGCCATTAAACAAATTATCTTGTTTAATATTTTTTTTTGTTTTATTAAATCTAATGTAAGCCAAATCTGTTGCTTCTCTTCCGCGTGGTGTACGTTGAATAAATCCTTGTTGAATTAAAAATGGTTCGTAAACTTCTTCAATTGTTCCCGGATCTTCATTAACCGAAACAGCCAATGTGTTTAATCCAACCGGACCACCTTTGAACTTTTCTATAATTGTTAGAATTATTGATTTATCCATTTCGTCAAGTCCAAAATTATCAACTTCCAAAGCTTGTAGTGCTTTTTTCGCAATACTTAAATCAATTTTATTTAAATTTTCATAATCGGAAAAATCTCTTGTTCTTCTTAACAAACGATTTGCAATTCGTGGAGTTCCTCGTGATCTTCGCGAAATTTCGTCAGCAGCATTTTCATCAATTTTAACATTTAGAATTTTTGCCGATCTTTTTATAATTTCAGAAAGTAATTCACTTTCATAATAATCTAATCTTGATTTTATTCCAAATCTATCACGTAAGGGAGCAGTTAACAATCCGGCTCTTGTTGTTGCACCAACCAATGTATATTTTGGCAATTTAATTTGAACAGTACGAGCACTTGGGCCGCTGTCAATCATTATATCAATTTTATAATCTTCCATTGCGGAGTATAAATATTCTTCAACAACTGAACTTAGCCGATGGATTTCATCAATAAACAAAACTGAATTTTCTTCTAAGTTTGTTAAGAGTCCTGCAAGATCTCCCGGTTTCTCAAGAACCGGCCCGGATGTTGTTTTTAATTTTACACCAAGTTCATTTGCAATAATGTTTGCTAACGTAGTTTTTCCTAATCCGGGTGGTCCAGTTAACAAAACATGATCTAAACTTTCACCTCGTTTAAGTGCAGCTCCGATAAATACTTTGAGATTATCAGTAATTTTTTTTTGACCGGTGAAATCTGAAAATACTTTTGGTCTAATACTTTGTTCAAAATTCTTTTCATCTTCAGATAAAATTGGATTTGTATTTTCTGATTCTCTCATTTTATATCACTTTAACTTTTTTAAAGGTGAATTTATTTTTCCAATAATTACTAATTCTATCCGAATATAAAACTAGTAAAAACATCAATCCTAACATTAAAAATACAACAACTAATGTTTGATAACTTGTTAAAGTTTTTCCCCAGAATTTATTAAATCCGGGAAATAATGCGCAACCGTACAAAATTATTACATGAGCAACATAAAGCATTAAAGTTTTTTTTCCGGTATCAGAAATAATTTTGGGAATATGATTGAAATTTCTGGCTATAAATGCCATTAAACTATTTGCAATAATTACGTAACCTAATCTTGCAATAATTATTGAATTTGCATAAAGCCAATCTGAAATATTTTGTGGAAGCAAATGACTAAAAGCATAAATTCCTAAGTAAAATCCAACTAAAGAAATTCCAATTGTGAAAAGTAAAATTGAGAATCTTTTCTTAAAGTAAATTCCTTCATTATTACTTAAATAATAACCTAACATTGCTCCGGACAAAACATAAATTAGCCAAGGAAATAAAGGGAAAAAGGAACCGTTTTTACTATACAAATATCCCGTTAAAATTTGAGGTAAATAATTATCCCAATCGATTTTTGCAATTTGCGGACTAACAATAAATAAAATTATAATTGCAATCCCAAGTAAAAGATTTAAATGAATTTTTAAGTAATTTGTAAAAAATGCAATTGTAATAGTTGAAAGCAATCCTGCACCAATTAGATGAAGTGCATCTACGGTTAAAAAAGTATCCCACTGATATTTACTTACGGAAGCAATGTCAAAAATTCTGTGAGTAGGAAATCTTAGTAAGTATCCTATTCCTATTAAAGTAAAACCTCTTTTAATTCCTTTTATTATTCTTGGATTCGAAAAAAAATCGAATTTATCCGGCTTCAATAAATATGTGAAAATTAATCCGGATGAAAACATAAAAATCGGCGCTGTAAATCCGCGCATTGTCAACCAAAAATTATATGCAGCAGATTCGGTATTTCTATATTCATTAGAAAGAAATGTATCAGTTGTATGTCCTTGAATCATCATAAGTACGGCAAATGCACGCATTAAATCTATAAATACAACTCTTCTTTTTTGATTTGATTTCATAAATATAAATTTCAATTAGGGGTAAAAATAATCAAAAAGTGATGATTAAAAAACCAACGATTTTTCCTATGAAATGTAAAAGTTAAAATGAAACCCTAATATATTGTTCTCGGATTTTCTTTTACCCAATTTTTAAGAAAGGTTACAACTTCTGTTGTTGAAGCACCGGGAGTAAATAATTCACCAACTCCTAATTCTTTAAGTTTTTTTATATCTTCATCGGGAATAATTCCACCTCCAAAAAGTAAAACATCATTGATTTCATTCTTTTTCATTTCATCTAATATTCTGGGGAAAATCGTCATATGCGCACCCGATAAAATACTTAACCCTATTGCATCAACATCTTCTTGAATTGCTGCACTAACAATCATTTCGGGAGTTTGACGCAAGCCCAAATAAATAACTTCCATTCCCGCATCACGCAAAGCTGCAGCAATTACTTTTGCACCTCTATCATGCCCGTCCAATCCAGCTTTTGCAATTAAAACTCTAATTTTCTTTTCCATTAATTACCTAATAAATTTTAAGCTAAATAATTTTTTATTTTTGGAAAAACTCCAAAAATTCCGCCGGTATGAAGAAATATAACTTTATTGTTTTTTGCATTTATGAAATTATCATTATATGCATAAAATGCTTTGCCGGTATATGTTGGATCAAGTAAAATTCCCGTCTGCATAAAAAATTCTTTGAATAAATTGATTTTATTCGGAGAAATATTTTTGTAACCTTCTTCAGAATAATTATCCAAAATTTCCAAATTGTTAAAATTTGGTTTTAACTTCAGATTAAATTCTTTAATATTTTCTTCAGTTAATTTTATTATATCTTCTTTCACAATTTCTTTTTTTTCAATTACACTAATTCCGAAAATTCTAAAATTTAAACCAAGTAAAGCTTGACCAACTAATATTCCCGCAGCTGTTCCGCTGCTTCCGGTTGCCAATAAAATTCCATTGAATTTTTTAAGATTTGTTTGTTCCGCAAGTTCCTTAACAAAATTTATATATCCCCAAATTCCCAAAGGAGAAGAACCGCCGGAAGGAATTATGTAACTATTTAATTTCTTTTTTGAAAGTTCATTTTGATCATCCAACATTACATCATCAACAAATTTATATTCTTTTTTTGTGAGAAATTTTATTTCAGCTCCGACAAATTTATCAAGGAATAAATTTCCATCCGGATTTTGATTTGAATTCCCCCAAAGAAAGAGTTTTGATTTAATTCCTAATGAAGCCGCTGCAATGCAAGTTGCTCTTGCGTGGTTTGATTGATCTCCGCCTCGTGTAAAAACATAATCAGCTTTTTTCATTTTCGCATCGTAAAGTAAATACTCTAATTTTCTAACTTTATTTCCGGTAAGTTCAACTCCGGTTAAATCGTCTCGTTTTATAAAAAATTTATTTCCATTAAATTCAATTTGCGTAAACGGAGTTGGAATATTTGCTAGTGATATTTTCTGTGGAATTTTCATTTATACATTCTCTTGAATTCGTTGATAATATAATTTTGCTAATTCCAAATCGTCTTCCGTATCAACAGATATACTTTCGTGATCTGTAACCACAACTTTTATTCTCATCTGATTTTCAAGCATTCGCAATTGTTCAAGTTTTTCAAACTTTTCCAAATCTGTTTGTTTTAAAGTTGTAAACTCTAACAATTTGTCTTTCCGGTAAACGTAAAGTCCGATGTGTTTGTAAATATCCGCAACACGCAATTTTTGTTTATCAGAAATTTCTTCACGAACATAAGGAATTGGCGAACGAGAAAAATATAGAGCGTAATTATTATAATCGAAAACTACTTTTACAACATTTGGCGAATTTAATTCATCAACGGTTGTTATTCTTTTTGCCAAAGTTGAAACCGAAACAGTTTTATCAAATAGCAAAGGTTCAATTGCTTCATCAATCATTTTTCCCGGAATAAACGGTTCATCACCTTGAATATTTACAATAATTTCTGCGGTAAATAATTTTTTTGCAACGAAGGCAATTCTATCAGAACCGGTTTCCATATCTTTTGGTGTCATTTCAACTTGCGCACCAAATTTTTTTGCAATATTGTAAACTCTTTCATCATCAACCGCAATTACAACATCGGAAAGCAATTTGGATTTTTTCGCACTTTCGTAAGTATGTTGCAACATTGGCTTTCCGCCAATTAATTTTAATGGTTTTCCTTGAAGTCTTGTTGATGCAAATCTTGCCGGAATAATTCCTACAATCATTTTTATTTATTATTTATTTTGACTAATTACTTTTGGAACTTTGAAATGTTCATTTGTTTTATCGGGAGCATTTTTTAAAGCATCTTCTCTATTTGTACTTTCCTTCAAAATATCTTCTCTAAATACATTTGAATTTTCAATTGGATGAGATAGTGGTTTTACATTTTCTGTATCAAGTTCATTTAACTTTTCTATATAATTAAGAATTTGATTCATCTCATTTGTATAATTTCCGATTTCTTCTTCAGTAAATTCTAATCGAGCAAGCTCGGCAATTTTTTTTACATCTTGAATTGTTACTGACATTTTACACTCTTAAATTTTTATGGTTTCAATAAAAGCAATTCTTTTTTTAATTGATGGATGACTGTAAAAAAACCATTCCACAAAAGGATGAGGCTCTTTATCACCTAAATTTTGTTCTGTTAATTTATCTAAAGTTTTAATAAAAACATCTTTTTTATTTGTACTTCTAATCGCATATTCATCAGCTTCGTGTTCATATTTTCTTGATAAAATATTTGTAAGAGGAGTTTGAATTAACCCGATCAACATTCCCCAAAGTGATAAAATTGGAAGTGCAGCAATTTGAGTAATGTTTGAAAATCCAAACCAGCTTATAGAATTTGAATATAATAATGAAAGTAAGTAAAGTGTTACAAAACTTGAAATTGTACCAATTACAATATTTTTAATGATGTGTTTATGTTTGTAATGACCAAGTTCATGAGCAATTACTGTTTCAATTTCATCGTTAGAAAATTCATTTGTTAAAGTATCTCCCAAAAGAATTTTTTTTGTTTTTCCTAATCCAGTAAATGCGGCATTGGCCTTTTTTGTGGTTTTACTCATGTTGAATTTAAAAATATTTTCAACTTTTAAATTAACATTTTCTGAAAGTTTGAAAATTCTATTTCGCAAATCTTCATCTTCAATTGGCGATACTTTGTAAAAAATTGGAAGAATTATAATTGGAACAATTTTCGCTAAAATTACTGAAACAAAAAACAATAAAATTGCAAACGGCAGCCACCACATTTCTTGATAATAATTAAGAACGTAGTAAAAAATTAATAATAACGGAATTCCAATTACTCCACCGACAATTGTACCTTTTGTATTTTCCCAAATCCATGCAAAAAAAGTTTGGTTTGATAATTTGTATTTGTGCTCAAGAATAAAATCTGTATACAAATTGATTGGGGAAAATAGAATTGAAAATATTACACCGCTAATAATTACGTAAAAAATTAAAGTAAGATATTTTGAATCGAAAAGTGAATCTCCATAAATTTCTAATTTTTCACTTAATCCGGAAAGAAGAAGAACTAAAATTAGTATGAAAGTTAGAATTGATTTTACAATTCCAAAACCGAGTTTTACATTATTATATTTTTTAGAATCCATGAAAAGTATAATTTTTTTATTGTGCTAAAATTACACTTTTTTTTTGATTTGTGCTTTTTGTGAAGTTAGATGTAAAATTATTTGTATTCAATTTGTAAAAAGAAGATTAAGATAATGATTAAGAGTAAGATTAAGAAACTTCAAAATAGATTTTATAATATTTTTTCAAATTTTTCTTAATCCTAATCTTACTCTTATACTGTTTTTATCACATTTCCTTTTCAGCAGTTAAAATTTTACCTGCTACAAATTGACCTTGATCAATTTGTTCTTGTGTGATGTAAACAATTCCATCTTCATTATGAGGTTTTCCGAAAGTGCTATGAACGGATTTTAGTCCACCTAAAATTTTTCTTGCGTCAGAAATGTAAACTAAATCGCCCGGATTTGCCGACATTTTTTTCATATCGTTTTGTGAAAAGCACATTAAATCTTCACTTGAATTTACAAGTTTCCAGTTTACCTTTATTACTTCTCCATCAGTTTCATTTACTTTACTGCCTTTGAACATTTCTTTAGCTTTAGCCAAACCCCAAACTGTTAAGCCTTCAGTATGAGTTTCTTCAGAATATTTCGAATAATAATTTGCAGAAATAACTACAAATATTAACATCAAGATTGATAGAATCATTAGGATTGGAAGTGAGGCGACATTAAAAATTATCATAACAAAAAATGCACCAGATAAAAATGTAATTCCGGAAACAATTGATTTATGATTTGGGTTTGATTTAATTTTTTTCACCAGCGAAACTTGCTGTTTTCTTGTAAGAGCAGTAATTACTCCCACAAATACACAAACAAATAAATTATATAAAGCTCCAATATAAGTATAAGGATGAGCCGGATCATAAGCAGTTCCGTGGGCAAAAACTTCAATTAATGGTCGCGGATAATACATTCCTAAAACCATTAATGCAACTCCAACAACAAATGTTGCAATAACTGCGGCATTTGTAAATTTCTTCCAAAAGACACCTAAGAAAATTGCAACTACTAAAGGTGGTGTTAAAGTTGAATGAAAATATCCGTGAGCTTCATAAACGGTTGGGAAAGCACTAAAAGGTATAACAGCTAAAACTCCCATTATTGTAAACAAAGCAGTTGCAATTCTTGCAGCAAATAATTCTTGTTTATCTTCTTCTTTTATACTTTTAACTTTTCTTGCTAACCATTTTTTTGCTGGGCGATGAACATCATTAATATAAACAGCCGCTGTTGCATTTAGTAATGTATCTACTGTTGACATTAAAGCTGCAGTTAGTGCAGCCATTACAAATCCAAAAACTCCCGGATGTGAAATAACATTAGCTACAACAACAAAAATATTATCTGGATTTGTATCTGGAGGAACAATTGATGGATTTATTGTTGAAATTGCTTTTCCAATCCAGCCGGCATTTCCCACAACAATTGCAGAAAGCGGAAGCATAAAGAGAATATTAAATGTTGCAGCTTTTCTTCCTTCATCAACACTTTTGGTTGCCATAAAACGCATAACTAAACCCATATTCATAAACAAAAATCCAACAGAACCGGCAATTCCATCTTGCCAGAAAATTCCGACAAAATTAAATCCAGGGGGATTATTAAAATTTGCTAACGGCAATTTCCAAGTAGTTGGAAGAAGTTCCCAAAATAATCCAAATCCGCCTATGTAATCAATTCCCAAAAAGAAAACCAACATTCCGGCAAAAATTAGAACAAACCCTTGAATTAAATCTGTAAATATTACCGCGGTTTGTCCGCCGTAAGTAATATAAACTCCAACAATTAGAGCAATTACTACTATCAATCCCATTAAAGTAATTTCAAAATGAATTCCAAAAATTGTAAATTCTGGAGGAAGTAAAGGCAAAATTGCTTTTCCCATTGTTAAAAATCCAATGCCAACGTAGCCAATCATATATAACAAAAGTAAAATTGTTGCAAGAAATCTTGTTGAGGGGGAAAATCTTTTTTCAAAATATTCTGGAATTGATCTAATTTTTGTATAAACAATAATTGGAAGCCAGCCAAAAATAAAGAACGGAACAAAAAACCAATCGTTCATATAAGTCATTGTGGATGAAAATCCGGCTTCAAAACCCTTTGCTGAATATTTGATAAAACTATGACTTCCAACTCCGGTTGCAACAATACTCATTGCAATAAGCCACCAAGCAAATCTTCTTCCGCCAAAAAAGAAATCAGTTGTTGTTCTATTATATTTACTGAAATATGATCCAAATCCCATAATAACAATAAAGTAAACAACCATAACTATCCAATCGGTTGAAGATCCTAAACTATGATGTACTTCCATAATAAAATTCTAATTTTGTTTGAAATTTTTTGAACTAAAAATAGAGTGCTGCAATTATAAAAATTGCGTGAATTGCCATAAAATAAAAGTAACCAAAAATTGAAATATTCCACCAATAGCGATGACGTTTTTTTTCAAAATTGACCGCTTTTGCTTTTTTCACAATAATCATTCCGCTTAAGAAAAAAAGTCCACCAACAACATATAAATAGATAAAAGGCATCCACGTATCAGCAAAAGTAATCATATTACTCCTAAAAAATTTATTGAATTTCTATAAATATAAAGCAGCAATTATGGATAAAAAATGTATGCTAAAGAAAAATAAAAATCCGCCATACAAAGTTTTGAGCCAAAATTTATGACTTTTTCTTTTTGTATTTAATGCACCGCTTTTTTTAATAATATACATTCCGCTAAAAAAGAAAATTCCGCCGACTAAATACAAATAAATAAATGATCCCCAAACTTCAAAAAAATTGTTCATAACAATCTCAAATTTCATTAATTGATTTTGTTAAAACTAAACTTAACGAAGCCATTTTTTACAAGCAAATTATTTTTGAGTCACATTTTAATCAGAGTGTTTTGCTATTCTTTAAAAAGTTGAAAAATGAATTAAAAATTAAAACATTGCTTTTAAAACTATCCATTTCTAACTTTGTTAGCTAAAAATTTTTACTTTCGAAATAAAGGAGTAGTTAGATATGGGAATGATGGCAAGAATGAGAAGTCTTGCTCCATGGTTTATTATTACAGTTGGAGGACTTTTTGTATTATTTATGGTACTTTCTGATTCAAGAGTTTCAGATATTATTGCAACAAGAAGCAACGATGTTGGATCGATAAACGGTATAAGTGTTTCTTACCAAGAATATTCAAATTTAATTGAGCAATATAGAAAAGATCAACAGCAAAGAACGGGACAAGAAATTCCAGAAACACAAATGGATGCTTTCAGAGATCAAGTTTGGGAAAATTTAGTTTCGCAAAAATTAATTGATGAGAAAATTAAAGAATTAGGAATTACAGTTACAGATCAAGAAATTTTAGATATTATTCAAGGACCAAATCCACCTCAGATAATTACACAATATTTTGTTGATTCAACCGGAAAATTTAATAGACAAGCTTACGATCAAGCAATTTATGATCCGCAAAACAAAGAAGCAATGGTTCAAACAGAAAATATTGTTCGTCAGCAATTAGTTCAACAAAAATTAGCAAGTTTTTTAAATGCATCAATAATTGTTAGTGATCAAGATGTAAAAGATGCTTTTATTCAACAAAATATGAAAATTTCTACAGAATATGCTTTTGTTGATATAAATTCTATTTCTGATAATGAAGTTTCAGTTAATGATGCGGATATCGAAAAATATTATATAGAAAATAGTAAAGAGTTTGAAGTTGATGCTCAAAGACAATTGAAATATGTTCTTTTCAGCAATGGTGCAACAAAAGATGATTCGATGAGTGTGAAAAATAATTTATTGGCAATAGTTAAAAAAATAGCAGATGATACAACAACTTTCAAATCTTATGTGGATATTTATTCCGAAAAACCTTATTCAAAAGATACACTTGCTTTAACAATGTTTGGCGGAGAAGCCGGTTTACAAATTTCTAAAGCTGAAAAAGGAAGTTTGGTTGGTCCGGTTCTAACAAATGAAGGTTATGTTGTTTACAAAGTAGACGATTTTGTAACCAGCAAAGATATGCTTGTAAAAGCTTCGCATATTTTAATTAAACACGGTCAAGATGAAAATGCCGCAAAAACTAAAATTGACGGAATTTATAATCAATTAGTAAAAGGTGCAAATTTTGAAGCAACAGCAAAACAAGCTTCAGAAGATGGAAGTGCTAGAAACGGAGGTGATTTAGGATGGTTCGGCAAAGGTCAAATGGTAAAAGAATTTGAAAATGCATCTTTTAACGGAAAAGTCGGAGAAATTCAAAAACCAGTTAGAACTCAATTTGGTTATCATATTATTAAAGTTACCGGAAAAAGTGATAAAAAATATGTTGTTGAAAAAATTGTAAATGAAGTTAAAGCTTCTGCTACAACTGTAGATAGAGCTTATGATAAAGCTAATGATTTTGCATATGTTGCCGATAAAAAAGATTTTTATTCTGAAGCAGAATTATTAAAAATTGAAGTTAAAGAAACTTCTCCTTTTACAGAAGAATCAAAAGTTATACCCGGACTTGGAGCAAATGTAGGTTTAATAAAATTTGCATTTGAGAATGGAATTGATGATGTAAGTTCTGTATTTAAAGTTCCGGCTGGTTATGTAGTTGCAACAGTTTCAAAAATTACCGATGCCGGCAAAAAACCATTAGAAGAAGTAAAGGAAATTATTAAATCAAAAGTGATTAAAGAAAAGAAATTCGATAAATCAAAATCAATTGCAGAAGAAATCAAAAATAAAATTGGAAATACAAACGATTTTTCAAAAGCTGCCGAAGTTTATAGTAAAGTTAAAGTTTCTGGCGTTTCAAATTTTGCACCAAACGGAAATGTACCCGGAGTTGGAAGAGATTTGGCATTTACTCAAGCTTCATTAGATTCTAAAATAAATACAATTACAAATCCGGTTAAAGGATCAAGAGGATATTATCTTTTAAAAGTAACTCAAAGAACACCTATTGATTCTACAATTTATTCTATTCAGAAAAATTCAATTAGAGAAAATCTTTTAGCTCAAAAGAAAAATATGGTATTTTCTGAATGGATTGAAGGATTAAAGAAAGATGCGAATATAGAAGATAATAGATATCAATTTTTTAGATAATAATAATTTTGTTGAAATCGAAAAGGCATCTTAAAGATGCTTTTTTTTTGAATAGTTGAAATGATTAAAATTTATTTTCAATATATAATTTTGAATAATCCTCTCAGCAAATAATAAAATATTAAAATCAAAAATTATTTTTTCTCTATTTAAATATTCCGGTTGCGATTAAATAAGTTATCATTGCAAAAATTGCCGATAAAGGAATTGTAAGAATCCAAGCCCACAAAATATTTCTCGCAACACCCCAGCGTACAGCAGAAAATCCTTTTAAAGATCCAACTCCAATAATTGATCCAGTAATTGTGTGTGTTGTACTAACCGGAATTCCGGCTAAAGTTGCACCAATAATTGTAAATCCGGCAGAAGTTTCAGCACTAAATCCGCCAAATGGTGTAAGTTTTGTCACTCTCATTCCAAGTGTTTTAATTACTTTCCAGCCGCCAAACATTGTTCCTAATGCAATAACAGTATGACTTAAAATAATTACCCAAAACGGAACGTAAAATGTTTCACCCAAAAAATTATTTGTAAAAAGTACAATTGTAATTATTCCAATTGTTTTTTGTGCATCATTTGAGCCATGACTAAGACTGTAAACTGCTGCCGAAACTAATTGAAGTTTTCTGAAATATTTATCTACTTTGCTAGGTGATTGATTTCTAACAATCCACAAAGTTATAATTGAAAAAAAAGTAGCTCCAATAAATCCAATCAGCGGAGCAAGAAAAATAAAAATTATAACTTTTGTATATCCGGATATTATTATTGCGCCAATTCCGGCTTTAGTAATTGCTGCACCGCCATAACCACCAATAATTGCGTGCGAAACGCTAATTGGTAACCCAAAATGAGTTGCAGTCGCAGTTAAAATAATTGCTCCAACAATTCCGGAAAAAATCACAAAATTATCAACAACATTTACTTCAACTAAACCTTTACCAATTGTTGTTGCAACACTAACACCAAATGCAAATGCTGCAATGAAATTAAAAAATGCCGCCCAGGTAACAGCTTGCAAAGGTGTTAAAACTCTTGTAGAAACAATTGTTGCAATAGAATTTGCAGCATCATTCATTCCGTTGTAAAAATCAAAAATAAGTGCGAGGGCAATAATCAATAAAACAATTTCCATAGTGTTTTCTTAGGTATTCTTTATAAAAATTGCTAAGATTACATTAGCTGTTGACTGGCATTTATCGCTGGTTCTTTCAAGAATATCTATAATTTCCTTTTTCTTTATTAATTCAATTGCATCTTTTTCGTTTTCAAATAATTCTTTAATTGCTTGTTGGTAAACTTTATCAGCCTCACCTTCAAGATCTTTCACTGCTTTCAATTCGTTTGTTCTCTTAACTTTTAAATCTTGAATTGCAACGCCAAGTTCTTTTACTTGTGCTCTAATTATTAATGCAAGTTTATCAGCATGTTCAATTTTTTTTGCAATATTAAAAGTTTCAACTCTTACGGTTGCACCTAAAAGCATATCACTAATATCATCCAATCTTTTTATTAATGCAAAAATATCTTCTCTATCAAACGGTGTAACATAAGTTTTATTTAATCTTTTTGTAATTTTTTGCGCAGTTTCATCACATCTTAATTCAAGAGGTTTCATTTTAAGAATATTAGCTTTCTGATCATCAAACGAGAATATTTTCTCCGTAATAACCGCCATTTCCTCAATTTGCGAAATCATAGTTTTGAAATCTTCAAAATATTTTTCTTCTTTTGGTAATAATTTTTTAAACATATTTCACCATAATATTTTAAGAAATTTATGATAATTTATTTTTTGAATTGCTAAAGTTAGGTAAACTTGATTTATTGACCAATAAAAATATACATTGGAGTATTATTATCTGTTTATCTAAATAATTTTCGAAATATTCAAAAAAACTTTATATTTTAATATTAACAACTAAATTTTTCACTTTTCCTCAACAATATTTTTAGTTAATATCGCTTCACTTATGAAAAATTTTTTAACATATTTTTTATTGCTGAATACCGGATTTCTATTTGCACAATATGATGAAAATAATTTTTCCATTGGAATTGGATATAATTATACTACATCATCAAAAATTTTTCTAAACCCAAATGCCGCTGATATTTTTGATCAAAATCAATATTTCGATATTGGTGATTTTCAAAATTATTCTTTTGATTTTAGATTTAAATTGAATGATTTAATTATTCTCGGAATTTCTACTGAGTATTTATCAAATAGTGAAAAAGGTAGAAATTTAAGTTCTCCTTTGTTTATTGTTGAAGATGGATTTGAAATTTATCCAATCGAACTTTCTATTTATTATTTTCTTCCTTTTTCTACAGAAGATTTTAAATTCTTTTTTGGCGGTGGTTTGGGAATTTATTTGGGAAATAGAACAAGAAATTTCGGTAATGTCTCATTTGATAAGGTCGATTCGGAAATTGGTTATGGAATTCAAGTAAGTACGGGAATGGATTATTTAGTTTTGAATAATATTTCTTTTCGTGGTGAAATTCGTTTTAGAGATCCGGATTTTAAAGTAACCAATAAATACAATGATAAAACTGTTATTTATGAAGGCAGCACTTATTCGGTTTCTTCAAATAATCTAATTTCCAGAATTAATATTGATGGAATTACTTTCAGAATTGGCATCGCGTATCATTTCTAAATTTTAACAAACACTTCGTCTCTTAATTTTCATTTAACTATATTTGCTTTCAAAATTTTGAAATGTAAATGATTGAAAGAATTTATCTAACCGGATTTATGACAAGTGGAAAAAGTACGTTGGGAAGAATTCTTGCAAATTGTATTGGTTGGAATTTTTTCGATCTTGATGTTGAAATTTGCGTAGACGAAAAAAAAACTGTTACAGAAATTTTTGAAACTAAAGGTGAAAATTATTTTAGAGAAATTGAAAGTGAAAAATTAAAAAGTTTGTCATCTAACAATAATGTGGTTATTTCATTGGGCGGCGGAACATTAATAAATGATGAAAATTTGAATTTCATAAAGAAAAATGGACACTTAATTTATTTAAGAGTTGCGCCAGATGTAATTTATACAAGGATAAAAAAGAAAACAGATCGACCTTTATTTAAGGAATTGGTGATTGCGGAAAATCCGAAAGAAGTTTTTCTAAAAAAAATAAATTCAATGTTGAACGAAAGAGAACCTTATTACAGTCAAGCAGATTTAATTTTTGATGTTGATAATTCTCCAATTGGACAAACGGTAGATAGATTTGTTAAAATTATAAATAGAGTAATACTTGAAAAAAATAAAAATTAATATTCCGAATAATGAATATGAAGTTTTTCTTGGGAAAAATATTTTCCCCCAAATTATAAGTTTTCTTAAAGATAAAAATTTCTATCAAGATTATTGTTTAGTAATTGATAAAAATGTAAATAAATTTTACTCAAAAGTAATTGATAACGCATTTTCATCTTTAGAAAAAAAAGTAAAAAAAATAATTATTGAATCAGCCGAGAAAAATAAAAGTTTTGATTCCGTTCAAAAAATTCATTCAGAATTAATTAAGAATAATTTTGGTAGAGATTCTATAATAATTGCAATTGGCGGCGGAATTATTGGTGATGTTGCCGGATTTGCTGCTTCAACTTATATGCGTGGAATTAAATATGTTCAAATTCCCACAACACTTTTAGCTTCTGTTGATAGTTCAGTCGGTGGAAAAACGGGAATAAATTTTGAAAGCACAAAAAACATTATCGGCACTTTTTATCAGCCAAAATTTGTTTTAATTGATACAAATTTTTTTAGCACATTACCTAATGATGAAATAATTTGCGGTTTGGGTGAAATAGTAAAATATGCGTTTTTGATTGATAAAAAATTCTACAAATTCGTAAAAGAAAATATTAATAAAATTATTACAAATGATGATGAAATAACTACTAAAGTTATTTTCACATCAGTAAAATTTAAAGGAAGTGTTGTTACAGTCGATGAAAAAGAAAGTGGAATTAGAAAAATTTTAAATTTGGGTCACACTTTTGCACATGCTTTTGAAGTTCAACAAAATCATAAATTAAAACACGGACAAGCCGTAATTGTTGGAATTACTTGTGCGTTATATCTTTCGCTAAAATTAAATTTAATTGACAAAATAAATTTTGATGAAAATTTAAATTTTCTATTACAGTTTTCTAACAAAATAAAACTTTCCAAAGTTGATAATGAAAAAATTTTTAGTGTTATGCAAAAAGATAAAAAGAATAGAGATAACAAAATAAAATTAGTATTGCTGAATAGTGTTGGAACAATCCTTACCGATATTAGTGTTGAGTCGCAATTAATTAACCAATCAATTTCAGAAGCAATTGTACATTTCTAAATTATGAATAAATTGAAAATTTTTTTAATTCTGCAATTAGTCATTTCAATAAATTTATTTGCACAAATACCAAGAGAAACCCGCGCAGTTTGGCTTACAACAAATCTTAAATTGGATTGGCCTCCAAACACAACAGATGAAGAATATCAGAAAAAAACTCTTCGCGATATGTTTAAAACTATAAAAGAAAAAAATTTCAATACAGTTTATTTCCAAGTGAGAAGTAATGGAACGGTAATGTATAATTCCGAAATCGAACCCTTCTCGCCGTATATAACCGGGACGGTCGGCAAAATTCCTTCATATGATCCGTTGCAATATGTAATAGAACTTGGTAAAGAATTTAATTTGGAAGTTCACGCATGGGTAAATATGATAAGATGTTTCATCGGGAATGATGAAAAAATTTCTAAACATCCTAAACATGTAAAAAGTGCCCATACAAATTGGGTTGTAAAATATTCAGAAAATGGCTCAACATCTTATTGGCTAAATCCAGGAATTGAAGATGTTCAAAATTATCTTGTTAGTTTAATGATTGAGCTTACATCCAAATATGATATCGACGGAATTCATTTAGATTTTTTTAGATATCCGGGAAGTGATTTTTCTGATGAAAAATATTTTAAGTGCAACGGTTCTAATATTTCTAAAGATGATTGGCGAAGAAATAATTTAACAACAATTTTAAGAAAATTTAAAGATACGGCTAAACCAATAAATCCATATTTAAAAGTTGGAATTGCCCCAATTGGAATTAGAAAAAATTTAGTTGGTGCAACCGGTTGGGAAGGATATTCAAGTGTTTATCAAGATTCTGAAACTTGGCTAAAAGAAAATTTAGTTGATTATTTAGTTCCGCAAATATATTGGGGATTTGATAAAAATCCCAAGTTTGATGTTTTAGCAAAAGATTGGGTTGAGAAAGCTTACAGTAAAAATATTATTCTTGGATTGGGAGCTTACAAAGAAGATGTAATTCCGCAATTAAATAAAATGATAGAATATGCGAGAAATATTGGTGCCGCCGGAGTTTCATTTTTTAGGTATGAACATATTGATAATACAAAAAAGTATTATACTGATATTGCATTTCCCGCTGAAATGCCGTGGAAAGTTTTGGATAATTCCGAGCCAATTGAAAATTTAAATTGTGAAGTTGAAGAAATTTCTCCCAAAGAAATAATTTTAAGCTGGGATAATAATCATGCTTTAAAAACTCCTAATCAAATAAGATTTTATGTTTTGTATGATAACACTGAACAAAAAACTATTACCAGAATTATATCATTAGATAAACGACAAGCAAAATTGAAATTTTCAAATCCGACAAAATTATTATTCAATTATAATATTGGAAAAATTGATAGACTTTGGAACGAAGTTAATTTCTCTAATCCAGTATTGGTTAAAGTGCCATTTTTAGAAAAGTTAAAAGAGGAATCTGCAATTAATATTTCTCCAATTTTATTAAAACAAAATGAAGATGAATTTTTATTATCAGTTCACTCGTTTGAAAAACAGAAAGCAATGGTTGGAATTTTAACTAAAGAAAATACTTACAAAGAAATTGAGTTTGAATTTGAGCTTGGTGAAAATATTATAAAATTAAGTGAGAATTTAGATGAAATTGAATCAATTAAGATTATTTTCCTTATTGATAAAAGGGAAGAAATTTTAAATACAATTTAAATTAATTTTCTACTTGTTTAACTAATTCAAATAATGCCGTAAAAATTTTCCCGTAATTGATTTTTCATTCATCGCAATTTCTTCCGGAGTTCCAACGGCAACAACTTCTCCACCTTTATCTCCAGCATCCGGACCCAAATCTATAACATAATCCGCACATTTTATTACATCTAAATTATGCTCAATTATAATTACCGAATTTTTATTTTCAACAAGAACATTAAAACACTTCAATAATTTATCAATATCATCAAAATGTAAACCGGTTGTTGGTTCATCAAAAATAAAAAGTGTGTGATTATTTTTCTGCTGTGAAATCAAATGCTTTGCAAGTTTTATTCTTTGGGCTTCCCCACCGGATAATGTATTTGATGGCTGTCCAAGATGAATATATCCTAAGCCAACATCTTGCAGAGTTTTTAAATAAGTTAAAATTCTATCATTTCCGGAAAAAAAATCAACGGCTTCATCAACGGTAAAGTTTAAAACATCAACAATATTTTTGTTCTTGTAGGTAACTTCTCTAAGTTCTTTTTTAAATCTTGTACCTTTGCAATCATCACATTCAAGATAAAGATCAGCTAAAAACTGCATTTCAATTTTGACAAATCCGTCACCTTTACAAGTATCGCATCTTCCGCCATCAACATTGAATGAAAAGAATCCGGGTTTATAACCTCTTAATCTTGCTTGCGGAGTTGATGCAAAAATATCTCTAATAATTTCATAACCTTTTACATAACTAATTGGATTTGATCTTGGCGATTTTCCAATCGGCGATTGATCAACAATTTCAATTTCTTCAATCGAGTTAATACCTTCAATAGATTTATACTTTCCAATTTTATCGGGATTTTTCCCAAGCATTTTTGCTATTCCGCCATAAATAATATCATGTACCAATGTGGATTTTCCCGAACCGCTAACTCCGGTAATTGTAACAAATTTTTGTAAAGGAATTTCCACATCTAAATTTTTAAGATTATTTTCTGCGGCTCCGGTAATTTTAATTTTTATTGTTTCTTCCGAATTTCTTTTTTCCGGTAAGGGAATTTTTTTATTGCCGGAAAGATAAAGTCCGGTAAGCGATTTTTCATTTTTAATAATTTCTTGATAAGTTCCGTTTGCAATAATTTCACCACCGTTTTTTCCGGCTTTTGGACCAATATCAAAAATATAATCAGCTTCTCTCATCATTTCTTCATCATGTTCAACAACTAAAACTGTATTACCAATATCTCGTAAAGATTTTAAAATACTAATTAATTTCCCGTTATCTCTTGGATGAAGTCCAATACTCGGTTCATCCAAAACATATAAAGTTCCAATTAATGCCGAGCCGAGAGATGTTGCTAAATTTATTCTCTGTGTTTCACCGCCGGAAAGTGTGCTGCTCAATCTGTCTAATGTTAAATAACTTAATCCAACATCATTTAAAAATTTTAATCTTTTTTGAATTTCTTTTAATACGCTTCCGGCAATTTCATTTTCGTAATTTGTTAATTTTAATTCTTCAAAAAAATCGTAAAGTTTATTAATGGGCATTTTCACAATATCCAGCATTGATTTAAACTTTATTTTTATTTGAAGCGCTTCTTTTCGTAATCGTGATCCTTTGCAAGAGTAACAAGTTGTGTAACCTCTATATTTACTAAGCAAAATCCTAATATGCATTTGATAATTTTTCTGCTCAAGTTTTTTAAAGAATGGTTCAATTCCAATAAATTTATCAAACCCACTCATAATTTTATTTAACTGAACTTCAGATAATTGTCGGAATGGAATATTAATTGGAATTTTATTTTCCTTAGCAACACGAATTAAATCACGTAAATATTTGCTGAATTTCGGAGTTCGCCATGGAGCAATTGCGCCTTCAAGAATTGTTAAATCCAGATTTGGAATTACCTTTTCCATATCATAACCAATTGTTTTTCCGAAACCTTGGCAAACTGGACATGCGCCATATGGATTATTAAAAGAAAAAAATCTTGGTTCGGGTTCGCTGTATTTTATTCCGCAACATTCGTATTGATTATTAAAATGCTTCAACTCATTTGTATCTGCATTTATAACTGTTAATTTGCCTTCACCTTCTTTTAACGTTATTTCTATTGATGAAGCAAGAAGTTCTCTAACTCTTCCCTTTTTAATTTTAAATCTTTCTATTACAACAAAAATATCGTCTTTCTTCTTTGGTAAAGTTTCTGGAGTATTTAAATCAATTAATTTATTTTTATAAAATATTCTGTAAAATCCTTTTTTAACTAAATGACTTAATTCTTCTGCAACATTTCTCCCCTCGTGTTTATGAATTGGGAACGCAAGATAAAATTTTGTTTCTTCATTTCTTTCTTCAAGCCATTGTGTTATTGTTGCAACAGAATCTTTTTTTACGATATTTCCACATTCAAAACAATATGTAATTCCGATGCGTGCAAAAAGCAAACGCAGATAATCATAAATTTCTGTTGAAGTTCCAACCGTTGATCTTGGATTTCTTGCGCCGGCTTTTTGTTCAATTGCAACTGCTGGAGAAATTCCATAAATAAAATCCAAATCGGGTTTGTTCATTCTTTCAAGAAATTGGCGTGCATAAGAAGAAAGACTTTCTACAAATCTTCTTTGACCTTCGGCGTATATTGTATCAAAAACCAACGAAGATTTTCCGCTTCCGCTTACTCCGGTAAAAACAACTAATTGATTCTTTTGAATTTCCAGATTTATATTCTTTAGATTATGCTCTCTTGCACCTTTAAGAATAATTTTATTTCTAATATCTATATTATTTTTTTCTTCCATTAGATTGGGATTAGTAAATTACAATTTTGTAAAATAGTAATTTTTGGTGTGAATTTTAAAATTATTTAAATAAGAAAATTTTAATAGATTTTTCTAAATATTAAAATTCAAAAATAGTTATTCTTTCTTTGTGGAAATTCTTTCTTCCAATTCCCGAAGTTCTTTTAATTTTAAATCTAAAGTTTTACTTTGCTCTTCAATTGATTTTAATTGATTATCAATTTTTGTTTCGAACTCAGATTTTTTCCAATAACCTCTTTGTTCAAAATAATTTTTAAATAACCAATTATGCTTTAATGCTTCCATATTTTCAGCAAATCCATCTGCACCAATTTTAGCATTTTCGGTTGTTTGCGTTAAATTCGAAACAATTGTTTTTATTGAATCATAAACACTTGCATCCGAAATTAAAGCTCCAAGTGCACCTTCACCTTTTTCTATTCTATCAATTAAATTTCTTAAATCAATTGCAGCGCTATCAACATTTCCAACAATATTTTCAACGTTGGTTCCAAGTCCGATTATAAATACGGACATTTTTTCCAATCTATCAACCATTATGTTCAGTGCAACATCAGCAGATTTTACTATGGTTACTGTTTCGGTATAAAGTTCTTTATCATTTACTAATTTACCAATAGTTCCTTCGCCAGCATTTACTTTACCCAAAACTTCGGAAAGTTCTTTTGTTAAATCTTTCATGTAACCCATAATGCTTTGGGTTTCAGAAATAATTTGTGACATATTTATAGGAGCCTTTGAAAGTATTACTCCACCGTTTTCAATTGTTGCATTTTCTTTTGAACCGGGCGTAATTATTACAATTTTACTTCCAATTATCCCTTCGGTTTCAATTCCGGCTTCGCTGTCTAATCTTATAAACTCTTTAACATTTTCACTGATTCTCATAGTAACTTCAACACGGTATTGATTTACTTCCATCAACTTTACATCACTTACGCTTCCTACATTTAATCCGTTTAACCTAACTGCTGCGCCGGTTCGCAAACCTTCAACATTATCAAAATATGTTTTAACATAAATACTATCTGTAAATAATGATTCTTTACTTCCGATAAGAAAAATTGCAATAACTAAAAGAACTGTTCCCAGAAAAATGAAAAGTCCGAGTTTTGCTCCTTCCAATTGCTTTAACATTTAATCCTCTCTTTACTCAACTATGTTTGTACTGAAAAAATTATTAAGAAATTTATCTTGTGATTTTGCCAATTCTTCAATTTTTCCTTGGTAGGCAATTTTGCCGTCTTTTAGAAAAATGTTCCTATCAGAAATTATACTTGCACAATTTAAATCATGAGTAACAATTATTGATGTCATTTTTAACTGCTTCTGTAATTCCAAAATTAATTCACTAATTTCTTTAGATGATATTGGGTCTAAACCGGTTGTTGGTTCATCATAAAACATTATTTCCGGATCAGTAATTATTGATCTTGCCAAACCAATTCTTTTTTTCATTCCACCAGAAAGCTCCGAAGGCATTTTATCTATTGCATCTGCAAGTGAAACCATTTGTAAAGTTTTTATAATTTTTTTTTCTGCATCTTGATTTGAAATTTCAACATTTCTCTGAAGTGAAAATTTTAAATTTTCCCTCACAGTCATTGAATCATAAAGAGCTGCACCTTGAAAAAGAAAACTTGTAAATTTTCTTACTTTATTCAATTCTTTAGAAGAAAGCGATGTAACTTCTTTATCTTTAATATAAATTTTTCCATTATCCGGTTTTAATAATCCAACTATGCATTTTAGTAAAACACTTTTTCCGGTTCCACTTCTTCCAAAAACAACAAGGTTTTCACTTTTTTCTACGTTGAGTGAAATATCATCAAGAACAATTTTATCGCCAAATTTTTTACTAAGATTTTCAATTCGGATAATATAATTTACATCGGCCATATCATTAAAGAGATTTTTACTAAAACAGTATCAAATAATAAAATAATTAATGATGCCAAAACTACTGCAGTTGTTGATGCTTTTCCAACTCCTTCGGTTCCGCCATCTGCAATATATCCTTTATAACATCCAACAATTCCGGTAATATAACCAAACACAAAAGTTTTGGAAATACTTGGAATTAAATCACCGAATTTTACGCTATCCACAACAGCGTTTTTATAATATTCAAAATTCATTCCTTGCGAAAGTGTTAATGCAAAAAAGCCTCCGCCGATTGCAAGAAAAATAACATACACAGTCAATATTGGAAGAATCATTGTTGTTGCAATAACTCTAGTAACAACTAAATATTTAAACGGATTTATTGCTGAAACTTCCATTGCATCAATTTGTTCAGTTACACGCATTGAACCGAGCTCTGCACCAATTCCGGAGCTTACTCTTCCGGCAAAAATTAATGCTGTAATTACCGGAGCTAATTCACGTACAATGGAAAGCGCTGAAGCGCCGGGAAGAAAATCGGAAGCGCCGAATCTTACAAATACCGGTTCACTTTGCATCACAATAACCAACCCGATTACGAATCCCGTAATACTTACAATTGGAAAAGTTTTAATTCCCAATTCATTCATGTGTTTTTTTATTTCCGGAATTTCATACGGAGGAACAAATGCTTGCTTTAAAATTTCCCAATTAAAAATTGAGAGTCCAGTAATTGTTGCAAAAAAATTATATAATCTTTCGCGAAAAGTTAAATCTTTTTTATTTATATGATTTGGCAGATTCATTAGCAATAAATTTTTAGGAATTACAAAATGAATTTTTCTAATAATCTAATATACTAAAAAGCATTTTCAATATAAGTTATTTTAGGTGGAAGATTTTTGTTAAGTAAAATTCCAAATACATCAAATCTGCAATCAATATCTTTAATATTTTTTTCATACAAATATGCTTCTGCAATTTTTCTAATTTGTCTCTGTTTATTTTTTGTAACAGCTAATTCGGGTTCACCAAATTCCAAATTTTTACGAGTTTTAACTTCTACAAAAACTAAAACATTTTTATCTTTTGCAACAATATCAATTTCACCGTGACCGAAATGATAATTTTTTTCAATAATTTCAAAACCTTTTTCAGCAAGAAAATCAGTTGCTATTTTTTCACCTATATCACCGGTTTCTTTTTTATTATTTTTCATTTTTAATAAAAGTTTCTTGATTACTTTGAAAAATATTTTTCAAAAATGTTTTTCGATGCATAGGAGAGTAATTGTATTTTTTAATTGCTTCAATATGCTGTTTGGTTCCATACCCTTTATTCTTTTCCCAAAAATATTGTGGGAAACTAATTGCAGCATTTTTCATTATTTCATCTCTTTTAACTTTTGCCAAAATTGAAGCTGCAGCTATTGAGAAAGATTTTGTATCACCTTTTACAATTGTTTTAGTCGGAATTTTAGAATTGAATGATTTGTTTCCATCAATAATTATTAAATTTGGTTTTACGTTTAGATTTTCAACTGCAATTTTCATTGCCTTTAAAGTTGCTTGAAGAATATTAATTTTATCAATTTCTTTTTCATCAACAATTCCATATCCAAAACAGATGGCTTTTTCTTTTATTAATTTATCTAAACTTTCTCTTTGGTTTTCATTCAATTGTTTTGAATCATTTACACCGGGAATAAAAATATCTTTTTCAAAAATAACTGCTGCTGCAACTACTGGTCCAGCTAATGGTCCGCGACCAGCTTCATCAATTCCGGCAAGTAAAATTTTATCATCAGAAATAAATTGTAAATCGAATTTTTTATTTTCCAAAATTATCCGAACAGTATTGCTATTAGTCCAAAAATCATACTTAGTTTAAGTAAATTGCTTATTTGTGATATTTTATTTTCAAAATTAATGTTTAGTATAAGTTTTAAAACATACGCCAAAATTAAATTAACAGAAAAAAGTACAATTAAAAAATACTCAATTTTGTAAATGGAATTTACAAATGGATAAAATGTAAACAGAATTGAAACAATAATGAGAAACGACAAAATTATTTTTGTTGATCTCATTCCAAACTTTAAAGGAAAAGTAATTATGTTATTTTCTAAATCACCTTTTTGATCTTCAACATCTTTTACAATTTCTCGAATTAAATTTACTAAGAATGCAAACAATGCTGGAATAATTGCGGCTTGTAAATTATTAACCGTAACTCCGCCATAAATAAATGCCAATGCCGTACAAAAAGCTATTGTAATATTGCCAAGGAGAATTATTCTTTTTAATAAATATGAATAAAGAAGTAAAATTAGACTTACAGAAATTGCAATAAAAAATAAATCCCATGAAATGTAATAAGATAAAAATAATCCACCAGCAGTAAATATTATATATAAAATAATTGCAAAGTTTATTGAGATTTCATTTGCCGGAAGCGGTCTTTCTGGACGATTAATTAAATCAATATTAAAATCAAAAATATCATTAATTATATTTCCAGCTGCCGCAATTAATGATGCTGAAAAAGCTGCCACAAAAATATTTTGCGAAACGTAAAAATCTTCCGAAGAAATTATTGCGGATGAAATTACAACAATAAATGTTATGAGAAAATTTATTGGTCGAGAAATTTTTATTATTGCCAAAAATTTTTTCATAAAAATAATTTACTTTGTTTTATCTGACTTTATAAATTTTATAAATTCTAAAAATCATTAACCAAGCCGAAATGAATAAATCCATTTAGCAAAGAAGTTCCTTCAGCAATTGCATAACTAACTTTTATTATTCCCAAACCGGTTTCTAAACTTAATCCCAATCCGTAACCATTTGCAAATCTTTCTTTACGAATTTCTGAATTTTCTAAATTGTTCGTCTGCAAAAAATAACCACTATCCCAAAATGTAAAAAGAAAACTTCTTTGCGAAAGTAAAAATCTATATTCAAGATTTGACCAAATTACTCTATTCCCAATAAAAGAGTTTTCTCTATAACCTCTTAAAGAATTTGTTCCGCCAAATTGAAAATAATCACTTGCATCAAAATAATCACCAATAATTTCTTTTGCATCAATCTCCAGAGAAAGAACTTGTGATTTGAAAAATGAATAATAACCGCCGAACTCAAGCTCATAATTATGATAATTAATATTTCCGTTTAATTCGGAATTTGTCGATGAATTTATTTTTTTTTGTCGGTATTTGTAAGTTGAACCAAAAACTAATCCTTCAGTTGGAGAAAAAATATCATCGCGATAATCAATTTTTACTTTCAATCCACTGTTTAATGAAGAAGAATTTGGAATATTATTTATTGCCTTTTGAGTCAATGTGGGTATAACAAATTCACTTTCTAAAATTAATGCAGCGCTTATATTTTCAGTTGCGAGAAATTCTAAAATTCCGCCGAATAATCTTTTAACGTAAGAGCTGTCTTGTTTTCTTTGAAAAAATTCCAAATTAAGATTAAACGGATAATTAAAAAGCCACGGTTCTAAATATTTTAAACTAAGTTCTTGAGTTGCACTACTTTCTTGCTGCCATTTTATTGCGGTTCCGCGACCAGTTCCAAATAAATTTCTTAAAATAATATTTACAAAACCAGTTAAATAACCTTTTCCGCTTTCAGTTTGTGCGGGAACGTAACCAATTATTCCATCAAATGAATTTGTATTTTTTTCTTTGATAGAAATTTTAAGAACTCCATTATTTTCATTATCAACAAAATATTTTGGAGTTTCAACCGATTCAAAAAAATTTAACTTATTAAGAAGAATTGGAATTCTATCAATTTTCTCTTGAGAATATTTTTCATCACTTGCAATTCTTAATTCATTAATAATTACATTATTATTTGTTTTAATATTTCCTTCAATTTCAACTTTACTGATTTTTTGCAACTCACCTTTTTGAATTGAAATATAAATATCCGCAAATTTATTATTGTTGCTATCTGAATTTATTATCACTGATTGAATTTTAACTTCAGCAAATGGAAATCCATTATTTTCGTAAAAGTTTAAAATATTATTTATTTCAAATTCCAAATACTCCGGATTAAATTGAGCATCAATAAGTTTTTGAAAATATTTTTTGTAAATAAGTGAGTCAGATTTGTTCTCATTGCTAACATTAATTTTTCGAACAATAATTATTTCATTTTCGAAAATTTTATTTAAATCATTTTGAGAATAAATTGTAAGTGAGAGTAAAAACGAAATGGCGAAAATAATTTTATTAAATGGTTGGCGAATCATCAATTATTTTTATTTTTTTTCCTATTTCTTGAATTGTAACTTGCGAAGTTAACTTTTGTGCATCTTCCAATTTTACTTTACAAACTTCTAAAGTTGAAGCATTTAAAGCACCAAGCGCAGAGCCCAATTTAACAAAATCATTAAATATTAATGATTTTTCTAATCCATAAATAATTCCGGCTAAAAATGCGTCACCGCTTCCGGTTGGATTTATTTCATCAACAATCGGATTTTCAACTTTGTAATTAAAATCTGCTTTTGATGCATAAAAAGAATTTTTTCCGTTTGTGATAAATGATAAATTTATTCCGAATTTATAAAAATCATTTAAAATAGTTTGATAATCCTTTTCCGAATCTAATTTTACTTTGAGATGTTTTTTTATTTCATCAGCATTATTGTGAATAACTGTTGGGCTTAGTTTTATTAGATTTTCAAGATTTTCTCCGTAAGTATCAAGAACAGAAATTTTATCATATTGATTGCAAAACTCTAAACCTTTTTCAATAATTTGTGAGCAATTTTCGCTCGGCACGCTTCCGGAAAAAACAACAACAGAAGAATTTGTAATTGCTTTTTCCATTTTCAAAATGAATTGAGAAATTTCCTCATTTGAAATTACTTGATTAACTCCAAAATAAGTTTGCAGTTTTTTGTTGGTTTCATCAAAAATTAATGAAGCTTCGCGGGTTTCGGATTTTGTATTTACTGAGCTGAAATTAATATTTTCTTTTTCGAGAATTGATCTAATTATTTTGCCTTTGTTTCCGCCAAGAAAAGTTAATGAGTGATTTTGAATTCCTAAAAAATTTAATTGCCGACTAACATTAATTCCTTTTCCACCTGCTGAATAATTCTCTTTGTATGCACGGTAATTTTGTGAAAGATTTTTAAAAAATAAATTTCTTTCTAAAAGCGGATTTAATGTAATTGATAATACCATTTTTAAGGTCTGTATCTAAACCAATCTCCGTAAGCCGGATTTTCTAATCTGTAATCACCAAAATTTGTTTGGTCGACAAAAATAAAACTTCTGTTCAATATGTAATAATCCCATATTTCATATGGCTTTGAGTCAATTTCATAAGGTCGCCTAGTAACTTGATCCGGTGGACCAAGAGTTATATAAACCATTCCCATATCACTTCGCCAACCTTTAAAATATCCATCAAAATTATCGTTTGCGTATTCAACTCTTCTGTAGTATTCATTCAGCGTTTCATTCTCAACTGTATTTGGCGATGGATCCAATCTCTTCCAATAATTTAAATATCTATTTAATTTTTCATTATAATTTTCACCATCTTCAATAAAAGAAATATCATCAGAATTTGCAATGTACTGCATTTGTTTTATTGATTCATCCAAATCTTTAATTGAAGTTGGATATCCAAATATTTTTGAATAAAATTTCTTTGTTATACCTTTTACTATTTTATGATTTTCATCATTAATTTTTACAACAATTTGATAATCGCCTAATGCAAATTTTATATTCTCCAATGTTTCATGAATTTCATTTTTTCCAATTTTTAATTCGCGAACAACATCGGTTTTGTAAAGTTGATTTCCTTCTTTATCAACAATATTGTATGAAATATTTTGTTTGTTCTCTTTGTTTGTGTAAAGTTCATAGAAAAAAGAAAGCGCCGAATCTTGAGATGTAACCAAATTAGAAATATTCGGAATTATTTTTGAGCCTTCTTTTGTCTCAATAAATTCAGATACAATTATAATATCACTTAAATCCAAATTTTTTGAAAATTCTCTCACTTTAATATTTTGTTCAAACGGATGATATTTTCTTGATTCCAAATCCTCAATTTTGCAAACAAATTTATACTCACCCGGCACAAGTGTTAAAGATTTATAACTAATGTTAAAACTTGAGTTAGATTCTGTTTGCTTAAAATTTTGAGTGTTTACTTTTTCATTCCATTGTTTTTCCAATTTCAAATTTTCATCTTCAACATCATAAAGCGAAATTGTTACAGCGTATTTTGCAGAATATCCTAAATTAGTTTTTATAAACTGAATATTTGAATATGGAATTTTTATGAAAACATCAATTTTCGATTTTCCGGAATCTTGACTAGCATAATTTGCAATATCAATATAGAATTTAGGAGTTTGTCCCGCAGTTCCGCCTTTTCTGGAATATTCCACTTGAGCAAAAATATTTGACAAACAAATAAATAAAATTAAAAGTGTTTTCATTTTAGTTCCCAAATTTTAAACTAATTTTCCATATAAATCATACTCATTACAATCAACAATTTCAATGAAATAAAATTCACCCAATTTTAACATTTTATTTTCAGCTTTAATTAAAACTTCTCCATCAACTTCCGGCGCATCCCTTTCAGTTCTGCCAACAAAATATTCACCTTCAATATCATCAATAATTACTCTTAATTTATTTCCAATTAGATTTTTATTTTTGGCAAAAGAAATTTCTTTCTGAATTTCCATAATTTCCAACTTTCTTTCTTCCTTAATTTCTTCAGAAAATTTATCACCTAAAATGAAACTTGGTGTATTTTCTTCAACCGAATAATTAAAAACTCCAACTTTATCAAACTTAAATTCTTTTATAAATTTTTTCAATTCGTCAAATTCAATTTCAGTTTCATTCGGATACCCAACAATAAACGTAGTACGCAACGCTAAATTAGGAATTTTCGATTTTAATTTTTGTAATAAATTTATTGTTGTATTTTTTGTAATTCCTCTTCGCATTGATTTTAAAACCGAATCTGAAATATGCTGAAGCGGAATATCTATATACTTACAAATTTTTGGATTCGTTGCAATTTCATCAATTAAATCTTCCGGAAAATGTGATGGATAAGCATACAAAAGTTTTATCCATTCAACTCCATTTATTTCAGAAATTTTGCGTAATAGTTCAGCAAGATTTCGTTTTCCATAAATATCTTTGCCGTAATCTGTTGTATCTTGTCCAATTATAATTAATTCTTTTACACCTTTTTTAACCAGCGAATTTACTTCATTTAACAAATCTTCAATCGGTTTTGATTTATGCAAACCCCTCATTAACGGAATTGCGCAAAACGAACAAGGATTATCACATCCTTCAGAAATTTTCAAATATGCAAAATGTATTGGAGTTGTTAATTGCCTTTCACCGAGCAATTCTTTTTTTAAATCTCCGCCAAATTCTTTAATAATTCCTTCGTAATCTTCTGTTCCGAAAAAAACATCTACATCCGGAATTTCTGATTTTAATTCATCTTTAAATCGCTCCGATAAACAGCCCGCAACGACAACTTTTTTAATTTTCCCTTGTTTCTTTAGTTCAATCGCTTCAAGAATTGTATTGATAGATTCTTCTTTTGCGGCATCAATAAATCCGCAAGTATTTATAATTATGCTATCCGAATTTTCTGAAGTGTTTGTAATTTCAAAATTATTAGCAATAAGTTGATTTGCTAAACGTTCCGAATCAACAACATTTTTTGAACAGCCTAAAGTAATAATTTCTATTCTATTTTTATTTTCTGACATTAAGAATTTTCTTAGAAGTTGATAAACAAATTTACTATTTAAAAGAATAATTTTGTGAAGTGTTTATTTGAGTAGAACCATTTTTTTTACTTTTCTAAAATTTCCATAAGTAAGTTCATAATAATAAATTCCACTCGGAAATTTTGAGCCGTCAAATTCTATTTCATAATTTCCGGTAGTTTTATGTTCGTTTACTAAAGTTTGTAATTCACTTCCAAGAAAATCATACACAATTAATTGTAGAGAAGTTGCATGCAATGTCTCTAAATCGGCTGGAATAGTATATTTAATTTTTGTTATTGGATTAAATGGATTTGGAAAATTTTGTTCAAGTTTAAAATTGTTTGTAATCTTTAAATTTTCAACAGATGTAATTTCTGAAGTTCTTTTATAATAATATAAACTTGCAGGAAAATTTAAAGTGGTTCCATTATAATCAATTTTTTCTTCACTCAATGTGTAATAGCCCATATCTGAATAAGGTTTCCAACAGATTGCTTCACATTGGGTTTCGTCAAGTGTATTTTCAAAAGGTAAAATTTCGGGTTTAGTTTCACTTAAAACTTCCGCAATTGATTTTGAGGGGTTTCTATACCAATAGAAAATATTTGTGTAAGATTTTATTAAAATTTCTGTCCCATTTATCGAAATATTTCCGCCGGTTAAATAATTAAATGGTTTGTTAAATTCCGGATCAAAATCCAATTTTATTTCAGCAGAAATTTCTGCCTCAATATTTGAATTTGTTGATTGAGGAAATGGAAGTCGATAAATATTAATTTTAGAATTTCTTTTTGTTACTACAAATAAATCTTTTGTAATTGGGTCAAGCATTAGGGTTTCTGCATCTCGAGGTTCATCAGGATAATAAAATGTAATTTTTTCTACTTTGCCAATAGTTGAAATAACCGGATTTTGATTTAATGAAACTAAAGGTTCTTCAATTATATAAATATATTTTAGAGAATATTGAGCATCATTATCGCCAATATCAGCAATATAAATATATGATTTTGCAGCATCGAGTCCTGGACCAATAGCAATATCTTCCCAATCTCTATTTTCAATTCCGGTAAGAAAATATTCGCCTAAATTTTTTCCAGTTGTATCAAGAGCAAAAATTCTATTTTTATCGCCAGAATCGTTATGCGTCCAAATTACACCGGGATTTTTGTAACTTGCTGCAATTCCGGAAGCTTCGTCAATTTCATCATTTTCAATTAAACCTAAATTTTCTCTTTCTGAAAAAGTAGGAATATTATTTTGAGCCAATATTGCAATGAAAATTAAAAAACAAATTAAAACAAAAATATATTTATTAAACATTTACTTATTTTTTATAATATTGCATTGCTTTGGGAATCAATTTCTTTAAATCATTAATTCTTGTTTCATTTGAAGGGTGAGTGCTTAAAAATTCCGGTGGGGCACCGCCGCCTTGAGCAGCCATTCTCTGCCAAAAACTTACTGCTTCATTAGGATTGTAACCAGCCATTGCCATAAAAATTAATCCCAAGTGATCAGCTTCGCTTTCGTGCAATCTACTAAAAGGTAATAAAACTCCAACTTGCGCACCAACTCCAAAAGCTGTCATTGCTAATTGTTGAGTTAATTGAGGTTCATTCTGCAATGCAACTTGTAAACCCATTCCACCTAATTCAACTAATAGAGATTGACTCATTCTTTCGCCGCCGTGTTCTGCAATTGCATGAGCAATTTCGTGTCCCATTACCGTTGCAATTCCCGCTTCATCTTGGCAAATTGGCAAAATACCAGTATAGAAAACTACTTTTCCACCGGGCATGCACCAAGCATTTACTTGTTCACTTTCAACTAAATTAAATTCCCAAGAATATCCATCAAGCTGATCCGACATTTTTTGTTCAGCAAAATATTGTTCAACAGCTTTCTGAATTTTTGCACCAATGTTTTTAATGAGGGCAATATTTTTTGTATCGCTGCTTAATTTATTAGTCTTTAGAAATTCATCATATTGCTGAAAACTCATTGACATTAATTGCGATGCTGGAATTATATTTAATTGATTTCTTCCGGTTACCGGCACTGTGCTGCATGAATTTGTAAAAATAGAAATTGCTAAAAGTACAATTAATAAAATTTTACTTTTCATTGTTTCCTCACATTCTTAAAACTTATTTTGAATTTTAATTATATTGATTTATTCAATTTAGTAAATCACATAACAAATTTAATAACTAATTTCAAATTGAGTGTTGCTCTATTAACTTACAATTGATATTAATATTACAAACTTATTTCTTCTGTTCCCAACCAATCATTTCACCATTTTTAAAGAAATATGTAATATCTCCATAATACCATTGTGTAAATAATCCCCACTGTTTTTTATTCTTTGTAATATTATCGGGTTTTCCCCAACTGTCTTCGAGCATTTTCTCTTTCATTCCTTTCCAAACTTGACCTTTAGCAATCCGTGTTCCATTTTCTTTTCCATATTTCTTTATCAGCTGTTTAATTCTAGCAGACTCAATATTTTCAGTTAGTTTAATTATTGATTGCTTTAAACTATCTATCTCCTTCAACAAAACTATTTTTTCAATTTGCAAATTTGATTTTTCATTTGTTAAACTATCCAATAAAAAAATATATCTTTCTTGTGATATTTTTATTTCAGATTGACTAAAAATTATTGAATTAACAATCAAAAAAAATAGTATAAAAATTCTTTGCATATCTAATTTTGAAGTTTGAAAAAAATTTTAGTTGCTGACAAATAAAACCAAATAAACATAAACAGATGGTGCAGTTAATAAAAGTGAATCGAATCTATCAAAAATTCCTCCGTGACCGGGAATTAAATTAGATGAATCTTTAACTCCGGCATCTCTTTTAAATAAGCTTTCAACTAAATCACCAAGCTGTCCAACAATTCCAACAATAATTCCAATAATTATTGAATCAAATAATGTTAAGCTGTCTAACACCAAAGCTTTTGCCGCAATCATTGCAAAAACGGAAAATACAAAACCCGCAATTGCTCCTTCCCAGCTTTTGTTTGGGCTTACCCTTGGAAATAATTTATGTTTTCCAAAAGCGGAACCAATAAAAAAAGCCGCAGAATCACAAATCCAAATTGATGCTAAAATTGAAATTATTAAATATCCGCCTTCATCATATAATAATTCTGAGAAATTATAGAATTCTCTAATTCCCAAAATTGATGTGGAAAACATTCCTAAATACAAAATTCCTAAAAAAGTTGTGCTTGTATTTAAAATTGCAGATGATTTATTTCTAAAAAGTTCAGTGAGCAAAATTAAAATTGCTGAAATTAAAATTATAATTTCAACTTGCATGAAATTGTAATATTTATTTATTACAAAAATTGCAACTGTTAAAAATCCTAAAACTAAATTTGGATAAATATTTTTTTTCTTAACTAATTCTGAAAATTCCCAAAATGAAATTAGTCCGATACCCAAAACAAAAATCAAAAAAGGAATTCTTCCATAAAAACAAGTAGCAAGAATTAATGGAATTGCAACAAGCGAAACTAAAATTCTAACAGAAGTATTTCCTAAAGCCAAAATTTATTCTTCCCTACTAATATCAGTAATAATTTCTTTTGCATCATCCAAATCTTCTTTCTTTACCAAAATTTTTATTATTGATAAATCACCCGGCGATGGAAAATTTTTATCTTGCTGAGATAAAATTATTGATTCAATTCCGGCGCCTTCCAGATTGGCTTTTATCATTTCAGCTTCAATTGTATCCGAAGTTGTAAACACAATTTCCCAATCATCATAATTAATTAAATTGAGTTCAAAACTTTCGTTTGTAATTAATTCCGTTCCGCATTCAACACAAATTTTAATTCCTTCAACATATTCAATTTCACAATTTGGACAAATCATTTTGCACCTCTTCGTTATTTACAATCTTATTATAATTTTTCTTTAGGAAAAACACAAATGCCGAAAATAAGATTAGCAAGAGAATAAAAATTAAAATGTGAGTATTAATTCCTTCCGCATCAACAAAATTTGACTGCATTAATTCTTCTTCGCCAAAAACAAAAAATGCAATTATTGAAATAAAATTATTTAGAAAATGAAGTATGATTGGAACAATAATGGAATTGCTGAGATAAACTGAAAAACCAAAATACATTCCGAGCAAAATAAGCGGAACTAAACCGTATGGATTGAAATGATAAATTCCGAAAAAGAAACTTGTTATAAAAATTGATGTTAACGGTTTAAGTTTATATTCAAAACTTTTTTGTACAAAACCCCGAAAGAAAAATTCCTCGCAAATTGCCGGAGTTACGGAAACTGTAATAATTATTAAAATTATTTCAAAAACATTATTTCCGGTTAGCAATTGCAAATATGATTCTTCGACAAGTTTATCAAGTTCATCGAAGAAATTTTTTATTCCTTCAACTAAAGAATTGGATTTTGCAATTTCATTTATAAAATAATTTTGTACGTGAAGATATTCTTGAAGAAGCGGCATAATAATTATCAATCCCAATACGAAAATTCCAACTTCTTTTGGATTTGGCATTCTGAAACGTACAATGGAAGTTACATCAATAAAAACTAATTTGCTGAAAAGTATTGCGGGAAAAAGTATAAATAAAATTTGTGAGCCAATTGTAAGCAGCCTCATTAAATTCATATCTGCATTTTTAATATCAAACCCAAAAATTCCTAAAGCTAAAAGTCCGCCGCCAAATTGAAAAATAAAAAAGACGGCTATTAAACCTAAAACTGCCGCTTTAGTGGGAGACATTGTTGGTACATTATGAAATTGATTTGGATTATTTTCCGGCTGCGACATATTTTCATTATTCATGGTTGAAAAATATAGAAAAGCAATTCGGGATTCTACATTTTAAAGCGAAATATTTAAATTGCAGAATTATTTTGACGAAGCCAATTTTGGTTTTATTCCTTCGTAACTTGTAAGTTCAGCATCAATTGAACCAATTAGAATTTTGGACTTTACTTTTACCGGCATTTTTACATCATCATCCGTAAGCCAAACAATAATGCTTCCTTCATTTTTGAATAAACCGCCTTCAACAACTAACGGTTCAATCATAATACAATTAAAAGTTCCGGCATCAACTTTTACCTTTTCTTTGCCACGATAAACAACATCAAGCGGATAAACTTTATCTTTGAAAAAATTTTCCAAATGAAAACTTTCGCCCTCTTTTAAAGATTTAAAATCAAAAGTTCGTGCGAGATAAAAAGCAGAAACTATGTCATTCACATAATCCGGAATTTCATAAGTTCCTTTACTTGTTTTTGCAGAATTTTTTCTTTGATCAAAAAATGCGGAAAAATCTCTTGAAAAATTTCCTTCACGAATATGCTGTTCAAATCTCCAAGGAAATAATCCTTTTACATCAAGATAAGTTTCATAACGATCGCGGACTTTAAAAAACGAATCAAAACTTTCAACAGAATTTACATTAAATCTTACATGATAAACATCGCGTTTTGCAATTTTTTTTATGGATGGAATTTCCATAACGGCAACACCGGCTGTAACAAATCCGTATTTAACATCAAAAGTTAATCTTTCACCAACAGAAAATGCATTATTTTCAAGTTCTCTAAATTCTTTTTTTTGAGCAATTAAACTTGATAAACTAAAAATTATGAATAAAATTATTAACGATTTATTTTTCAAAATTTTCTCCAGTTTCGGAAAATGTTAATTATCATACAATAAAAAATGTTCAAAGTTTCACTTACAAATTTTAATTTATAATTCATTTTCGAAAGAATAGAAATTTGATTGAATTGTAAATCATTTATTCACATTTTTGAGATATATTTATTGTCTTTTATGTAAAATCTCCACATTAAATCTTTCGATTTTTTTATTCCAATTCTTTTTGTTGTAACAATTTGGTTTTCTAAAATTTTTGCAGAATCTAATAAATAAATTTCATCGTTGGTTAAGTCAATTCCATATTGATCTTTCGTAATATTAAAAGCTTTACAAATTTTCCCCGGACCGTTTAATAAATGAATTTTTTCAGTTACACTTAAATTATTTTTGCCAAATCTATTTTTTGAAAAAGTTTCAATTTCATCAATCGGTTCCATTGCTCTAATTAAAATTGCCGTTCCATGATTTTTTTCACCGGTTACAATATTTGCACAAAAGTGTTTTCCATAAGTGAAATAAACATACAGAAACCCGCCTTCTTCAAACATTATTTTATTGCGTTCCGTTTTACCAATAAATGTATGAGCAGCTTCGTCAATGTTACCGTCATAAGCTTCAACTTCCACAATTTTAGCCGAAAGTTTTTTACCGATTCTTTTATCATTAAAAACAAAAATTTTTCCTAATAATTCTTTTGCAACAATTAGAACGTCTCTTTTGTAAAAAACTTTTTTTAACTTTTGATTCATAATTATGTTTTGAATAAAAAATCGGATTACAATGAAAACTAAAAAATATTCAACTGTCTTACTAATTTCATTTTTGTTTTTATTTTTAACCGGAATGTTTACTCCCGTTCCGGAAGAAGGAATGTTTCCGTTAAGTGAAATTCATAAAATTGATTTGGTGAAAGCCGGATTAAAAATTGATCCGCTTGAAGTTTACAATCCAAACGGAATAAGCTTGATTGATGCTTTGGTAAAAGTTGGCGGATGTTCTGGTTCATTTATTTCAAAAGAAGGATTAATTTTAACAAATCACCATTGTGCATTTGGTGCAATAAGCAAAGCAAGTTCACCGGAAAATAATTATTTAGAAAACGGATTTTTAGCTAAAACAAAATTGGAAGAAATTCCAGCAAAAGGCACAACAGTGAGAATTACAGAATCTTACCAAGATGTTTCTGATATAATTTTAAACTCCGTAATTGGAATTGAAGATTTAACAGAACGAACAAAAATTATTGAAACCAAAATAAAAGAACTTGCAGATTCTGCAGAAGATAAATCCAATTCAATTGTTGGAGAAGTTTCAGAAATGTTTAAAGGAAAAACTTATGTTCTTTTCAAATATAGAATTATAAAAGATGTTCGTTTGGTTTATGCTCCACCGAGATCAATCGGTGAGTTTGGCGGCGAAACAGATAATTGGGTTTGGCCAAGACACACCGGCGATTTTACGTTTATGCGTGCTTATGTTGCTCCGGATGGAAGTGCCGCGGAATTTTCAGAAAATAATATTCCGTTTATGCCAAAGAAATTTCTTAAAATAAATCCTAACGGAGTTGAAGAAAATGATTTTGTTTTCATTCTTGGTTATCCGGGAACAACATACCGACATATGCCTTCGTACTTTTTACAATATCAACAAAATTATAATTTGCCTATTATTTCAAATACATATGAATGGATGATTGAAGAATTGGAAAAAATTGGTAAAGATGATATTGAACTTCAATTAAAATTTGCATCAACAATTAAGCGTTTGGCAAATACAATGAAAAATTTTAAAGGAAAATTGAAAGGATTAAAACGAATAGAACTTGTTGAAAAAAAGCAAAATGAAGAAAAAGAATTATTGGACTTTATAAATTCGAATGAAGAATTAAAAAGCAAATACGGAAATTTATTAATCGAATTTAAAAATAATTATGATGAATTATTTTCAATAGCAGATAAAAATTTATGGTTTAACGTAATTAAAAGATTTTCAAACGGATATAGGATTGCAGATAAAATTATTGAATATAACGATGAAAAGAATAAACCGGAAAACGAAAGAAATGAAAATTATAAAGATGAAAATATTGAAAAGAGTAAAAAACAAATTAGAGAGATTTTAAATGAATACAATTCGCAATTTGAAAAATCCTTACTTATCAAAATGTTTACTGATGCGGAAAAATTTGAGAATAAAATTCAATCTCTGGAAAGCATAAATAATTTAAATGAATTTGTAGAAAATAATTTGATGAACTCAAAAATGTTTAACGAAAATTATATTGATGAAATTCTAATAAAATCTCCGGATGAATTTGACGATAAATTTATTTCTTTAGTTAGAAATTTAGAAATTGAATTCGATGAAATTGATAAAAAATATGAAATGATTAACAATAAAAATTCTAAACTTGCCGCAGAACTTTATGAAGTAAAAAAATTGTGGGAAAAATCTAATTTTATTCCGGACGCAAATTCAACTTTACGTTTAACTTATGGATATGTAAAAGGTTACTCTCCGGCAGATGCAGTTTATATGTCACCTTTTACAACATTATCCGGAGTAATCGAAAAAAGTTATTTAGGAAGTGAATATGCAATCCCGGATAAATTAAAAACGATATATGAATTAAAAGATTTTGGTGAATTTTACGATGAAGGTTTAAAAGATGTTCCAGCAGCAATTTTGTACAATACAGATACAACCGGCGGAAATTCTGGAAGTCCTATAATGAACTCTTACGGCGAATTAATTGGATTAAATTTTGATAGAGCTTATGAAGCAACAATAAATGATTTTGCTTGGGATGAATCTTATAGTCGTTCTATTGGGGTTGATATCAGATACGTTTTATTTATTACACAAAAACTTGGCGGCGCTGATTATTTATTGGATGAAATGGGAATTTAAACTTTAATTTATGTTGAGACGCATCCTTCAGCTAAAGGATTTGCGTCTCTACAGTTGACTTACCTACCGAAAATTCAATCGCATAAAAAAAATCTCGATAATATTCGAAAATAATTTGATTTTTGATTTTTTTTCTATTTTTTAATAAAAGACTTACAGATATAATTATCTATTTATTGAATTTAAAAAAGGGGTAAAAATGAAAAAACTATTCTCAATTATTTTAGTTTTATTATTGATGTTAAGCTGCAGCGATGAAAAAAATATAACGGAACCGAAGATTGAGGAAACAGATTATAATGAAATTACTTCAAAAAATATTGGAACTGAGGGCGGAGAATTAAAAACAGACGAAATTAGTATTATAATTCCACCCGGAACATTTTTAACAAATTCTAATTTAAAATTATTGTCTTCAGATGAGGAAAAACCTTTCGGACAAAATCAGATGTCTACAACTTATAAGATTTCTGGTTTGCCAACATATTTAAATAATTCTATAAAAATTACCTTGCTTAAGCATTCAAAATGTTTGCTGGCCATTGGTAATGAAGGATTTTCAACTTCTCAAAATATTTCTAATAATTCTTTTCAAATATTTAATCCTGTTGATACAACAACAAATTTAGTTTTCGAACTTCCTAAAACAAGTGCTGATTTCAATTCACTTCAAAAAATAAATGATGAAACAATTTCTGTAAATTTTATGGCTATTGTGGGTTATAATTCATACGTAACTCCAAACAAACATTTCAAAATAAGTTATCCAACATCAGCACTTAATGATGCTTATGATTTAGGTGATTATTTAGAAACAGCATATACAAAAATCAAAGATTTAGGTTTTGATTTTACACGAAGAACAAATTGGCCGGTATCTGTTACCATTAAGAAATTGGATAATTCAGTTTATGGTTATTCTTATAATTCGGTTTGGGGAGATAATTATGGTTATTTAGAATTTAATTGGGATAAACTTTCCGATTCGGAAAATATGAAAGTTACTGCTGGACACGAATTTTTCCATCTAGTACAGTCTCTTTACGATTCAAGAAATAGTTATTCAAAAGCAAAATTTGCAAGCCCTTCTCTTTGGTTTGATGAAGCAGTTGCAGTTTGGTCAGAAAAATTATTTTCCGGCAGTTCAACATTTGTTTCGCCAATTTTTGCAGATAATGCATACGAAATAATTTCCGGAGCACAAAAATCAACTTCGGATGCGCAATCATATGGTTACGGAATGGCTGGATTGATAAAATATATTACGAATAAAAATGGATCATCTATTTTGGTTAAAATTTATGAAAATATTTTTGATGGTGATAAACCATTTGAAGCAATAAACTCAGTACTTTCTTCTGATATAGACATAATTTGGCCTTCATTTTTAAAGCAATATTTCGAATTTTCAATATACAATGGCGGAACATTTTCATATCCCTCATTGTTATCTGCAGCTTCTATTTCATCTCAAAAATTTACTATAAACGGTGTAACAGATACAATTGCTGTATATAAAAAAAATTATAATGAATTATCTGCTAAAGTATTTGCGGTAGAAAATAGATTTGATCAGTTGGATCCAAAGTCCCAAATTACATTCAAAATAAGCGGTAAATCATTATTCTCTTTTTTACTATTTAAAGTTTCATCTACACAAAGTGTTTTACTCAATCAAAGTTTTGATTCACTAACAATTGATAATTTTAAAAAAATTACTGATGAAGGATTTAGATTTGTTGCTGTTGTTGTTCATAATAATTTATCCTCATCTTTTTCCAGTACTTCGGAAGAAACATTTGAAATTAAAATTAAGCAAGTTAAAAATGTAGAAATCGAGGGTTCTGCAGTCGGGTTATATTTTGACGGAACTTATAATGTAAATGACGGAGGTGTTAATTCAACAATACAAGAAACAGGATTTATTGGAAATCAATTTAATAATATCCCGGTTATTGAAGGCAATAAAATAACACATACTTATGTCGATTCCGATTATGATAGAAAGTTAGAAATTGAATTTGATAATATTCAGAATCCGAAATTAATTAAGAGTTTTTATAGCCATCATTTTAGAATTCAAGATTTTGGTTCAAACGAAAATGAAGTATTGGTCGGGAAAAATATTCCTTTAGAATATTCATCAAGTTCTGGACAAGTTACTTTTAGCATTAGCGGAAATGTTACGTCAAATATAACGCAAATGTCGTATTCTTATGAATACAAAACTTCCGATATCAATTATTATTATCTAAAAGTTTTAGATTCTTATTCGTTAACAAATGCAGATTTAATAGTAACTATAAGATATAAGTAATAGTATAATTTCACGTAGAGGCGCATCCATAAAAAAATGGATTTTGCGCCTCTACAAAATTAATCTTTCCAAATAAAATCAAACAACATATATCCGGCAGTTATCATTATAACATCGTAAGAAATTAAAACCATCAATTCTGCGTAAGATTGAACAATTGTATCCCCATCCATTGCAAATTTTGTTAATTCCATTAGAGTTAAAATAAGCGGTAATAAAATTGGAAATGATAAAACCGGATAAAGTGTTCCCTTAGTATTTGCCTTAGAAATTATTGCCGCAATTATTGTGGATGAAATTGCAATTCCAATACTTCCAAAAAATAATGAAACAAAAAAAAGTAAGAAGTTTAAAATAACAAATGATTCGAAGAGCAAATAATAAAGTATAAAAATTGCAATGTTCATTATAAAAACAAGAACGAGATTGAAGAATAATTTGCCAAAATAAATTGTGGATGGTGCTGCAATTAATTGAAGTGTTAGTGTTGTTCCTCTTTCTTCCTCGGAAACAAATGCTCGTGATAATCCGGACATTGCAGAAAAGAAAATTACTACCCAAAATAATCCGCCGGTTAAATGAACACTTACTTTTTCTTGTCCGATTGAAAATAAAATCACGCTAATTGTAACAAGAATAAACATCGCTAATGCGTTTATTGCATAACGAGTTCTAAGTTCAGATTCCCAATCTTTTTTAAGTACCGAAATTATTTTCATTCTATTGACATTAGAAACTTGATTCTTGATTCTTCATTTACTTAAAATTCTCAATTTCCAAAACTTCATTGCACAAAGCTAAATCGTGTTCTTCATTACTTGCGATTATTACCAAATTATTTTTACTTTCATTATCAATAATTTCATAAACTTTTTCTTTGCCTGAAATATCTAAGTTTGAAGTTGGTTCATCAAAAAATAAAACTTTGGGTGAATGTAAAAGTGCAAAAATAAATTTCATTCTTTGCTTCATTCCACTTGAATAACCTTTTAGTAAATCTTTCTTGCGCTGAAGTAATTCAAATTCATTCAATAAATAATCTGCTCTTTCTTTATCAAATTTAATCCCGCGGATTTTAGAAAAATGATAAAGATTTTCTTCGGCATTAAATTCATCATATAAAACCAAATATGGTGAAACAAATCCAATATGGTTGTGAAGTTTTTCCGGAATAATTTCTTTTTCAGAATCTTTATGAATTACTTTGCCCTTTGTTGGTGAAATGAGCCCGGAAGCAATTTTAACCAATGTGGATTTACCCGAACCGTTTCTTCCGGAAAATCCGTAAACTTTTCCACTAACAAATTCATAATTAATTTCTTTAAAAATTAATCTTCGTCCAAAAGTTTTTGATATATTCTGAAATGAAAGAGAACTATTGCTCATAAATTTTTATTGAGTGAAATTGAGTTTGTAAGATTTTAAATCAATTAATTTAGAATTACAAATTTTCCTTTTTTGATTTTTCCATTTGCTTTTGTAACGTAAATATAAACACCGCTTGCTAATTTATTCATATTTTTATCTAAACCATTCCATGTTACAATCATTTTTCCGGAAAGTGAAATCGGTGATGAATTATTAAAAACCAAATTCATATCAGTTGAATAAATATATAATTCAGCTTCACCGCTTTCATCTGTATATGTTGGGAAACATAAATTAGAAAATTCATCATAGTTAAAAGGCTGCGGGAAAACAAAATCTACATTTGTTCTTTCCATATAATTTGAAGCAAGTTCCCTATTTATAATGTAACTATGACCTATATAATTACTATTATTTCCATCAATTTTTGCAAAATAATTTTCTCCAACTTGGAAAGATCCGTTAAAAGAATTTACATCAATTCTAAAATCAATATCAATATTATTTCCGGTGGTTAATGTTCCGTTTACGTCCGAACTACTGAAAATTGCAAAAATAGAATCTGGTAATCCTTGCGAATTATCTTTTACCAATAAATAATTTAGCGAAGTTGGTTCACAGCTTAGCATAAACGGCATTTGTGTTGGATTTAATTCCATCTCAGAGGTTTTCTTAATTAGCGGATAAAATTCTGCTTCAGAAAAATATTTATTTTCTTTTGTTCTATAATTTGTGAAGAATAACCAAATTCCAAACTCGTTAAATAAATCAGCATAAGAATAACCAAATTGACTAATTGAATTTTGCAATGCAATAATTGCTCTTTGGTTTTTCTCGCTCATTAATTCCCAGCTTCTTTTTATAATTTGATCACCAACATTCGGAATTTCGTTACCAAATTTTTCTCTTAAAAAAATATTCCAAATTGAAACATCATAACCGTCGTTTCCGCCGTTAAATCTTGTAAATCTTCTGTTCGGTTTATTGAAATAACTTTTTATATAATTGTAATAATCGTTCACATGATCATAAACAAATTCTTCCATTGATGTTGACGTAAGTTCAAAATAAAATCTATCGGAATCTCGATAAATATAATTTCCAACTTGAATTGCATGATGAAATTCGTGTGCGGCTGTTACTCTTGCGGCATCAATTCCTTTTGTGTAAAATGAACCGGAAAATGAATTATGAATTTTGATAAAACTTATATATTTATTTTCACTAACTTCATCTTCCAAATTTGTTGATCCATAACCGCCGGCAGCACTTGTTACATAAACATCATATTTATCATCGCCACCGTAAGTTCCGTCTTTTGGCGGAGCCGGATAACCTAAAAATTCAATTTCGTATGTGTAAGCCGAATCAAATGCGATTGCTAATTCTTGTATATCATAACCGGGAATATTTACGCCGGTTGTATCAAAGTGAATTCTGAAATATCCCTTTGGCGAAACGATACTTTTCTGCATTTCTGGTCGTTGCAAAATTTCTTCAATTTTGCTTTGTTTATCTAATGAAAATTCATTTAGTTGAGTTTTAATTGAAGCGGCTAAACCAAATCCGCATTTAATATTTTCGTCATCGGATACTTGAAATTGCGCTGAAGTATTTTGTTGTGAATTTTGCAAAATAAATTCATTGTAAAGCGAATCCAAATTTTGCGAAAAACTGTATTCAGCAAATAAAAATATTATAAACAAAAATTTTTTTAACATTAAATTCTCTGAAATTTTATACAATTATCTTCCGTTGTATAAACTAAATAAAGTTTACCGCTAAAATTTTCAATGCAAAAATCTATTAAATTTTCTGTTTCAAAATCAGTAAGAAGTTTAATTGATCTTGTTGTAAAATCTAATTTAAACTTTTGAATTTTATTTTTCTTCTTGAAATATAAAATATAATTTTTCCTTTTATCTTGAGAAAACCAAAAATTATTTTCATCAATTTGGAAACTTCCGAAAAGTAAATTTTTTGTTTTTATATGTTTTGTTGTTTTTCCATCATAAAAAATAATTGTCTCGTTACTTTTTTGGTGTAAAATTGAAATTACAGATTCTTGATTATTTTTTCTCAATCTATCAATAATCGTTACTTTAGGTTTTTCATTTTCAAGTAATTTTATATTGAATAATTCTCGCTTACTATTATTCTTAAAACTCTTTAACGTGAGATTTTTATTTGAAAATTTCCAATAATAAATATCATTTGTAGAATTTATCATTTGATCAATAACTTCTGCATCAATAAAATTATTTGACTTTAGCCTATATTGATCTTTCTCAATTTCAATTTTTCGTTGATATAATTTATCCGAATCTTTCTGAAGTGTATAAATATTATTAGATGAATCAATTAAAACTTGCTCAATTTGATTAATTGTATAAACGAAATGCTGTGAACTTGTTGTTTTTGATTTTAAAACACCGGTATGGATTTCTATTAATCTTTCTTTTTCCGTAAATGCAGCAGTTAAATTAGTTTTGGGCGACCATGATATATTTGTAAAATCATTTACAAATTTTTCCACATTTTGATTTGCGAAAAATCCGTTTTTATTTAAAGCTAACTTTGTTACAAAATTGTTTTCATTATCAGTTATAAAAATATTTGTTTCAGAATTGTTTGCAGATTTCTTATAAAATATTTTATTTGGAATTCCTCCAACGGAATATTTAAATGTATTTCCCCATTTATTTTGTGTATCAATTTGTTTGATAATTCCTTTGCTGCTTAATAGAAGAATTGCATTTACGTATTTATTTTTTAGATATTTTAAATCCGTTATTCCGCTAAAATTGTAATTTATAATGTTGTAAGTTATATCATTAAGTTTTACATAAGCTTGATTATCATCAATATTTACGGCTGCAATATCTTTGAATCCATTATTGTTAAAATCTTCAATTTCAAAAATTGACGGCGAAAAATCAAAATTGAATTTTAAACTTTGTGAAAAAGAATAAACTGAATCACCCAAAAGAATTTTTATTCCCTTTGCATCAGTTACTGCCAGATCAGTAAAATCATCATTATTGTAATGAACTTTTTTAAATGATAAAATCGGTTCTGTAAATTTAATTTCACGTGTTTCTGTAAAATTAAATTTTGAATAATTTTCTAAAAATTTTAATGAGTTGTTTAAAATATCAATTCCCACAAGATCGGAATTTCCATCTTGATTAAAATCTAAAGGTGTAATTTCTCTTAAAATATTTTGTTCAATTGAAGTTTGCTGAGTTAATCTGAAACCTTTTGAAACCAAAATTTCAATACCATTAAAATTTGGACCAAAAACAATTGCTTCATTGTTATAATCATTATTTATATCAATAATTTCTACAGAAGATGGATAAGAATTAAACTCTATTTTGCTTAATAATTTTAGAGAAAAATTTGAAGTGAATGTTACAAGTCCGACTAATCTTTTATTTCTCGAAACAAACAGATAATAATTTTCACCTTTTTTTGTAGAAGTTAACCACTTGAAATCATCAATTGGAAAAAAGAAAGATTTTTTTTCTGGAGGAGCAAAAGTAGAATCCGGCAAACCTTTGTGAAGTACGAAATTTTTAGATTGACCGCCGTAAAGAATTAAATCATCAATTCCATCATTATTAAAATCTACAAATGTAAATTTTATAAAACCTGGATAAGTTTTAATTATTTCCGAATTTCCAAAATTATTAAGTAAAGTTTGTGCGGAAACATTTGCAGAAACAAACAATAAAAAAAATAATTTAACTATTGTTTTTCCTTTCGGTAAGTCTTTGTTTTCTTCTTTGAAGAGCTTCGTTAAATCTCCTCTTTTCATCTTCTGTTTCCGGAATAATCTCAAATGCTTTAGCGGGTTTGCCATTTTTATCTACACCAACAAATGTAAGATAAGCAGAATTTGTGTGCAAATTTTTTCTTAAAACAAAATTTTCTGTTATAACTTTTACACCTACTTCCATAGAAGTATTAAACGCTCTGTTAACTGATGCAATTAAAGTAACTACATAACCTAATTTTATTGGGTGATGAAAATCAATTTTATCTACTGATGCTGTAACACAAACTTTTTCTGAATGTTTGCTTGCAGCTAACGCAGCACAAATATCAATCCAGTGCATTAATTGTCCGCCCAACAAATTTCCAAGCTGATTTGTATGTTGAGGTAGAACCAATTCAGTCATCATAATAATTGAATCTTTAACAAACTTTTTTTTAGCCATTTACAGAATTCTCAAGTTCCTTATTAAGTTCTTTCAATTCATCAATATTATCATCGTTGGGATATTTACTTATATAATCGGCAATATTTCGCAAAGCTTCATCTTTTCTGTTTTTCAAAATTAGCAAATTAATAAGTTTGTAATGTGCTAAAGGAGCAAACTCAGAATCAAAATATGTATTTTTTACATTTTCATAATATTGAATTGCGGCATTAAAATATTCCATTTTTTCATAAATCATTGCGCTATGATATTCTTTTTCTGCAAATTTTGCATATAATTCTGCAATCTTTTTTTCTGCCTCTTCAACTTTTGGATGTGTTGGGAAAAATTCAATAAAGGCTTGAAATTCCTCAATTGCTTTTTTAGAATAACTCTGCTCTAATTGATAATGCGGCGATAATTGAAAATAAGATTCCGCAAGCATAAATTGAGCATCTTGAACAAATTCACTTGCCGGTGTATCTCTTATAACTTTGCTGAATTCATATGCGGATAATAAATATTGTTCTCTCTTAAAGTATGAAAATGCTAAGAAATATTGTGCATCATCATTAATCTGACTTCCAGTATATTGAAGTAAAATTGATTGAAATTCCCTTATTGCTTCTTCATAATCTTCTTCAAGGAATAATTTTCTTGCATATTCCAAATGCTGTTCGCTGGTAAGAGAAGTTGTATCAACAGAAGATGAACAATTCCATATAAAAATCGAAACTATAAATAACACAAAATTTTTTTTCATTGGATATTTTTCCTAAATCACATTTAAAAATATTTATTAAAATTTATTTACTTCTCACATTAAAAAATAAGTAAACCGCAACAGCAGCTGTTCCAATTGCAATAGTTGGTTCAACTAAACTTGAAAAAAATGGTTCACTTGGAATTTCCGGAGAAGTAAATCCGTAAGCAATATTTTGAACGGAATTAATTTCTTCGTAAGCTAAAGTATCAGAATAATTATATACAAAATTTTCAACTTTGCTTAAATTACCATTTGCGCTAAAATAAAACGAACTTTCTAATTCAACTTTTCTATTAACTAAATATTCACCAAAAATTCCATCTCTAAACATTTCAGGATATTCAACCAGAATATTTTTTATTGAATAATTTAAAACCTCAGAATTATTTTCGTCTTTATTAAACTTAAATCCCACATTTTGCATTTTTTCAATAACGGAATTTGACAATGCGCTAAATTCTTGCGGAGAATTGAATTTAAACTCAAAATTTTGATTTTTATCAATTTGTGTAGAATTTATTTTAGATATTGAAACTCCGATAAGTGAATCAACGATTTCTAAGTTAGTTTTAGTTTGTGCTACTAAAACAAAATTAAATGCAAAAACTATTATAAGTGTTAATTTCAAAAAATTTTACCGAAAATTCTAAATTTTGGATTGCAAAATACCCAATTAAATATCAAAAAAAAATGTAGAATCTGCTGACCGATTTGTCTTTTTCTAAATTTTATTTATTGTTTCTACTCAATTTTTAGGTATTCGGTTCCTTTTGAATTAAAAATTATGTTAGGGCAAAAATATATCATCTTGCCTTTATAATATTTTATCTTTAAAATCACCTATCAAATTTTAAGTATTTATGAAAAAAACCGCAGTAATAATTTTAGTTTTGGGTTTCAATTTTACTTTGTTCGGTCAAGAAACATTTAAATTTTTGATGCTCGATCAAAGTCCGCGTGCTTCTGCTTTAGCCGGAAGTTTTGTTTCAAACAACGATGACCCAAATGTAATTTTTTATAATCCAGCGGGAATAAGTTACTTAAAGGAATCCCCAATTTCATTTTCGTTTGTAAAACATTTATTGGATATAAATTCTGCCGCACTTTCATATTCTCATGAATTTGAAGGAATTGGAAGATTTGGTGCTGCTGTTCAATATATAAATTATGGAACTTTCGACGGCAGAACGATCGACGGAATTGAAACCGGTGAATTTGGTGCCGGTGAACTTGCAGCAATAATCGGCTACTCAAATTTGCTTGGAAATAATTTTTACTACGGTGCAAATCTTAAATTTATTTATTCGGGAATTGCAGATCGTTCTTCAACCGGAATTGCAGCAGATTTGGGACTTCATTATTCTATTCCGGAAGAAAGATGGAATTTTGGTTTTTCAATATTGAATCTTGGTTCGCAAATTTCACAATACTATTCGTATGAAGAAAAACTTCCTCTGGATATTCGATTTGGATTTTCTAAAACATTGCTTCATCTTCCGTTTACATTTTTTGCATCTCTAAATAAATTAAACGGAAATTATGATTCTTTTGGAGAAAGATTCCAACAATTTACATTTGGTGGCGAATTTAGATTAAGTAATATCGTGAAGTTAAGGCTTGGCTATGATAATGAAAAACGTAAAGAATTTAAAATTGGTGGAACAGCTGGTTTAGCCGGAATAAATTTAGGAATTGGCATTGTAGTTTCAAACTATAATTTTGATTATTCTTTTTCTTCTTATGGCGAAGTTGGTGCAATTCACAGAATAGGAATTTCTACAAAACTTTAATTTTCCCTCACTTTTTATCCTATTTATATCAAAAATAATTGATTCCCCAGCAAAAATTATTTAGCAAAATAGAATTCAAAAGTAGTATATTTGAATCCACTTTACCAACTAACTATGGAGGGGCAATGAAAAAAATCTTTAAACTGACTTTGAGTGTTATTTTAACATTTGCAATTTCATCTAGTGTTTTTGCAAATGGGCTGAGCTTAAATAGTTTGGGATCAAGAGCTTTAGGAATGGGCGGTGCATTTGTTGCTTTATCAAACGATGCTACTGCAATTTACTGGAACCCGGCTGGTTTAGCTGATCAAAAAGCTTCTGTTCTCGCATATTTTACCGGTGTTATGCCAATTGGATCATACAAAATGGATCTTGCTGGTATTGATGCTTCAACAGCTTCAAATATTTATCCTACCGGCGGATTATTAGCAAACTATAGAATGGATAAATTAGCATTAGCTCTTGGTATTTACGTTCCAGCTGGACTTGGAGCAGAATGGGATCCGACAGAATTTGCTGGTGCTGGTGCAAATGGAACAGAATTTCTTTCACAAATTGGAGTTATTAGTATTTCTCCAGCTGTTGCTTATCAAGTTAATGATCAATTTTCAGTTGGATTAGCTGTAAACATTTCTTATGCAATGTTTGACATGAAACAATTTATTGCAAATGGCGTAGCTTTAGGTTTAGGTTTTCGTCAATTTGAAGAAGAATCAACTGGAATGGGTTTTGGTGCAACAATAGGTTTAAAGTACAAATTTAATGATCAATTAGCAGCTGGAGCAACAATTAGATTAGCGACAACTATTGCAATGAGCGGAACTGCTAAAAACACTTTATTCCCAGCTTTACCAACAGTTCCTACAATGGGAATTGCTCCCGGCCCAGGCGAAAGTGATTTTGATAGAGATGTTACCTGGCCTTTGTGGATTGGCGGTGGTTTAGCTTATAAACCAAATAAATGTTTAACTTTAACTTTAGACGCTCAATATAGCCAATGGTCAGAACTTGATAAATTGGTTGCTGAATATGATAACTCATATTGGAAACTTGCTATGGCTGCTCAAGGTGATAATGAATTTAAACTAGATTGGGAAGATGCTGTTCAAATTCGTTTAGGTGGAGAATATATGGTTACTCCGGTTACTGCTTTAAGATTAGGTTATTATTATGATCCAGCTCCGGCTCCAGACGAAACTTTAAATGTATTATTCCCATCGTCTACAAATCATGTTGTAACAGCTGGTTTTGGTTATTCTCTTGGAAATTATACTGTTGAAGCAGCTTTAGAGTATTTGCTGGGTGCTGAAAGAGACATTGAGCAAGGTAATCATAATATGGGTGGTATTCATAAACTTGATGTGTTTGCTTTTAGCGTAGGTTTAAATATCGGTTTATAATATTTTTTAAAGAACCGATCTCCAGAAAAGATCGGTTCTTTTGTATGCTTTTTATTTCTTAGCTTTCAATCTTTTTAACGATTCTTTTGCCTTATCATGTGAATTATTATAATCCTTTAATTTCAATAATTCTTCATAAATTTTTATTGATTCTATTTTATTCCTTTCTTGCTCATATATTTTTGCCAAATAAACTAACGCACTTATTAAAAATCCAGATTCCTCATCTTCATTTTTATCAAGATTTCTTGAAATTTCTTCACAAATTTTAAAATTCTTTTTAGCCAAATCAATTTGATTTCTTCTCATTTGCTCAACACCAACGTAGTAACTAGCTTCTCTCACTGCCTTTTTATTATAACCAGTTATTTTTTTATCATGTTTATCGATTATACTTTGAAAAATTCTGCTGCCTTTTGTGTAGTCATTTTTTTTTATAAAAATTCTTCCCAAATATTTTTCAAATATCGGATTGTTAGGAAACATTTTGGTCAATTCTTCAGCATAGGTTTGTGCTTTATCAAAATCTTCTTCAAATTGATAAAATGAAGTGAGTAAAAAAAACTTCGATTCAATTGCCGCATATTTTGCTTTTTGCGAAGCAGTTTTTAGCTGTTCAATTCCTTTTTTCTTATCTCCTTTAGGAATAAACATCATCGCTGGTTTTATAAATGGATATTTTTCCGGAATTGCTTCCGCATAATAATTGTAAATTCCAAAACCAAGTTTTACGTCTTCATTTTTCGGATCGATTTCATAAGCTTCGTAAACTAACGGAAGTGCATCTTTCCCATCCAAAGCTGCATCAAACCATTCTTTACGAATTGAATATAATCTTCCTCTAAATCCAAGTGATCCGCCTTTGAAAAATATTGCGTCAACATTTTCATCATTTTCGTCAAGTAAATCATCACAAAAATCAATTACGTTTTCTAATTTTTGTTCAAATATTTCATCATATTCTTCATTGTCTTGATCAATCATTATTTTCCACCAAACAATCATTGCATCAAAAAATTTTCCGGCGGGATGTTTGGGAAAATCTTTTTGAACTTTTAAAAATGTATTCTCAGCTTCATTAAATTTAATATTGTAAATTTGGTTTATTCCGGAATTCAGTAGCGAATCAAATTTTACATTTTGTGCATTTGAAAAATTGCTAACAAAAGTCAGAATTCCAATTTTGATAAATATTTTTGTCTTCATGAAAATTTGTAATTTGTTTTAAGATTTCTATTTTTAACTAAACATTAAAAAAATTGTTCCCACATCAAAATAGTAAATATTATGAATATTCAAATATTCGGCACAAAAAAATGTAACAACACAAAAAAGGCTGAACGATTTTTTAAGGAAAGAAATATTCAAATTCATTTTAGGGATTTAGCAGAAAAAGGAATTAGTGCTGGTGAATTGGATAATATTCTTCTCAAAATTGATGAAGAGAATTTGATTGATAGAAATTCTAAGCAGTTTGAGAAACGCGGATTAAAATACATGATTTTTAATACAAAGGATGAACTTCTTTCCGATCCGCTGCTCTTAAAAACTCCAATTGTTAGAAATGGAAAAGATGTTACTGTCGGTTATGAACCAGAGGTTTGGAAAGAATGGATGAAATAAAATTGCAAGATTCCAAAATTTCAAGATTTTCAAGATTATAAAATCAAAAGATGAATTACTTTTGTAGTTTTCTTACTCTTAATCCTAAACTTTCTCTGTTATTTTAAAGAATAAAAAGATTAAGATTATGATTAAGAGTAAGATTAAGAGAACAAAATGAAAAAAATCTAAAACAAAATTTCTCTCTCACTAAATTCTTTAACTAAATTTTCGTAACCAATAAATTGAATTCCATCCCAGCCTAAATTTTTTGCTGCGTTTACATAATCCAAAATATCATCAATAAAAATATGGGTTTCACTTGGTTCATTTGTAAATTTTTCAACGGCATTATAAATTTTTTCTTCCGGTTTTACAGCTCCAACTTCATGCGAAAGAATTAATTTATCAAAATTTTCTAAAAACTTATTTTGTTCCCATCCAAATTTCTTGTGAATGTGATTTGTGTTTGAAAGCAAAACTAATTTATAATTTTGTTTAAGTTTCGGAAGTAATTCAATAACATTCAAATTCATTGTAAATATTTCTGAAAATATTTTACAAAATTCATTTTCGAAAATTTTATTTTCCAACCATTCCAAATTTATTTTTATAAACTCTTCTTCAGAAATTTTCCCCGATTCATAATCTCTATGAATTGTGTAATTCTCAAGATATTTTTTAAAATATTTATCACCTAATCCGTTTTGAATTAAATTATAATTTTTCACCCATTTTTGATGATCAAATGGTAAAAGTACATTTCCCAAATCGAAAACAATTGTGGTATATTTTCTTTTATTCATATTATTCAAACTTTCTAATTTGCAAAGTTTATCATTCTGATTCTGATGTATTTTTTAAAAAAGATCCGCTCTTTTAAAAAGATCGGATCTTTATTGATTTAATTAATTTTCAAATAATTTTATTTTACTTCAAACATTGAATCACTCAATCCAGAATTGGTCTTTACCGATGTTACTTCCAAATTAATTGATTGCGGTCCTAATGTCTGCGCAAGTTTAAACGGATGTTTCATTCCATCAACATCTCTATAATCATCCAAATCAATTGTTTGTGTAAAAGTTCCTTGCGGCGAAGTTACACTGTTAACTTCACGAATTTTCAGACTAGTTTCTTTATCATAATATTGCGTTGATTTTTTTCCGGATGGAATTGTTGAAATAATTTTATAAGCATCTTTTCCGTTTATTGTTTCAATTCCGTCAAGTTCAATTTTAACATTATTTTTTGCATAATCTAAAAACGAATTTAAGATTGCTTGGAATTTCAGTTCTTCAAGCATTTCACCTTCCAAATTTTGCACTTGTCCCATTCCTTCTACTTTTCCTTTTTCTCCATCAAAAACTGTTGTTTGTTTTCCGACAGAAAAATCTAATTCTTGAAAAAGTTTATTCGGAGCTTTTTGAGCCATTGTCAATTTTATATTCATTCCTTGAACAACGCCTTTGTATTCAACTATTTTATCTGTAACGGCAGAAATTTTTTCTCTTCCGCCGGTTGCTTCAATAAATTTTTCAATAATATTTTCGGCAGTAATTCCTTCTTCAACTTTCTTAACATTTGGATCGTATTCTTTTCCATAAATATCATAATATTGAACTTTTCCGCTTATGCTGAATTTCTTTAAATTTTCTGCAACTTCTTTTGCGTTTCCAACTACAATTATTTGCGCATTACTTGGTTTCAAATATTTTTTTGCCATTTCTTGAACATCTTCAGCAGTTACTAAGCTTAAATTTTTAAGATAATTTTTATAATAATCTTTTGGAAGATTATACATTGCAATATTTAATGCAAAGCGCGCAATGGTTTGCGGATTTTCAAGTGATCGAGAAAAACTTCCATTTAAATAACTTTTAATTCTTTCAAGTTCTAATTCCGGAACTTTTTCATTTCGTAATTTTTTCAATTCATTAAAAATTTCTGTAATTGCGCTATCTGTTACTGAGTTTCTAACTGTCGCCGAAGCATTAAAATTACCAATAACTTTATCGGAATTTAAAGAACTTCCGGTACCATAAGTGTAGCCGTGTTTTTCGCGCAAATTTTGATTTAATCTTGCAGAAAATGTTCCGCCTAAAACTGCACTCATTACGGATGCTTTTATTAAATCCGGACTATTTTTTTCTAACTCAACGGGATAAGTTACATTCACAACAGATTGAACCGAAGCATCACGATTTGAAATTCCAACTTTTGTAACTAACGGAGCTTTTGGAGTTGGATAAGAAAAATTTTCAACAATTCCCTTTTCCCATTTACTTAAAAACTTTTCACTAATTTTTTTTGCTTCTTTTAAATTTATATCACCGACAAATACTAAATATCCAATATTTGGTTTAAAAAATTTCTTATAATAATTTTTGCACATATCTAAAGAAATTGAATTAACTGATTGTTCCGTCATTACTTCTCCATATGGATGATCGGCGCCATAAGTTAAAACACTTCTTAAATTTGATGCGATTGCTTCAGGATCTTCTTTGGATGCAGCTAAACCGGAAAGCATTTGCTTTTTAAGTTTATCTAATTCGTCTTGCTTGAAATCCGAATTTAAAAGTACATCGGAAAATATTTCCATCAACTTATCAAAATGTTTTGTAAGTGATGAACCGGAAATACTTGAACCCGAAGTATTTAGGTTTGCTCCAATAAAATCAATCTCTTCATCAATTTTTTCTTTTGATCGAGTTAATGTTCCTCTTCTTAAAAGTTGTCCGGCTAATTCAATATAACCGGTATTTTCCTTTTCTAAAATAGGATCTCGATCACTAATTAAGTTGAAATTAATTTTGGGAAGTTTGTGATTTTCGATTACAAATACTTTTAAACCATTATCCAAAGTGAATGATTGATATTCACCCATATTTATTTCCGGTGCCGGTCCCGGTTTTGGCTGAACTGTTCTATCAACTTGGGCGACCAAGCTTAACACTCCAAAAAGAATAAATAAAATTACAATTTTAAATTTCATCTTAATTTCTCCAATTCATTATAAACTTTTTATTGTTGAGCTGATTTTGGTAAATAATAAAGTAAAACTCTATTTTCTTTTGTTAAATATTTTTGTGCAACATTTTGGATATCATCAATTGTAACTTTCATATAATTATCAATTTCAGAATTTATTAACTCGGTATTTCCATAAAGAACATTATATGTTGCTAAATTATTTGCAATTCCCGCAACTGTAGAATTTCCGCTTACAAAATCATTTTCAATTTGATTTCGCAATTTTTGAAATTCAATTTCGCTAATTTTTTCTTTAATTGATTTATCTAATTCTTCTTGCATTGCAGCTTCTAAATCATCTGCTGTAATTCCCATATTGCTTATTCCGTATGTTATGAATAGTCCGGAATCTTCTAATGAAAATGGAAAAGCTCCAACATTCATGGCTTTTTGTTTTTGATCAACTACAGCTTTTTGCAAACGTGAACTTTCCCCGGAAGCTAAAAGTGTTGTTAACATTTCTAATGAATAAAAATCTTCCGTACCTAAAGCTGGAATTCTATATGCTTGAAGAACTAGCGGAAGCTGAATATTATCATAAACTGTATCTCTAACTTCAACAGTTAAAGGTGGTTCGGTTACATTTGGTCTGGGAACAATTTTTTTAGATTTTGGGATATCTGCAAAATATTTTTTAATTAATTCTTTTGTTTTTTCAATTTCAATATCACCGGCAATTACTAAAGTTGCATTTTCAGGGACATAAAATGTTTTATAAAAATCTCTAAATTCTTGAATTGTTGCTTGATCAATATACTGTGCAGAGCCAATCGGCAGCCACGTATATGGATGTACTTTGTAAGCTCTTTTAAAAGTTTCTTCAATTACAGAACCGTAAGGCTGGTTTTCATATCGTTGTTTTTTTTCTTCCTTTACAACTTTTCTCTGTGTTTCAACCCCAATAGAATCAATTTTTGCATGTAATAATCTTTCTGATTCAATCCACAATCCTAATTCCAATTGGTTAGATGGAAGAATTTCATAATAATAAGTTCTGTCTTGAGAAGTGTTTGCATTATTTGTTCCGCCGGCACTTTCCATAATTTTATCAAATTGTCCACGAGGAATGTTGGCAGAACCTTCAAACATTAAGTGCTCAAAAAAATGCGCAAATCCGGTTCTTTCGGGATCTTCATTTTTTGATCCGACATGATACATAATTGAAACAGCCACAATTGGCGTTGTTTTATCTTGATGTAAAATTACATGCAATCCATTATCAAGATCATATTCGGTAAATTCAATTTTTCTTGCTTGAGCAAAAATTAAAGTTACGGAAAGCAAAAACATTAAAATTAATTTTGATTTCATTTTTCTCCTAAAGCAATTTTAGTTTAAATTATTTTTTTGTTGAAGTAATTTACTTAATCCAAATTACAAAAAAAAAAGGAAGAATACTTCTCCCTTCTTTCTTCAAAATGTTTATCAACACAACTTCTTAATCTTACTCTTATTCTTAATCTTTTTCTTTACCTTAACTTTTCAAGAAAATATTTTAACAACTCTTTTTTATCCAATCTAATTTGTTCCATAGAATCTCTATCGCGCACTGTAACAGTTCCATCTTCCAAAGTTTGTGTATCTACAGTAACGCAGAAGGGCGTTCCAGCTTCATCTTGTCTTCTGTATCTTCTTCCAATAGCGCCTTTATCATCATAAAAAACTTTCATAAATGGACGTAAATCATTTTCAATTTCGCGAGCAATTTCCGGCATTCCATCTTTATTTACCAAAGGAAGAACTGCAGCTTTTATTGGCGCAAGTTTTGGATGAAATTTCAATACAACTCTGGTTTCTCCGTTTACTTCTTCTTCGTTATAAGCATCAACTAAAAAAGCCATAAATGATCTTGAAGCACCGGCAGAAGTTTCAATAATAAATGGAATATATTTTTCTTTAATCTCCTCATCAAAATATTTTTGAGATTTTCCGGAAAATTCTTCGTGTCTTCCCAAATCAAAATTTGTTCGGTTATGAATTCCTTCAATTTCTCCCCAGCCAAACGAAAACTGATATTCAATATCCGTTGCTTCTTTTGCATAATGAGCAAGCTTGTTTGCCGGATGATCATGATACCGTAATTTTTCCGGTGTCATTCCCAATTTTTTAAACCATTCAAGTCTTGTTGCTTTCCACGAATCATAATTTTTTTTATCTTCACTTGGTTTTACAAAATATTGCATTTCCATTTGCTCAAACTCGCGAGTTCTAAAAAGGAAATTTTTTGTATTAATTTCATTACGGAAAGCTTTCCCAATTTGCGCAATTCCGAACGGAAGTTTTTGTCGGCTTGCACTTTGAACATTTAAGAAGTTTACAAAAATTCCTTGCGCAGTTTCAGGACGTAAATAAATTGCGTTTTCTAATTTTTCAACTGGTCCAAGAAAAGTTTTAAACATTAAATTAAAATTTCTTGGTGTTGTAAAAGTTCCCTTATTCCCGCATTGAGGACAATTTATTTCTTCCAAAAATGAATCTGCGAAATCTTTATTTGATAACAGCGATTCAAATTTTTCATCCAAATTTTTATCTGAATTGATAATTGATTTTACAATTTCATTATTAACTTTTTCTAAAAATGCTTCAAATAATTTTTCTTTCTTTTTATCAGCAATTGCTTCGCCCAAAGTATCCAATCTGAATCTTGCTTTACATTGTTTGCAGTCAATCATTGGATCTGTAAAATTTTCAACGTGACCGCTTGCTTCCCAAACTTTTGGGTGCATTAAAATTGATGCATCCAAACCTTCAACATCTTCGCGGTAAGTCATTGCTTTCCACCACTCGGATTTAATATTGTTCAAAAGTTCAACACCTAACGGACCGTAATCCCAGCAGCCGTTTAATCCGCCGTAAATTTCACTTGATTGAAAAACAAATCCTCTTCTCTTTGCAAGAGATACAATTTTTTCAATTACATCATTTCTGTTATTCTGTGCTATGGTAAACCTCACTATATTAAAAAAGATTTGCAAATATAATATTTTTTGAGAATTTGTGGAGTGTGGTAATTCTTGAATTGATGGAAATTTTAAGGAAAATTTAATTGAATATTATTGCTGATAAATATCCAACCACTTCAGAAGAATCTCCGGTTATATCTCCAGAATCTGTTTGCTTAAGAACTTTGGATTTATTGATATTTTTATTTTTCAATGCCTTCATTATGGAAACTATTGTTCCACCGCCGCAAGCCTCACAATTATTATTTTCTAAATCCGATTGAAGTTTTTCAAACTCAAATTTATTTATGTGTTCAACAATTTTGCCATCTTTAATTTGAGCTTTTTCTCTATTATAAAAGTGTGATAAATCAGAACTTGCAACCAATAGAGTTTCATCATCAATAAAATTTGATAAAACTTCAGCTAATTCATCTACGAACATTTTGCCTTGATCTCCAATAACAATTGGAATTAATCGAAATTCACCAATTGCAATTTGTAAAAACGGAAGTTGAACTTCCAAAGCATGCTCGTATCTATGACCTTCTTCGCCGGAAAAAAATAAATTACTTTTATCTAAAATTTGATTTCTTAATTCAGAATTTATTTTAATTTCACCAAGCGGAGTTTTGTACGCATCTCCATCATAAATTGAAATTCCAGGAAAATATTCTCTGTGACTTGGCGAAATTACAATTACGTTTTTAAATTTTTTCCCAATAATTGTTTTGTAACCAAATGCTGCAGTTTGCCCGGAATATATATATCCGGCATGCGGAGAAATTATTCCTTTAACATTTTCAAATTTTGCTTCTAATTCAACATTATCAAAAAAAACATTAATCATTTTCTCAAGTTCAATTTTGGAGTTTGGATAAAACATTCCTGCAACTTTTGGTTCTCGAATTTTCATTTCAAAATTTCCTCTTCAGAAAATATAGTTGCAGTAAATGCTTTTAATTTTAGGTTTTTTGTTTTCCAATATTCATCGTAAAGTCCAGCTTTTCTACAAAGTGCCGATAAATATTGCGCTTTATCAAGTTTATGTTCAATTGGAACTTGTGGTAGCAATAATGCTTTTCTTCCATTTTCTTCTAAAATTAATCCATGTTTTCCTAAAATTATTTCATCGTAATTATTCAATATAAATGGTTCAGATAAAATTGAAATTTCCAATTTAATTTTTGCAAACTCACTTTCGCTTAAAGGTTCAAATCGTGGATCATGAAAAGCCGCTTGAAATGCCGCATCCATAACGGTTTTGCTTAATTCGTCATCCGATTGAATATATCCTATGCATCCTCGCAATTTTTTATTAATTGTAATTGTAACAAAAGCTCCGGAATTAGTTTTTAAAATTGGAAATTCTTCAGATGTTGGAAGATTTATATGACTTGGACGAAACCCGGATTCTATTGAAAAATGCGCAAAAGAAAGAAGCATTTTTTTTTCTTGTGAGGTAAGTTCCATAAATCCGCCTTAAATAATTAAACAATTTTATACGAAATTAATTCAACTTTGTTTTTGAGAACAATCAAATTGTTTTTGTATATGAAAAATGAATCCGGCGAATAAGAATTTATATTTTTGTTTAAAACTTCTGTAATTAGTTTTTTCTTTTTATCAATATTGTAAACGGCAAACATATTATCAAGAAAATTATTTTCTTTTTTTATATAATAATTGAACATTAGCAAATCGTTGAATTTTATTAAATCAATATTACTTACACCACTTTTATCGTGAATTTCATTTTCAACTATTTCAGATATATGCTTGTCATTATTATAAAAAGTTTCCGGGTAAATGTAATTTGCAAAATCTTCAGAATTAATATTTCCCAAAACTAATTTTAGTTTCTCATCTTCATTTTCAATTTTTTCAATTATTTCACCGGAATTAAAATCCAGAACAAATATTTCTTTGCCTTCAAACTTTTTTTTGAATGCATAAATTTTATTATCCAAAATTGTTAAGAAAATGAAATCATCATTTTGCCATAAAACTTCTTTTTGTTGAATATCATAAACAATAATTTTTTTATGTTCCGGCATATTTGGTTTTGTATATTGATGAAATATAATTTTTTCATCGTAAATTTTTTCTACACCAATCCAAAATTTTTCTTCCATCTGAAAATTTTTAAATATTATTTTCCCATTGTTCAAATCAAGGTAATGATAGAAAACTTCTTTGCTTTCTAAATCTCTTGTTTCAATTAAAATTTTATCAGATTCAGAAATCAGCAAACGCCAAATTTGGTTTTTATCTGTAAAGGAAATTGTTTTTTTAAGTTTCATAAATCCAATAGAAATTGTAGTAATTTAATATAAATTGTTTAATGCTAGCAAAACAGCAAATAATGATTTTTTATTTTATATTTTCTCAAATCTTGCTGTAAAATGTCTTAACATTGGAGCTTCATAAGTAAATTTATAACCTTTTAAATTCTCACGATTCTTGAAAACTTCAATTATTACTTCGGCAACATAATCAATATGACTTTGTGTGTAAACTCTGCGCGGAATTGCTAAACGCACTAATTCCATTGGCGGAGAAACGGTTTTTCCATTTTCATCATATTTGCCGAACATTACACTTCCAATTTCAACTGATCGAATTCCACCTACTAAATATAATTCACAAACAATTGATTGTCCCGGAAATTCTTGTGGAGGAATTTGTGGCAAAAATCTTTTTGCATCAATATAAATTGCATGTCCGCCCGGCGGTTCTATTATTGGAATTCCGGCGTTCAGCAATTTTTCTCCCAAATATTCAATACTTCTAATTCTATATTGAAGATAATTTTCATCAACAATTTCTTCCAAACCTTGTGAAACTGCTTCCAAATCGCGTCCGGCAAGTCCACCGTAAGTTGGAAATCCTTCAGTAACAATTAACAAATTTCTGCACTTCATTGCCAAATCTTCATTGTTGATTGAAAGAAATCCACCAATATTTACAAGTGCATCTTTTTTCGCACTCATCGTCGCGCCATCAGAATAAGAAAATATTTCTTGCGAAATTTCCAGCACACTTTTATTCTCATAACCTTTTTCTCTTTTTTTGATAAAGTATGCATTTTCGGCAAAACGACAAGCATCAATAAAAAGCGGTAACTTATATTTTACACAAATTGATTTTACATCTTTAATATTCTGCATGGAAACCGGCTGACCGCCGCCGGAATTATTAGTAATCGTAATCATAACAAGTGGAATATTTTCTTTTCCAACTTTTAATATAAATTCTTCCAATTTTTCAACATCCATATTTCCTTTAAAATCTGCTTTAATTTCTGGATGTTTTCCAATTTCGTTTAGCAAATCAACAGCTTCAGCTCCACTAAACTCAACATTGGCGCGTGTTGTATCAAAATGTGTGTTGTTGGGAATATATTTACCTTTTCCGCCAACAATTGAAAAAAGTATTTTTTCTGCAGCTCTTCCTTGATGTGTCGGAATTATAAAATTATGTCCCGTAATTTTTTTTACAGCTTTTTCAAACTTGTAAAAACTTTTAGAGCCGGCGTAAGATTCATCGCCTTCCATAATTCCAGCCCATTGTTTTGCACTCATTGCTGAAGTTCCGCTATCCGTAAGTAAATCAATAATTACGTCATCTGCTTTAATTAAAAAAGGATTATAACCAGCATTTTCCAAAATCTTAATTCGCTCTTCTTTTGTTGTAAATTTAATTGGCTCAACGGATTTTATTCTGAACGGTTCAATAATTGTTTTCATAATTCCTCAAAATTTTATTGCACAAACTTACTTCTTTTAATCTATTGTAACAATTTAGAATATTGTTATTTGAAATAAGTTTTTTATGTGATAAAAATAATTTTTATACTTATTTTATATTCAGCAAATAAACAAATTCCTCTTTAAACTAAACAAGGAATAAAATTATGGATGAATTAAATAATCAAGAACATCAAATTGATGAAATTGTTGAAATTGAAGAACTTGGATTTACCGATAAAATGATCGGTGTTTTATCTGAACCTTCAAATTTATTTCAGAAATTAGCAAATTTACCTTTCAAAACTGTTGATTGGCTTATACCGCTGGTGTTGGTAATAATTGTTGCAATCGCCTCAAATTTTATTATGATGAATAATCCGGAAGTAAAATCAGATATTGTAGAAAAACAAATGGCACAATTTGAGAAGAATTTTCAAGAAGCAGTTGATAAGGGACAAATGACACAAGAGCAAGCTGATCAACAGCTTGATGCAATTCAAGAACAAATGGAAAAAGGCGGAAGTACACAATTAATTTTTTCTTCAATTGGAATAACAGTAATTACATTTATTTCATTTTTTATTATTGCTGGTGTCTTTTTATTATTAGTAAAATTTGGATTAAAGGGTGAAGGTGATTATAAAGCATCAATGTTAGCTTATGGCTTGCCTCATTACATAATTGTATTACAAGTAATTGTTATGATAATTGCAGCAATTGCAATGGGAAAAATGTTTATGGATACAAGTGTTGGCAGTTTTATGAACATTGAAAAAGATTCTATGCTCGGTTGGCTTACACATAAATTAGATATTTTCTCAATTTGGTTTTATGCTGTTTTGAGTATTGCATATGCAAAATTATTTAAAGCAGAAAACACTACAAAATATTTTATTGGAGTTTTTGGACTTTGGCTGGGATTTAGTTTAATAATGTATTTTGTTGTTCAAGCAGTTCCATTCTTAAAATTCTTCGGATTATAATATTTCAAAAACATCCTAAGTTTTGCAATTTGTGTGAAACTTGGGATGTTTTTATTTTTTATACGCAGACTGAAGTCTGCGGCTACATTTAATTTTTAATTTTCTTCATACCACACTTTGCGGATCAATATCAAAATATAATTTTACATCTCTAAATCTGGATTTTTGATTATAATCAACAAAAGCATTCATCAAAGCATTTCGCAAAATTTTTCCATTGGGATCTGATTTACGCAAACTTTTTATCATAATTTGATATCTAAAAATTCCTTTTATTTTTGCAATTACTGCTTCATTCGGCGGAAGAATAATTAATTTATCGCTAAACTTCATTAATCGTTTATTAAAATCAAATGCAGCTTGTTTCGCTTTCTGTTCATCTTCATTTTTAATTTCAACAATTGCAATTCTAGAAAACGGCGGATAAAAATTCTGCTGTCGCAACAAAATTTCATTTTCGTAAAATGATTGGTAATTGTTTTCTAAAACTTTTTGAAGAACAAAATTTTTATAATTCTGAGTTTGAATAATTACTTCGCCTTCTTCTTTACTTCTTCCGGATCTTCCGGCAACTTGTGTTAACAATTGAAACGTTCTTTCATCGGCTCTAAAATCTGGAAGCCACAATGATGTTTCCGCAGAAATTACTCCGACTAAAGTTACATTCGAAAAATCCATTCCTTTTGAAACAATTTGTGTTCCGACTAAAATATCAATTTCACCTTTTCTAAAATTGTTTAAGATTATTCCCAACTTTCCTTTTTGCGCAATTGTATCGGAATCAATTCTCTCAATTTTTGCATTTGGAAAATGATAAGAAATTTCGTCTTCCACTCTTTGTGTTCCGGTTCCAAAATATTTCATATTTATTGAACCGCAAAATCTGCAAGCTTTGGGAGATTGTTTTACAGCGCCGCAATAATGGCATTTCATCACATTTTTATTTATGTGATAAACCATAGAGACCGAACAATTATCGCACATTTCTATTGTTCCGCAATCATCGCAGTATGCTTGAGTTGCAAATCCTCTTCTGTTTTGCAGAATAATTATTTGCTCTTTTTTCTTTAATCGCGTATCAACAGCTTCCAAAAGTGTTTTGGAAAAAACTCCAATAACTCTATTTTTTTTCTTTTCTAAAGTAATATCAACTAATTTAATTTTAGGAAGTTTTGCATTATCAACTCTTTGAGGCAATTCCAATAATTCATATTTTCCATTTTTTGAATTAAACATACTTTCAATTGATGGCGTTGCCGAGCCCAATAAAACCGGCGCATTTACTAACATGCTTCTAATAATTGCAGCATCTCTTCCGTTATATTTTGGTATTAAATCATATTGCTTATAACTTTGATCATGTTCTTCATCAACAATTATCAATCCAATATTTTCTAAAGGAGCAAAAACTGCGGAACGCGCACCAATTATTATTTTATATTTTCCTTTAATAATTCCACGCCACGAATCATATCTTTCTCCAAGCGACATTCGGCTATGCATAACTGTAATTTCATTTCCAAAAGTATTAAAAAAGCGAGAAGTAATTTGAGGAGTTAAAGAAATTTCCGGAACAAGTATTAGAACATTTTTTCCAATTTTTCTGGTTTGCTTCGCTAACTCAATATAGACTTGAGTTTTGCCGGATCCGGTAACTCCGTGCAATAAATATGTTTTAAATTTTTGTTGAATAATATCATCAGAAACTTTTTCTATAATATTCTTTTGATTTTCAGTTAATTCAAATCTTGGTTTTACTTCGGAATAATTTTCAGAATAAACTCTTTCAATTTCTTTATCAAAAACTTTTATAATTCCTTTTTTCTCAAGCGAATTTATTGACGATTGATTTGAATTTGTTTTCTTTAACAATTCACTTTGCTGAATTTCATTTTCATTATTGTTCAATAATTCGAGAAGAATTACAATTTGTTTTTCAGATTTTTTTTCAATTCCGGGAATTAATTCATAAACTTCATCTACACTTTTCTGGAGTTTTACAAATTTCACTTTTTTAATTTTTACCTTAGATCCTTCAATTTCATCTAAAATTGTAACTGCTCCGTTTTTCTCCAAAGTTTTGAGTAGTGAATAAATATTTTTTTTCTTTAATTCCTTTTGAAGATATCCGATTTTGGTAATTTCTTTTTCAGAAAGTATCTGCAATAAAATGGATTTTGTACTTTTTTGATTTTTTTCTTTTGTAAACAATTCTTCACAAAATTCCCTATCAGAAATAATTGTTTTTTTCGATTCAACTTCTAATCCATATGGAACTGAGTTTTTTAGCGCTTCACCAAGCGAACACAAATAATACTCGGAAATCCACTCATAAAATTTCAAAGAATTTTCACTGAAGATCGGTTGATTATCCAAAACATCTTTAATTGGTTTTATTTTTTCTTTTACATCGGAAGCAGATTTTATTTTAACTACAAAACCGGTTAAAGTCCTTTTTCCAAAAGGCGCAACTATTCTTACTCCAATTTGAATATTTTCATCAAATTCTTCTGGAATTGAATAAGTGAATGAATTTCTGAATGGCAAAGGAAAAACTACTTCTGCAAACAAATTTTACTCGACTGATTTTTCTAACAATGTTAAACTTTTATCGAAAGTATTTAAACTGGCTTTTACTCCAAAAGGTAAAGTAAATTTATTCTCGATGTGACCAAAAGATAAACCATAAATAATGGGAATTTTCAAATCGCCTAAAACATCTTTAAAAACTTGTTGAAGCGATAACGAATTTTCAAATTCGGGATCTTCTTTTTTTACATCACAATTTTTAAAAACTCCCAGAGCAATTCCCGCGCAATTTTTAAATTTCCCACTTTGTTTCATTTGAGTTAACATTCTATCAATTCTGTATGGTTCTTCGCCAATTTCTTCCAAAAAAATAATTTTACCTTTTGTGTCAATATCATATTCGGTTCCAATCATTGAAACTACAATTGATAAATTTCCGCCAACTAATTCTCCTTCGCAAATTCCATTATTTATAATTTCGATTTGATTTTCATCGGAATAAGAATTTTTCATTTTATAATTTTCTTTTGGTTCAAGCAAAATATTTTTTAAATGATCCAATGAATAGTCATTAAAAGTGGAAGTTCCAACCGGTCCGTGAAAACAAACTAATCCGGTTTTTTTATAAATTGCATAAAGTAAAGAAGTAATATCGCTGTAGCCAACAATTATTTTAGGATTTTTTTTAATCGCTTCATAATTAATAAATTGCAACATTCTTGCGCAACCGTAACCTCCGCGAACAGCAACAATTGCTTTAACTTCTTTATCTAAAATCATTTTATTAAAATCTTTCGCGCGAGTTGAATCGCTTCCGGCTAAATATCCATATTTATCTTTTATCGCTGGATTGTATTTTATTTTAAATCCAAGATTTTCCAAATTATAAATTGCTTCGTTCAACTGCTTATCATTTATATAACTTGCCGGAGAAATTAGTCCAATTGTATCTCCAAATTTTAATTTATTTGCTTTTAACTTTTGATGAAAAAAGTTTTCGGAATTTGGTGTTTCAAGTGATTTACATCCGCCGAAAAATAAAATTGTAGAAAAAAATATTTGCAATGAACTTTTAAAAAATCGCATAATAACCTTGAATTTTACTTTTGCCAAAACTAAGTTACATAATAAATTTTTCAAAATTAACGGGAATGTAAAAATGAAGAAAATTATTGTATTGATTACGGTTTTTGTTCTATCAACTTTAACAATTAATGCGGATGATGCAAAAAAATATGGAAAGGAAATATCGTTAAATGATAAAACTCCAATTTCAAAAATTATGGAAAATCCAGAAAGTTTTATTGGTAAAAAAGTTTTAGTTGAAGGAAATGTTGTTGAAGTTTGTGAGAAAAGGGGTTGCTGGATAAATTTGAGTAGTGATAAAGAATTTGAAACGATGCGCGTAAAAGTTAACGACGGCGAAATTGTTTTTCCAATGGAAGCAAAGGGAAAAAAAGCGTTAGTGGAAGGTGAAGTTTACTCAATTGTTGTTGAAGGTGAAGGATGCGGCGGAGATTGTGCCGATGAAAAAAAGAAAGATGAAAATCACAAATGTGAACATGAAAAAACCACAAAAAAAGTATACCAAATCAAAGGATTAGGTGCAGTTATTAAATAAATTTCTCCATATCCCTACTGATTTTCAAAATTTAAAATCCCAAATTTCATTTGGGATTTTTTATTCATCCAGGGTCTCATTTTTTTTCACTATCAAATAATCAAAAGCTACAGTGTTCCATTTTATAACTTGTTATAATTAGAACAATTATAAAAAAGTTCTAATATTTCTCTTGAAAAGATTGTAATATTTTACTAATATACAATCACATTTAATATTGTTTCATTCCTATATTGATACCGGTTTTGCTCTTTTTATCTAAAAAATTAAAAGGAGAAAACATGAAAAAAAGATCCAATAAAAACATTTCGAAAACTGAGTTTCTCGAATTTAATGTTGATGGCGTTGAAAAAGCCGATTTGGGAAATTACATTGAGGCACTTCAATATTTTAACAAGGCAATTGAAACCGATCCAAAGAATTTTGTATCTTATTTTAACAGAGCAAGCATAAAAATGAATTTGGGTGATATTGAAGGAGCAAAAATGGATTTTCAAATTTCGGAAAAACTTGATGCAAATAAAGTTAATTACACTTTGATTTAATTGTGTAAATTTTATTTGTATTATTTTTCTGGGATATTTTTAAAATTTTATTGTAAAATTTTAAGGAAAAATTCGAGCTAAATTGATTATCTTTTTCATCAAAATTCTGAAATATTCAAGTTTATTTGATGAAAATCCGAAAACTTATCCGTAGTTTACACAGAGATATTGGTTACGTTGCATTTGGTTTAATAATAATTTATTCAATTTCCGGAATAGCAGTTAATCATGTTAGTGATTGGAATCCGAATTACAGTATTTCAAAAGATACATTGGTAATTTCTTCAAAAATTGATTCAACATTTTCTACAGAAAAACTTACAAAAAATTTAACCGAATATTTTTCGATAAAAGACAGCATAAAAAGTTCATTTCGCTCAAGCCCAAATTCAATTGATATTTTTTATCAGAATAAAACTCTTTCCGCAAATATCAGAACAAAAATTGCAGTTTTAGAAAAAGTGGAAAGCCGAACAATAATTCGCGAGACAAATTTTCTTCATTTAAATCATCCAAAAAAATTATGGACTTGGATTGCAGATCTTTTTGCAATTGCATTAATTTTTCTCGCCGTAACCGGTTTGTTAATGATTAAAGGTAAATTGGGATTTTCCGGACGAGGAAAATGGTTTGCATTACTTGGAATTTTAATCCCAATAATTTTTCTAATTCTATATTATTGAAAAATTTTTGCATGAAACTTTAGCTAAATCATTCCGTCAAATTATTACATATCAATAAAATTAAATTATTATTAAATTTTAGTAATTCACGAAACTAAAAAAAGAGGAAATATGAAGAAATTAAAATCAGTTGGGTTTTTCTTGATGTTTTTTTCATTGGCAATTTTTGCCCAAAAAGTTGAAGATATTGACATCAAATACGAAAAATTTGTGTTGGATAATGGTTTAACACTAATTGTTCACGAAGATCATAAAGCTCCAATTGTTGCTGTAAATGTTTGGTATCATGTCGGATCAAAAAATGAAAAAGACGAGAAAACCGGTTTTGCACATTTATTTGAACACTTGATGTTTAACGGAAGTGAAAATTTTGATGACGATTATTTTCAAGCTTTGGAAAGAGTTGGGGCAACAGATTTAAATGGAACCACAAACGAAGACCGCACAAATTATTTTCAAAATGTTCCAACTTCCGCAGTTGATTTAGCGCTTTGGATGGAATCCGACAGAATGGGACATTTACTTGGAGCCGTTACTCAAGCTAAACTTGATGAACAGCGCGGTGTTGTTCAAAATGAAAAACGCCAAGGTGAAAATCAGCCTTACGCAATTGCTTTTGAAATGATCCAACATAATACATTTCCCAAAGGTCATCCATATTCTTGGACTGTAATCGGCTCAATGGAAGATTTGGATGCCGCAAGTTTAGAAGATGTTCACGAATGGTTTAAAACTTATTACTGTGCTGCAAACGCAGTTTTAGTAGTTGCCGGAGATATAACAGCAGCAGATGCAAAAGCAAAAGTTGAAAAATATTTTGGTGATATTCCTTCCGGTCCACCAATTAAAAAACATGAGGCTTGGGTAGCTAAAATGGAAGGAACAAAAAGACAAATTGCACAAGACAGAGTTCCACAGGCAAGAATTTACAAAACATGGAATATTCCCGAATGGAAAAATCAAGAATTGGTTTATTTAGATTTGGTTAGCGATGTTCTTGCTTCTGGAAAAGTTTCAAGATTGTTTAAAAGATTAGTTTATGATGAACAAATTGCAACAGAAGTAAATGCGAGTTATAGTCCGGGAGAAATTGCAAGTCAATTTAATATTACTGCAACTGCAAAACCAGGAATTGATTTAGCAATAGTTGAAAAAGCAATCGATGAAGAACTTGCAAAATTTTTAAAAGAAGGTCCAACTCAAAAAGAATTGGAAAGAGTTAAAACTCAACACATTGCAAATTTTGTTAGAGGAATTGAAAGAATTGGCGGATTTGGCGGAAAGTCTGATATTCTTGCTCAGTCTCAAGTTTTTGGCGGCTCACCAGATTTTTACAAAGAAAAACTAAAAGTTGCATCATCGGCAACGATTAAAGATTTACAATATTCCGCAGTAAAATGGCTTTCTGATGGAGTAAATATTTTAGAAGTTCATCCTTTTCCGCAATATGCAGAAGCTCCTATTGGTGCTGATAGATCAAAATTACCGGAAACTGGAACTCCACCAGCTGCAAAATTTCCAGAAATCCAAAAAGCAACATTATCAAACGGATTAAATATAATGTTAGCACAAAGCAATGCTATTCCGGTTGTAAATTTCAGAATGATTGTTGATGCTGGTTATTCTTCCGATCAATTTGCATTACCGGGAACAGCTTCACTAGCATTATCAATGATGCAAGAAGGAACTAAATCTAAAACATCATTACAAATAAGCGAAGAATTAGCAATGTTGGGAGCAAATTTAAATACATTTTCAAATTTGGATATTTCAACAATTTCGCTCTCATCTCTTAAGTCAAATTTAGATAAGTCATTAAATCTTTTTGCAGATGTTTTGTTAAATCCTTCCTTTCCGGAAAATGAATTGGATAGATTGAAAAAAGAAACTTTTTCAAGAATTCAGAGAGAAAAAGCAACTCCAATACAAATGGCATTGCGAGTTTTTCCACAATATATTTATGGAAAAGATCATGCTTACGGTTTGCCGTTTACCGGTTCGGGATATGAAGAATCCGTTGCAAAAATATCCAAAGCTGATTTAGAAAAATTCCATCAAACTTGGATAAGACCAAATAATTCAACATTGGTTGTTGTTGGTGATATTACAATGGATGAAGTTAAAAATAAATTAGAAGATCTATTTGAAAATTGGGAAAAATCTGAAGTTCCAAAAAAGAATATTTCTCAAGTTGGATTAAAAGAAAAATCTACAATTTATTTAATGGATAGACCCGGTTCACAACAATCAATTATTTTAGCTGGACATGCAGCTCCTCCAAAATCAGACAAAGATAATATTGCGCTTGAAGCAATGAATACAATACTCGGCGGATCTTTCACTTCAAGAATTAATATGAATTTACGCGAAGATAAACATTGGTCATACGGATCACAAAGTATTTTGCTTGGTGCAAAAGGTCAACGCCCATTTTTAGTTTTTGCAATGGTTCAATCTGATAAAACAAAAGAATCCGTTGATGAAGTTAAAAAAGAATTAAACGGAATTCTTGGTGTTAAACCAGCTACCGAAGATGAATTAAATAAAATAAAACTTAACGAAACTTTAAGTTTACCCGGAAGCTGGGAAACAGGCGGTGCAATTGCCGGTTCACTTGCAGAAATGGTTCAATATGGATATCCTGAAGATTATTTTTCAACTTATGCCGATAAAATGAATGCTTTGAATTTGAATGATATTAATAAGGCTGCTGAGAAAGTAATAAATCCAGATAAAATTGATTGGGTTGTTGTTGGTGATAAAGCACAAGTTGAAGAAGGATTAAAACAATTAGGTATGGAAATAAAACTTATTGATACTGACGGAAATGTTATTGAACAAGAATTGAAAAAGCCGGAAAAAACGGAAACATCAAAAATTAATAATTAAATACATTATATGTAGAGACGTAAAATTTTGCGTCTCTACTTTTTGGGGTTAATTAATTTTTAAAACGAATATTTTTATCCTACAACACTTTCCAAGAAATGTTAATCGGGTTTGATTGAAATCCATTAAATACAATTTTATAATCCTCATTCAAATCACTAGAATTAAAAATTCGTTTGCCGTTTTGATCAAATTGCGAAAATGTAATTATTGCATTTAAATATCCGTCAAGTTGAAAATATTCCTCAACAAAAAGACCTTTTACATTTGTAATTCTGCTAAAATTTCCATTCATGTTTTCAAGAAAAAAATATGAGTATCCATCTTCTAAAAATATTGGCTCAAAAGGTGAACTCATATTTTCAAAATACATTTTAAATGAAAATCCTTTTAATGAATCAGAATTATTCTCAACTATTTTTTTCAATTTTTCATCGTAAGAAAAATTTGTAAACTCATTTAAATAATTACTTAGAATTTGAAAATATTCGTTTTCTAAAAGTCTTTTCTCAATTACTTCTTTTCTGGCAATAGCTTTCACGCTATTTATATTTAATAGCAAAACTTTAATTTTTACTTTTGGATTTACATTCAAAATTGGAGCTTCCATATTGCTACACGAATAATAATTTAAGATTTTATCACATTCTTCAATTGACCAATTCTCTGCATCTTTTATTATAATTTTTGAAATACTTTCTTTTGAAACAAATTTGGAAATTGCACATGAAGTTATTAGAAATATTAAAATAAATGAAATGAATAAATTTTTCATTTTGATATTATTTTTTTAAGAAATTTAATTATTATTGAATGTTGATATCAAGGTAAATTAATAGTTGTTTTCCCAAATAAAAATTGCAACGGAATGTGTAATCTCTTTGCCCAATCACTTTCTGTGTGTTTACTTCCTTCATCCAAATATATTTTGATTTTTGACGGATCATTAAAATTATTTTCTATCAAGAATTCAGACATTTTTATAAAATCGCCGACTAATTCTTTTTCTTCACTTCCACAATCAATATATAATTTTGTTTTGTCATTAATATTTGTTGAAATATTTTTCACCATATTAAAAACTTCACCGTTATCAATCCAAAATGAATTTGATAAACATGCGGCTTTGCCAAATATTTTCGGGAAATTCCAAAAAAGTTGAAATGAAATTAATCCGCCTAAAGATGAGCCCATTATTGCTGTTTTTGATGAAAGTGGAATCGTGCGATAATTTTCATCGATAAATGATTTTAATTCTTTGATTAAAAAACTTGCGTACTTTTTTCCTTTTTCCGTAAAGTAATTATATTCTTCCAATCTATCTTTGTGATTATAAATTCCAACAACAATAATTTCTTCAATTAATTTATGATGAATTAATTTTGTTAATACTTCGTCAACTTTCCAATCGTAGCCAATGTAAGAAGTTTTAGGATCAAATAAATTTTGTCCGTCTTGTATATATAAAACGGGATATTTTTTAATGCTTGAATGATATGATGGAGGGAGCCAAATTATAATATCGCGTTCATTTTTTAAATGAACGCTGTAAAATTCGTGAATATATTCAATCTCCCCAATGATTTCATCAGAATTAATTATATATGAATTGAGGTTATCCAACATTACATTTTTTTATGATTGTTCTATTTCTAGTTGTTTAAAGTTAATAACTCAATTCAAAATAAATAAATTTTGAAAAAAAAATTATTTTAATTCTTCAATTGTTTGATTATAAATTACGCCTCTTTCTTTTAATCCGCTTAACATAAAATCTACACACTTTTGGTTTTGACCAATAAATTCGGGCGGACAAACACCTTTTCTATCAAATAATCCCTTTGCAAGCATTCTAATTGCAGTTGTTGCAGTATAACCGGTTGTCCTTGCCATTGAATGCGTATTTGTTTTTTCATCGTATTTATCAAGCAAATAATAAGTATATCTTAAATTTTTGTTCTCCTTTTTTCCCTCGATGATTACTTTCATTAATGTAAATTCTAAATCAGTATTTTTTAATTCCCACATTGGAAATAATAATTTTGAAGTGAAATCAATCGGTCTAATTTTCATTCCTCTAACTTCAATTTCATCATAACTAAAAAATCCGGCTTCACGAAATATTTTCATTTTTTCAATATGTCCCAAATATCTTAAAGTTTTCTCTTTCATATTCGGAACTTTTAAAGTGAATGCTAATGACCTTAATCCATCACTGTTAAAAGCTTCAAGTGTTCCAACTTCCGGAAAATTAATTAACTCCGGATCAGAAAGTGCGGGACGAACTACAAGTTTTCCATTTTCAACATATCTTGCCGGACGCGTATATTCTTCAATAACATCGATTGGAGAAAACGGCGCTTTATATTCAAAAGGATAATCTCGAATTACCGGCAACCCGCCGACGTATATTAGAATTGTTTCTGTTTCATCCAAAATTGAATTTACATAACCTGCCAATAAATTACTCATTCCCGGTGCAACACCGCAATCAACAATTGCAGTTACATTATTTTCTTTTGCTAATTTATCAAGTTCAGAAGTATCTTCCGGCGAAAATGCAATATCCACAACATTTTTACCAGATTTTATAATTTCTTTTAGAGTTTCAAATCCCATAAAACCGGGGACAGCATTTAACACAATATCAGAATTTTCAAGAAGAATTTTAAGTTTATTTTTATCAGATATATCAATTTCTTTTTTCTCTATCGCAAATTCATTTGGAATTCTGTTAAGATTATTTTTATTTATATCAGCAATCGTCACATCAAATTCTTTGTCCTTTGAAAGATCAATTGCCATTGGTCTGCCGACTAATCCACTTCCTAATACTAACACTTTCATATTAATTTCTCCGAGAATAATTTTGAATAAATTGCTTAATAATTTTAAAATATCTCAGAAGGGATTAGAGTCCGCTGAAGCGATTGAGAAATGCAATTGCAGAAAAATAATTTTTGAATCCAAAAAATATTTTATTCATTGTGATTTAAATTTGTACAATTATTTTTAGTTTTTCTAATTAGTCGTAAAATAGGAAAAGTGTTTTTCCTTTTCAATAAATGTTCATATTTCTTATAAGTAACTAATCCCAGCATTGATTTTGGTTCTAATGCATTTACTATCAAATTACCAAGTAATTGATTTGTGGGAATAAAATAATAATTTTCCGGTATAATTTTTCTGCTTATAAAACCTCCATCAACAATTGGATTTACAATTATATCTCCTTCAAAGTCAATTGAATCAATATCTTGAATGGAATATTCTTCAATTAAATCATCATTCATTATTTCATAAATTTTATGAGTTATTTTATGCCGATTTAACCAAGCAACTAATTCAACAGAATCTTTATGTATTAAATAACCTTGCGGTTTTACAACATCATAAATTGATCGAACTTCCGGCTTAAAATTATTTACATAAAAAGTTGTATCAGTATTTGTCTTAAGCGAAAGCAAATGAAGTTCCAGTTTACTTCCATTATTAAAATGATCTAACTGAATTGCAATTTTTTCATCCTCTTTTGGATTAAGTAATTTCAATCTTTCATTTTTTACTAATTCAATTATTTGCAAATTATTATTGTATAAATATTTAAGTAGTCCTAGCATTCCTTGCATTTGTCCTTCTGATCTTCTCTGAATTTTACTGACCGAATAATCAATTCCGTTTATTCCTTCAAGAATAAATGAAAATGTATTTTGAATTCCAAATGATTGACGACCATCGTTAATATCGAAAGTACTATATCTAATATAATCCTTTTCCGGTGGACCACCAGGCGAGTAAATATTAAATGAAAAATTTCTTTCATTCAAATAATTTTTAATAAAAGGAACGAAAGAATTATTTGACATATTTCTAATTTCTTGAGAAACATTAATATTTGTATTGCTCCCATATTGTTCATCAAAATTTCTTCTGTAACCAAAAGTTTCCCATTCTTCTCCAAAAGGATAATATTCATGAACATCAAGTGTTACGTCAAATAAATATTCATTGAATAAATTATGTAATGCAATAGTTTCTGGCTCAGTTAGAATTAAATGATTTCTGTTTAAATCAGCATTGTTTGCATTTCTTCTCTGATTTTTTTCAGAGCCATCCGGATTTACTTGAGGAATAAGCGCTAAGTCAATTTTTTCAAAAAGATAAATATTTTCTGGTTTTAATAATTCTAAAATTAATTTTAGTGCGCTTTCTTTTCCGGATTGTTCATTGCCATGTTGTTGAGCAAAGAACATGACTTTAAGTTTTGATTCGTCTTCACCAAATTTGTCTTTTGAAAAAAACAAACAATGTAAATTAAGTTTTTCAACCGATTGACCAATAATTTTTGCTTCAACCAAATCACTTGAATTGTCAATTACCCCAATAAAATTAACAAGTTCAGAATAGTTAGTAAATTTTTCATAATTTGATTTTTCCAATGGAGTAATATGATTTTGTGAATAAAATATTGTAGATATGAAAAGTGCAAATAAAAAATAATATGATTTCATTTTAGCAAAACCATTGATTTTGTTATAGAAATATTATTTATGCGTAACGTATAAAAATATATACCGCTTGGAAAATTACTTCCATCAAATTGAATTTTATAATATCCGGAATTTTGTTTTTGGTTTACCAATTCTGCAACTTCTCTTCCTAAAATATCATAAACTTTCAGTGTTGCATTGCTCAGACTTAAGTCTGAGCCTACATTTGGAATTGAATAATTTATTGTTGTGTTTGGATTAAACGGATTAGGATAATTTTGTTTCAAAGTAAAAATATTTTTGGTATGAATTTCATCATTAACTTTTATAGAATTAATTATCCCGAAGTTTCTATTTATCATTGAATATTGAAAACTAGAATTGTTTGTTAAAGATATTCTCAAATTATTCATTGCAACAATTTGCCTTGTTCCAGCATTTGATACAGCTTTATATTTTGAAGAATCAATATATGTCGTTTCGGTTGCATCAATAATAATAAACGGAGTTTTACAATTTCCGGATAAATTGGAATGCACAAAATCTAAAGTAACTTTATCGTTTCCATCAACATAAATTCCATACTTTTTTTTATTTCTCATTTGATTGAAAAACACCGCACTCATATTGTTTTCAAAATAATCACTATCAACAAAAATTGAAGGTTGGTAAACAAAATCATTTGTTAAATTTAATCCTTGTTTCAAATTCATTCTTCCATAATACGAAGCATAAATATCATCTATTTCATAATCAACAAATTGTTCTGAAACAATTTTCCCGCAATCACCAATAAACATAAGGGTTTTGTTTTGTTTCACTGAATTTTGAAATGCTTCAGAAACTAAATATTCTGTGTTTCCTAACTTGCTTAATAATTCTAGGGAATCTCCGTAAAAAATAAAAACTTGCGCTTCATTAATTTTGTCAGCAAATATATTTGATTTTAATTCATCTTCTGAGATGTAAATTGTAGTTGATATAAATCCGCAAGAATCTAAAAAATTATTTACTATCTCCGAATTTTCTGAAAATCCATTATTTGATATAATTAAAATGTTTTTATTTAATAATTCTTGAGATTCAGATAAAATATTTTTTTTAACATTTTGGTTAATTTCATTTCCGCTAATTAATATTATTTTATATCCAATAATATCATTATCACTTTGCATCGATATTTCTTTTGCAGAATTTGGAATAGTTTCTATTCTACGCTTATCAATATTGAACTTCCAGCCATCAATAAGTAAATCAGCACGTAAATTTTCAATTGTTAATGTGCTATCGTATTGAAAATATTTTGATTGTTCATCTTTTGTAACAAAGATAACTGAACCACTTCCAAAAACTTCTGCAATTCTATTTGGAGAAATACCAAGCGCAGTGCGGTCATCAATTCCAATACCCAGCAAATCTTTACCACTGAAAAAATTATTAAAGAGAAATGTAAATAATCTTCCTTGCCTTGCTCTTTCAGTTAAGTGAGAATCAAAAATAACTCCATTTACAAGATTTAAAAAAGACGTTTCAAACTGCATAAAATCGTTAAAGGGATTTTGAAGAGCTTCATCAGAATAAACTGTTCCATTTTTTGCACTAAAATCAGATTCTCCTAGCACAGCAGATCCAGCGCTTGTTCCAGCTATTACTCCTCCATTTTGAAAGACGTAATTTATTGCAGAATCAACTTTAGTACCTTTCCACAAACGAACATAATCCCATTGATCTCCACCTTTTAAAAAAATTCCGTTTGCGGAAATAATTTCATCAAATAAGCTTTGCTGATTAGCCTTGCTTTTAGAGTTGATACGCAAATTATAGGATGTGTCGGCTCCAAATGAAATGAAATAGTTAGGGATCCAATTCGTTTCGTCATTTACAGAAAGTACAATTACTTTTCCAAAATTTGATTTTTCAACAATCCACGAATATGGTTTGTCGCTCCAATCATTATATTCTTCAGAACCACCACCAATTGCACAAATATATCCTTGTGAATAAATTGAATTATGAAATAGTATGAATATTAAAATTGTTTTTAAAAAGTTATGTAACAATTTTAAAAACCAAGTCCAATTGAAATTCTATGAACACTCGGAAGAATATCATAAAGTGAATATGAGTAATCAAAATTTACAGATGTATTTTCAAAAATTATATTTGCACCGGCACCAAATGTAAAATCTTGATCACTATAATTATATTTATACCCGCCTCGTAAAAAAACTCTATCAAAGATTGAAAGTTCAGTTCCGAAATGCGCACGTTCTTTATTATCATTCGGATGTGTTACATCAATTGCGCCAATCATTTTTACAAAATCATATTTTATAATATCAAAACCTATTCCGATTTGAAAATTTAACGGCAATGGAAAATCATCGGTTGTTAATCGGCTTGGCACAAATCTACTGAGAGGATAGTTATCATCTTTTCTATAAATAAAATCAAGATCGGTTCCATCAAATTTGGTATCCGGACCAAAATTTGTCATACTCATTGCAATTACTAAATTTTGAAAATCCAAAGAATATTGTGTCCCAATATCAAATGCAAAAGTTTCTGCACTTTCATTCCAAATTCTTTGAGAAATATATTTTATTGATAAACCAACTGCAAAACGATCTGTTAAATTTCTTGCATATGATAAAGCAATTGCAGCATCACCTCCATCAAAAAATCTTCCGGTTCCATTTGGTTCTTCTTCAGTTGTAATTTCCATTTTATCCGTACTGAAAACAATTATTGAAGCGCCAAAAGTTCCAACATTTTCTATATTCGAAATTAATGAAGCCGCATTAAAATCAAAAAGATCAAACCAATTCATATATGAAAAATGAGCTTGAACATTATTGATTTTTGCAATTCCGGCGGGATTCCAAAATACAGATGAAGCATCATTTGTAATTCCGATAACCGCTCCCCCCATTGCTTCAGCTCTTGCTCCAACCGGTATTTGCAGAAATTGTGCTCCAGATGTTCCGAGGTTTGGATTTTGTGCAAATATCAAATTCGCAGAAATCAATAAGCATATAATCAGAAGCAGTTTTTTCATTTATTTCTCCATTCCTAATTATTTAATTACTGCAAATCGTTCTTTATATTCTGTTGTTTTTGTTTTTACTACATATAAATAAATTCCCGCTGCAATTTCTCTGCCTCCTTCGGATCTTAAATCCCAAACTTCTGTTCCATTTGGTGCATTATGATTTATGGTTTTAACCAAATCAGCATCAACTGTGAAAATATAAATTGTACATTCTTGAGGAAGATTAATAAATTGAATTTGTCGTAATGGCTCTTTTCTTAACTCGCCATATTCTATTTCGTATAATGATGAAGCTACATATGGATTTGGAACAACTCGAATTTTTGAAATATTTTCTTCAATAATTTTTGTGTCAACTTCCGAACCTTTTACTCTAAATGAAAACGAATCTTTAATATTAGGTAGAATTGGTTTTATAGTTTCAACAGAAAATTTATTATTATTTGATGGTAGTCCATCAAAAGTTATTGTTCCGGTAATTCCGTCAAAATTAAAATTGTCTTCATTAAATAAAGTATCAGATAATATTTGAGTTCCGCTAACAGAAATTAAAACATAATTATTACCAGATTTTGTTCCGCTTCCATCAATTGAAATGACATATATTTTATCCAATACTGAATCCGGATATTCAACCACAAAAGTTAATTCAATGTTATCATTTCCGCCAATTCTTGAAACACTTTTAATTGAATTTGGAGGATTCAATTTTAGTGAAACTCCATCAGGAGTTGTTTGTGTTTGGTTTAAATTATGGGGTCGATTTTTTATTAATTTTTCAACATTATTTCTTGTAACATTCATTGCATAATTTATTGTAATTACATCGCCATCTTCAGGCAAATATTTTGATTCGGTTGTTGAATTATCTAGCATACTAATTCTTAAACCATCACCGGAAATATTTAATACTCTTCCGCCAGCCGGGTAATTATATCCAGTTCTAATATCTTCATTTAATGTAACATTTCTTAAATCAAAAGTATTCGAAGAAGTAAATGCGATGGAATATTTATAAGGTTTCGTATCATTTGAATCAGTAATTGAAATGGAAATATTTGTTGTAAGATCACCTTTTTCAATTCGCGGGATAAAGTTAAATGTTGTCTTATATTCATTGTTTTGCAAATTATCATTATCAATTACAAATGCATTCAATTCATAATTTGTATTGCCAGTATTAAGATTTGTAATATCATTAATTGCAACAACTTGTCTACCGATTGCTTCAGAACGCGGTGTAACCGAAACTGTATTTATTGCATCAAGTGTATTTCCAATCGGACTTTCCAAACTTTCCACTACATCATTTCCTTGATCGTATGCAGTAATTGAATACCAATATTCAAAACCATTTACGATTGTCGAATCAATATAATTGTATTGTAATCCGGTATTTTTTCCAATTGAATTTATTTGATCAAAATCTGCAATCAGTTTCCAATTTATTCCTTTATCGTTACTTCTATATAAACGATATCCTTCAAAATCATAACCTGAAAATTCATCAAAGCTTAATTCACTTTCATCATTCCAATATAAACTTGTTTTAAAATCTCCTTCAGATGCCGAGAGCTGAGGTCTGGTAGGAGGTTTAGGAAGATTGAAATTTACTTCAACTGCATTTTTTGCAACATCCGTATATTTAATTAATTCTTCATAATCATCGCCAGCTACAAAAGCTGTGTAAAATACAAGTGTATCATTTACATCCAAATTATATGGACCGGAAGATAAATATCCAACTAAATCCAAACCGGAAGCTGGAATCGTTTTGGGATCATCATAATGTAAATTCGAATTATTGCCCAAATGGAAATATCTATTTCCTAATGATGAATTATATAAACTCTCGCTTGATGACAAAATACCATATTGAATAGAATCGATATCCAAATCATCATCATATAAACTGTAATGCATATCTGTAATTCCTAATTCAACCCCATTTACTTGCGGAGTCTTAAGAAGTGTAACTCCGAAAAATCCGGTTTTGCCATCTGTCCATTCTGTTGTTGCCCCATCATCAAAAAAGTAAAGCAAATTTTTCTCTTTGATAAAATCAAGCCTATCGTCTTTGTATTCAGCAATTCCGCCGCTCGCATCTCCAATATCAATATCGTTATAAAGTCCGAAATAAAGATTTTCAAGTTTCTTGTTACATGTGTTTGTTAATTCATATTTAAAGAATAAAATATTTTTCGCAAACTTCGTCCCAAATGCATATCCAGTTTGTGCTATTTGAATTCCAATAATTCCAACAGTATTGTTGCTATCATTAAAAACACAATAACTGTCTTGATCAGAAAGAATTATATTTTCACCATTTAAATTTTTAACCGGCCAGCCTAAATCTTCATTCCATGAATTTGGATCATCGCTCATTGCAACACGTGCAGTATCACTATTATGATATCCGTTTGCAGCTTCCCATTCTTCATTATCGGTATATCTTGATTGAACAACATTCCCTGGAATTCCAACAAATTGATTTACTCGATAGATATAATGTTTTGCACTATTGATTGGAAATTCTCCGGATGGACCTTGAGTGATACTTCTTGGATAAAGTTTTCCTCTATTCTCAAAAAATAAACCAATATTGCTTGCATTATGAATACCGGCAGCCCTATCTTCAATCCGAGAAGTTTTCTTAATTTTTGTTTCAACATTTTCAAGTTTACCTTTTTTATCTTGAGAAAATAATGTTGTAGCAATTATTAAGAAAAATATTAAAAGATAATTTCTCATGTAAGTTTGTCCCATTGAAGATTTTAATTAAATCTAAAAGTAAATCCTAATCTCACTGATCTTGGAGGACCAAAATTAGATGGATCTTTAATATACTCGAGTGAATAGTCTCCTTGTAAAGTAAATTCCGGATCTCCAGTATCTGTATATACATATAAAATATTTCTATGATCTGTTAGGTTCAAAATTTCAGCAAATATTCTTATAGACATATCATTGTAAACATTAAATTCTTTACCTAGCATTAAGTCCAAATTGTAAACTCCCGGCTGACGCAATGAATTTTTAATTACAAAACCTACGTCTCTACCACCCGGTGTATATGGAGCACCGGAACTTGCTTTAAAGATTAAACTGAAATCCATATTTTCAAAAATATTTTGTCCAAATAAATTCAATCCTTCATTTTCGGGAATTATATAAGTCAAGCTGGCATTGAATAAATGTGTTCTATCAAAATCTAAAAAATATAATTGTGTTGATTCTTCCGTTCCCGGATATTGTTCGGTTTCAGATGATGCACTTCCTTTAGCAACAGAATAAGTATATGTTAAACCTCCGGAGAAATATTTATCCGGACGAATGTCTAATGTCAATTCAAAACCTTTTACGTTTGCATAATCTTCATTAACGTAAAGCGTATATCCAGTATATCTTCCATCAACAAATGGGAAATAATATCTTGTACCAATTAATCCGGTAATATCTCTATAGTAGGAAGTTAAATTTAGTGCAATTCTATCAGTAAATTGATGAGCAATTCCAACTTCATATGAGATTGTTCTTTGCGCATCTAAATCCGGCTGACCAAAAAGCGGTTCACGTACGTTTAAATCGTATTGTCTGTTTTCAAATAAATATTGAAAATCCGGGTTTTGGAAAAAATGCCCGTAAGAAAAATGTAATTTTGTTTTATCAGAAATCGGATGAGCAATTCCAAATCTTGGAGAAAATTGTGAACGTGATTTTACTTTTACAATAGAATTAGGTTTTAATGCATCATCTCTAAACTCTGCATTGGCATTGATATAATCAAATCGTAAACCCAAATTTATAACTAAATATGGTAGTTCAATTTTATCTTGAATATAAGCTGCACCTTCAAACGGTTTGACATAATAATTATCTATGTAAGGAAAATTTCTTTTAGGATCATAAATTTCATACAATTTTACCCAGTGTTTTTTAAATGCCAATCCTAATTTTACTTCATTAACTGAACCTATCTGCCAAACCGCATCAGTTTTAAAATCAGTAGTTGCTGTTCTTGCATCTACTAATTCCAAGGGATTTGCCAAACTATAAAATTCAAAACCATCGCCATAATCTTCAAAATATTGGAAATCACTTGTGCCTAAATATTCTGAAGTATCTTTTCCAACACCGGAATAATAACCTTGATTGAAATATGAAAATTTTACATCATAGAAAAAATTATTTGCAACAGTATGAGTTAGAGCCAAAGTACTTTGCCAGCTATCTGAATTTGTTACAAGATATTGGTCTGGCACATATTTATAAGAATGACTGTAATTTTGATTTTTACCAATGCTCCCTCTATTTGTTAATGAAATTTTAATATTGGAAATTGCAGTTGTAGAAATTTTTGCAAAGAAGGATTTATTATCATCAAAACCGAATGGAAGATAACTTCCTCTTTTATCAATTTCTCCCGTTATGAAAAAATTAAATTCCGGGGAAAATATAGGTCCACTTAGACTTCCGTTAATTCTATTTTCCTTTAAATTCGAATATCGTTTAATCCCAAATTGACTTGTTCGAGCTTCAAGTTTACCGGAAAACTTTTCAGACCCATCTCGTGTAACAATATTAACAACTCCGCTTAAAGCATTCCCATATTCGGCATTAAATGTTCCGCTTAATAAACTCATTTCTTGAATTGCATCATTGTTAATTTGAGTTGCAAGTCCACCAAGCAAAGGATCAACAACCAAAGTGCCGTCAATCATATACGCAACTTCGTTTGATCTTCCGCCTCTAACATGAAGATTAGAACCGCTTCCAACAACTCCAGCTTGCAGTGAAAGTAATTCTGTAAATGTTTGAACCGGCAAAGATTCAATTTCTTCACGAGTTACAACTGAGATACTGCTTGTTACATCTTTTTGTATCAAAGGAGTTTTTGCAGTAACAATAATATCTTGCACTTGAATTGATGATGAATGTAATTCAGCATTTATTTGAGTTGTTTGATCAACAACAATGGAAACATCTTTGATAATTGTTGATTCGTAGCCAATAAAACTAATTTTAATATTATATTTTTTGGGAGGAATATTTAGAATTACATAATTTCCATTCACATCGGTTGCGGCACCAAGATTTGTTCCTTCAATTAAAATATTTGCACCAATTAACGGTTCACCAGTTTGAGCATCCTTAATAGAACCCGAAATTTTTCCGGTAATTCCTCCATTAATTATAAATGGGAAAAATAAAATCAGAAAAAATATTTTCTTCATTTGGTACTCTTAGAAATTGTTAAATTTTGTAAAACCATTATTGCTTCAGATTCTTTAAGAATTTTTTTTGCACGTGTTTTATCTTTTATTGCACAAGCTGTTGCAATGGCATTGATTAAAACAGATATAGCAGCGAATGAATTTGTGTAGAGCATATTTTCACTATTCACAATTAAACTTGATTTAGAAAAAAAAGTTACCGGAGAAGCCGCTTCATTAGTTATTGAAATTACATCTATCTTTCTTTCAAATGCAAACTTTGCTGCTTCAATTGTTTCTTTTGAATATGGCGGGAAAGAAAAAACAATTAATAGATCTTTTGAATCCATAAATAAAATTTGTTCATGGAATAATGTATGCGTGTGTTTTAAAACTGACGAATTAACACCAATCTGATTTAATTGATATGCTAATATTTCTGATAATAAGTAAGAAATTCCAAGTCCGGCAGTGTGAACAATTTTTGCATTTAGAATTCTACTAATAGTATAATTAAAATTCTTACGTTCAATTAAATTTAAAGTATCATTAATATTCTTGATATCTACATTTGCAACTTCTGTTAGTAAATCTTCCTCTATCCGATGTTTTTCAAATAGAGGAAAGATTTCTTTTTTCTGCAATTCTCTTTGTAGTGAAAATGCAATTTCGTCTCTGAGTTCGCTAAATCCTTTAAATCCAATTCTTTGAGAAAATCTAACTATTGTAGCAACACTTGAATTTGTAGAAACGGATAAATCTTGAACATTAAGAAAGGGAATTTTATCAAAGTTATTTATCACATAATCTGCAACATTTTTATGATTTTTTGGTAATTCTTTATAACTCTGAATAATTTTTTCTTTTATTTGTTTATATCTATCCATCCTAATTTTTTCAATTATTTAATCAAAGACATTTTTTTTGTAATGAACTGATTTTTTGTTTGTAAGCTGTAAACATACATTCCGGATGAAAGCAAACTTGCATCAAAATCAATAGAATGATTTCCGGCATCTAAAGTTTGATTCAAAATTTGAGCAACTTCTTCACCAAGCATATTATAAATTTTTAGTGTCACTTCAGATTTTTCCGGCAATCCAAAAGATATTGTTGTTGATGGATTAAATGGATTAGGATAATTTTGATTTAATGAATATGCGGATGGAAGATTTTTTATATCTGATTTTACGTCGGTCAACATATCATATTTTTCTTGTGCTTGAGCCAAACTTGCCAACATTGCTTCTTCCGTTTCTCCATAAGCAATTGCAAGATAAATTACCACCGAATCACCGGCAGCAATAGTTCTAGAATTATATGCTGGAATTAATACCGGAGCATCTACAACAGGATCAGTTTCATTTATTATGAATGGACTATCGTATGAATTATAATTTAACCAACTGTTATAAGAGGAATCAACTTGATAATCTTCATACCAAACAAAAGCTTTTAAGGATTTAAAATCATTATTTAGTGACTTAAATCCAACTGCTTCTGTTTTTTTTACTGTTAGAACTTTGGAATCACTATCATACTTAACTGTATCTCCACCGTCATATGTTCCTTCAACTTCTGTAATAATATCAAGCCCTACAATTGCATCAATTGCATTTGTCTCTCTACTAATGAGTGTATATTTTGCTATAATATAGTTTTGATCTTGCCAGCAATAAACATTTTGTTTTTGAAATATACTTGGGGGTAATCCGGAGTAATCATTATTGAAACTTCCATAAATTTCAAAATCTCCAAAAGTTGGATTTGTAAGTAATTGAGTATCTTCTTCAATTTCAACATCATTGTCGTAATCAAAAACTTCATCTTCTCCGGTTCCGACTAATGTTGTTACTCTATAAATTTGTCGAATTGTATCTGGCATTGTATAAATTGCTATTCTGCCATATTCAGTCACATAGACATTCAATTTACCAATATACAAATCAACCTGTGCATTTGTATTATTATTGATGCTTAAGAAATTTAGAAGAAAAAATATAATTATGAGTATCGCTTTTTTCATTTGTGCCTCTCTGTTGTTAGTTAAATAAATAATTTATTACTGCCAACCAATCAAATTCGGTGGAATTAAAAGTAAAAAACCTAGTAACATTAAAATTATTTGAAGTGGTAAAACCCACTTTGCCCATTTTTCCCATGGAACTTTTGCCATTGAAAGAGCCCCCATAGTAACAGCAGAAGTTGGAATTATTATATTTGTATATTCACCAAATTGAAACGCAAGAATTGCTGTTTGTCTCGATACTCCAGCTAAATCAGCAAGAGGAGCCATAATTGGCATGGTTAAAGCTGCTTGTCCGCTTCCGGAATGAACAAAAAAATTAATTATTGCTTGAACGACAAACATTTTCTGCGAGGCAAAAATTGGTGATGATGATTGAATGTATGGCGACAATTCAAAAAGCACTGTATCTATAATCTGTCCATCTCTGGAAATAACCAACGTTGCTCTAGCTAAAGCAACAATTAGAGCTGTGCCAACCAAATCTTTAGCTCCTTCAATAAAACTTCTAATAATAACTTCACCATTTAATCCGCCGATAATTCCTACTAAAATTCCCATAATAAAAAACATTCCAGCAATTTCTTCAATATACCAGCCAAATTCTATAACACCAACTACAAGCATAATTAATGAAAGTAGAAAAGTAATCAAAACAAATTTATGCTTATTGGTAAATTCTATATTGTTACTTTTGTTAAAATGTTCATTTTCTTTTCTTTGTAAATCCTCATTATACATTGGACTAATTTTAGGATTTCTGGAAAGTCGATTCACATAAAAGAGCAAAAATAAAATTGCAACAAGTGTAGAAATAGCCCAACTAATAATTCTATAACCAATTCCGGAAAATAGTGGAACTTCTGCTATTCCTTGTGCAATTCCAACATTAAACGGATTTAAGAATGCGCTGGCAAATCCAATGTGTGCACCAACTAACGGAATCGCAACTCCAATAATTGAATCATAACCTAAAGCAATTGCTACCGGAACTAAAATTAAAACAAATGGAATTATTTCTTCATTCATTCCAAAAGTTGCTCCTCCAAGTGAAAACATTAAGAAAAGTATTGGTATGAAAAATGTTCTTAAAAATGAAGATTTATTGTGAGCAACTACTAATTTATTGATAAACGAATTTATTGCATCAGTTTTAGCAAGTACATTAAAAGCTCCGCCAACAATTAGGATAAAACCTATAATTAATGCAGCTTCAACAAAACCTTTTAAAAGGTGCAATAAATATCGCAAAAAATCCTTGGGGATTATTATCAATATATTTAAAAGAATTTTGAACAACTACTTAACGTCCATCTTTTATAATTCTTTCATATTGTCCACCCGGAATTATCCAAGTAAGAATGGCAATGAATATAAGAATTAGAAATATAAGTAGATAAGTATTCGGAACTTTAAATTTATATTTCTTTTTTTCTTTCATCATTCAATTACTTTATGAGATTTGAGATTAAATTTATCGCCGCTTATCAAAACGTGGAGTTTCATATTTGAAATTCCAAGATTTCCACTTTTATCTTGGCGGATATTTTCTGAATTTGTAGGATCATAAACTAAAACTTGGTTTTCCAAAACTTCAAAAGTGCTATCCGGATTAACAATTATTGATGTCGATTCATCAATAGCAACGCCGGTTAAAGTTGGATGCTCAATTAATGATGCGATTGTTCTATTATGTCTTTTTCGTTTTAGAAAATGCTGGTCAATTATCACTGTTTTAAGAAATCCGAATCCTCGAATAGTTTCAACATTTCCTTTTTCAATTGTAAGGAAAATTCCGGTTGTATCATTTCTAATTAATTCATTTCCGGTTATCATAACTTCGCTCATTATTGCTGCTCCGGCACTGGTTCCGCCAATTGTTCCGCCATTGTTATGAATTTCAAAAACTTTATCTAAGAGTTTTGTGCCAAGCATATCTCTTGCTAAATCACTTTGATCACCGCCTAAAAAGAATACAGAATTTGCCCAATCCATTTTTTTTAGATTTGCATCATCATCTGCAGTTTCTCTGGTAAAAAGTAAATACTCGGCTTTGGCACCAAGTTCTATTAATTCTTTAACTTGAATTTCACTATTTAAAACCGGTTCAGATCCAGCATTGGGAATTACAATAATTTTAGCATCACTTCCACCAGCAAGCTCAACAAATTTGGCTATTATTTCAGTGGTTTGAACTCCTCCAATGATAACTAATTTACCTTTTGTTTTTGCGAAGTTTGGAATTATCAAAATAATTAAAGTTAAGATTGTAAATAAAAATTTTTTCATAGTATTTTATTTTTTGATTAATTCTAGTGCTATTTCTGCGGATTTAACTAAATCTTCAATATAAATAAATTCATCATTTGAATGAGGATTTTGAGCTCCTATGCCTAAATTTATTGCATCAATTCCTCTTTCATTTAACGAATTTGCATCGCTTCCGCCAAGTGAAATTTTTGGAATTGGGGTTAAATTAACTTTTTCAATTGCATTTTTTACTTCTTGAAAAACGCGTGAATTTTCCGAAATTGTGAAAGGTTTAAAATCCCAAAAATATTCATATTCAATTTTAGCATTCAGTTTTACTGATTCCGATTCAAAAATTTTAATTGTGTCATCAAATTGTTTTTTAACTTTTTCCACATCAAACGATCTGATTTCACCTTCAAGTTCTGCATATTCGGGAATTACATTAACGGCAGAACCACTTTTTAATAATCCAATATTCATCGTACAATCATCGTCAATTCTTCCAAGCTGAAGTTTACTAATTGCATTTGCCGCAACTTGTAATGCATTAATTCCTTTTTCTGGAGCAATTCCGGAATGTGAAGCTTTTCCAAAAATTTTGATTTTAAATCCTAAATCTCCACAAGAGGAAAAAATAAAATTTCCCGGTCGGTAACCGGAATCAAAAATAAATGCGTGATTTATTTTTCCATTTATTCCCAAATATTTTGAACCGAACAAAGTAGTTTCTTCGCAAGTTGTAAACGCAATTGTAAAATCTTTTACTGGAATATTTTCTTTTGAAATTTTTTCCAATGCAAAAAGTAAAATTGCAATTCCCGCTCTGTTATCAACGCCCAAAACAGTATCGCCCGATGAAACAATTTTATCTTCAAGAATTATTGGTTTTAAATTTTCGGTTGGTCGCGCTGTATCCATATGAGAAAGCATAATAAAATTGCCGCCATCACCAATTTTGCAAATTAAATTGTTAGTGTTACTATTTGTAAATTCCGAGGCAGAATCTTCTTCAACAAAATAACCCAAATTGATTAAAAAATTCTTAATATAGTTTGCAACACCTTTCTCGTTTCCAGAAACCCCATCAATGCTGGCAAGTTTTAAAAACAATTCTATTAGTCTGAATGAATTCATAGTGTAATTACTTTTTCATTTAATATTTGTTGTGTAATGGATATTACAGATTACAAAAAAATAATTTGTATGTCAAGAATATTTTTTATCGCCAAATAATTTATTTGAATAATATTTTTATTTCTATAGATAAAAATTCAGCTAAGATTTATAGTTTTCCATAATCATTTTTTAGGAGTGGAATTATGTTGATCGAAAACATTGAACTATATCATATCAAAATGGAATTAGTTTCTCCATTTACAACTTCAATGGGAACTGAATATGACGAAGAACATATTATTGTAAAAGTTAACTCGGAAGGAATTTCCGGATTCGGCGAAAGTGTTGCCGAGGGAACTCCTTTTATTCTTATGAAACAGTTACTACTGCTTGGCATATTTTAAAAGAATTTCTAATTCCGGAAATATTAAATAAAAATTTGGAAGGTGTTGATCAAGCAATTTTATTTTGGGAAAAAGTACGGACACAGAATGGCCAAAGCCGGATTGGAAGCTGCGTTATGGGATTTATTTGCAAAATCGAAAAATATTTCTTTATCAAAAATGTTAGGTGGAACAAGAGAAAAAATTGATGTCGGCGTGAGCATTGGAATTCAAAAAAGTGAAAATGAACTGATAAAAAAAATTGAGGGTTATTTAGCTGAAGGTTATCAGCGAATAAAAATTAAAATTGCTCCCGGCGAAGATATGCAATATGTTAAAGCAATAAGAAAAGAATTTCCAAAAATACTTTTTCAAGTAGATGCAAATTCTGCTTATGGTTTAGAACATTTAGATTTATTTAAAGCAATGGACCAATACAATTTGTTATTAATTGAACAGCCTTTATCTTATGATGATATTTATGAACATTCTAAATTGCAAAGTGAATTAAAAACTCCAATTTGTCTTGATGAAAGTATTCATTCGCTAGCTGATACAAAAGCTGCAATTGAATTAAAAAGCTGCAAAATAATTAATATAAAACCTGGAAGAGTAGGCGGATTTACAGAATCGAAATTAATCCATGATTATTGCATGAAAATAATGTTCCCGTTTGGCACGGCGGAATGTTGGAATCCGGAATTGGCAGAGCCGGAAATGTTGCCTTGGCTTCATTACCAAATTTTACTTTGCCTGAGACATTTCTGCGAGCAAAAGATATTACAAACAAGATATTGTTGAACCCGAATTTTAGTAAATAATGACGGAACAATGAATGTTCCAACCAAATCCGGAACTGGAGTTGAAGTAAATCAAACTTTATTGGAAAAAGTTACTGTGAGAAAAGAATTATTTTCCAAGTAAATTTTCGATGATATATTAGTAATGAAATAAGTATAATTTTTTTTCAAAAAATATTGGATTACTATGGAAAACAATAATCATTCACAGATTGAACAGCAATTACAAAATTCTCAAGAAGATTTATGGCGAGTTTTCAGAATAATGTCGGAGTTTGTCGAAGGTTTTGAAACAATGGGAAAAAATTAAACCAAGTGTAATAATTTTTGGTTCAGCCAGAACAAAACCGGAAGACAAGTTCTATAAATTAGCAGAAGATGTTGCAAAGGAAATTGTTAAAAAAGGATTTGGAATAATTACCGGCGGCGGTCCAGGAATTATGGAAGCCGGAAACAAAGGAGCAAAAGAAGCTGGCGGAAGTTCAACCGGAATAAATATTGAATTGCCTCACGAACAATATGCAAATCCATATATTGATTTCGATAAACTTTTAAATTTTCGTTATTTCTTTATTCGCAAAACAATGTTTTTCAAATATGCTCAAGGTTATGTTTTAATGCCCGGTGGATTTGGAACCGTTGATGAAGGATTCGAAGTTTTAACACTTATTCAAACTGGAAAAACAACAAAATTTCCGGTGGTGCTCATGGGAAAAGAATTTTGGAGCGGATTGATAGATTGGATGAAAGAGTTTCAACTTAAAGCCGGTTACATAAATAAAGAAGATTTAAATTTATTTTCTGTCACTGATGATCCCCAAGAAGCAGCTCAAATAATATATAATTTCCATAAAGGTAAAAAGTTAACGCCTAATTTTTAGGAAAAAAATGTAGATTATGATTAAGAGTAAGATTTAAAATTGAAAAGAACTTTTTCATTTTATTTGTTTCATACTCTTAATCTTAAACTAATACTAATTTTTAAAGTTTGATAAAGATGGGATCTCTTAAACTATTTTCCTTATGTAAGATCACATCTTTATAAAAAAGATTAAGATTATGATTAAGAGTAAGATTAAGAAAAGTAATTTGAGAAAAATTATATCAACCTAATTTTATGCCAACACTTTTTTTCTTAATCTTAATCTTATTCTTAATCTTACTCTGAAATTTATTTCTTTATGCAAAATATTATCAAGAAAATTTCTTACCTACGGAAATCATTTCTATTGCTTTTGCAATTCGCTTATTTCTTGTTTCTTCCTTTTTTGCTTCTTCAATCCAGCGAACATATTCTTTACGGTGAGTATAGGCAAATTTTTCAAAAATTTCTTTTGCCGAATTATTTTTATTTAAAGCAGATTGAAAATCTTTTAGAACTTCAACAATTCTTGGTTCTAAATCTTGTTCAACAATAACTTCAATAATATCTCCAATATCTTTTTTAATTGCATCTCGAATTTCTTTTTTAATTCCAAGCAAGTGAAATTCCATTCCCATTGGAGCTAAAGATCCGCGATATTTAACACCATTAAATTTAGCTTTTACTTTAACTTGACCTTTGGTCCCAAATTCCTTAATAACGTCATAAGGAAAATAAACAAATGCTCCATTTTCCTTTAACATTATTTCTGCGTTAAACTTATACTTTTTCATAAATAAAATTAATTTTGATTTAACGAATTTATATCAAATGTAAATAAATCCGGAATAAATTCTGCATTTTCCAAAGCTACTACAAGATAAATTGAATCTGAAATTAAAAGTTTACTAAGCTTTTCTATTTGCTCTTCACGAATTTTAACACGCGAAATAATTCTATTTTTGATAATATTTTTTTGCTTCATTTCTATATTTATTATTATTAAATATTTCCGCCATTTTTTCATTTGGATTTAATACTTCAAAATTATTTCCACAAAATTCAGTTAAGACTTTTTCAAAAATTTCTTTACTATATCCATAATGAGTACAACCCAACAATAACAAAGTTTGCAATCTAGGATTTTGTATCTTTTGAACTGCTTCTAATAAATACCCGCAATTAGTTTTTCCACAATTTTGCTATTCGGATTAATCTGAATTTCACTTTCTAGATTTTCACAAACTTGATTTACGATTTTATTTTCATTAATTCCATGTTGAACTAACTTTGTTTTATGTTGATTTGAACTTATTGTGGTTTCTGTTCCAACAATTATAATATTATAATCAGATACGGCATTTATTTTTTCCAAAACCATTTCAATTCCACTTTCAACAATTCCAATAACGGGAATTTCAATTTCCTTAAACATTTTTGTTTGATTAAACAAAACTGAAAGTGTGTTACAAGCAATTATAATAATATCGGGATTTAACTTCATCATTCCCTTTAGAGCAGATTCAAAAATCAGAAGTTTGTCGTTTGTGTTTTTTAAACTATTGTATCCTAAATTTCCACCGGCAAATGAATTGAAATAAATTAACTCAATTTGTTTATCATTATTAATTCTCAACTTTTTGTCAATTAATGCGTGGACAGAAAGTCCGCCCAATCCGGAATCTGTAATAATTATTCTTAAATTTTGCTTTTTTAAAGTCTCAGTAATACTTATCATTTTTAATAAATATGGTTAAATCTTCTAGAATATTTGTGTAGTTTTTTGAACTAAATTTATATTTATATGCAGCCATAAATGATTTGTGACTGCATATAGTATTTTGAATTTTTCAAATTTTGAATCTCATATCTTTTTACGACTTCATTCGCTTACCTTTTTCTTCATGAATGAAAATCCAGCTAACAACTTTCCCAATATTAATTTGTTCAAAATTGTTCCAATATCTCTTATTTCTAACATGCATTGAACTTATCATCGGCGGGAATTAAAGATGCTTCATCCATAATCCCTTTTATTCTATTCTGCCAAACTATCATATTTTCAACTCGTAAATCAACCCATCCGTCATTCGACCAAAGTTCAATATTTTCATCCGTAATTTTTAAATTGTTTTCACCTCTAAATGGTGGAATTTTCATTTCATTTCACGTAAAAGAGATTTTCCATCTGGCAATAAATTGGAATTCCAATTGAAATTATTTCACTTCTTAATTTTTCATTTGATTTGATAAGTTCTAAGATTTTTTCAGATAAATTATTTGCAGAAATGTTTAAAATTTCTTTCATTTTTCCTGAAACTAATTTTATTAAATTCAACTCGTGCAGTAATTTAGATAATCTTGGCGGACCCAATAACTCAAATGCTACACTATTTACGTTATGAATTTCCTCAAGTTCTTGCAATTTTTCAACTGCCGCATGCTGCAAATAACCTGCTCTGTAAGTGGGTTCCAAGTTGCATTATCAAGTGCATTAATTATATCGTGTCCGTATTTCCGCCTTTAATTTCAAAATTGCATCTTCAGCAATTTCTTCGGGAAGTAACATATTCCATTTGACCAAGAGCAGAAATAGCTTCAAATTCACGCGAGAAAAGTTCCGTTTTCACCGGTATCTATAAAAACCGATTTTAATTTTTCACCCGTTAATTTAAATGGTTTATCCAAATTTAATTTCAGTTCACTTTCAAGATTTATTACATTTTCCAGCGAAGCATCGACTAATTCAATTGATTTTCCTCTTTTTAATTTCATCAAAAGCAATTCTTTTCCAAGCAATTGCTCCGGTTGGTTTTAATTTCTTTTGTAATTGCTCCACCGAGAGTCCTTCCCATTAAAAATAAAAGCAATGTATGGGCTCCAACAACTGAAGATTTGCTTAATAATACGAGATGGTTTTTCTTCACTGTGTGTATATGGAATATTAAGTCCCATTCCGCCAGTTCCGCTAGTACCAATTTTAACATAAATTTTTGTCTGAACTTTATTCATCGAATTATACAAAATTTGTATATGTCTAATTAATTGCGGAACATATTGCGTGCACAACAATTTTTCGGTTTCTTCAATTATTGTTTCTGTAGTTGGGTTATTTTGAATTGTTGTACTTATTCTGTGATAAGTTGTATATAAATCTTGATATGCAATTCCCGTTGCAGAATTTATACTATCAATTATTATATCCGGTTTATGAAGCGTAAGAAGTTGATAAATAGAAGATTGCTGTAAAATTTCATCTGTTAATTCTTCCATAATATCTTTCATTAAAACTTTTCTTCTTACCGGATCATTTAAAATTTCAAATCGATCGGTATCTTTGAATTCATTTCTTACAAAAATATTTCCCCACCGAGGAATAAAATAATCTTCCGGCAAATTTGAGAATTCATTTTTTAACTGAACAACGTGAGATTCTGCTTCTTCTTTTCTTAAAGAAGTAACAATAATTTTTGCGGGTTTTTCCGAAACTAATTTTCTTGTAACGGCGTTTCCAACTAATCCCCAGCCGCCTAAAACTAAAACTGTTTTTTTTTCAATATCCATAATTTCCTCAAAAACTTTTAAATTCCTAATAATAAAACTTAGCTTAATGAAAATACCATTGCAAGCATTTTTATCAGTATTGTATAAATTATAAAAATTGTTTCGATTGTAAATACAGAGTTCCTTTGTTAAATTTGTATTCACAATTTTTAAAATAATATAAGTTGAATTAAATGAGAATTTGCGAAGTTTTAGCACCAGAAAATATAATTCCCGAACTAAAGGGAACAACAAAAGAAGAAGTAATAATGGGCTAATTGATTTATTTAAAAGATGAAAGAATTCTTGATATAAAAGAAGTTAAAGAAAGCGTTCACGAAAGAGAAAAAATTATGTCCACCGGTATTGGTCATGGTTTTGGAATTCCTCATTGCAAAACAAATAAAGTTACAGAAATTTTAGCAGCATTTGGTAAAACAAAATCTCCAATCGATTTTGAATCGTTGGATGGTTCTCCGGTAAATTTAATTTTATTAATCGGAAGAGATAATTTAGTTGCTCCCTCATATTAAACTTTTAAGCAGAATTTCTTTGCTGATGAACAAAAAGATTTCAGAGAAAAATTACTTTCTGCCAATTCGGTTTCCAGAGATTTACAATATCTTTGAAGACGAAGAAAAAAACATTTCATAATAATTTCCTTTGCTTAAATTATGATTAAGCTAAATTACCGGAACTAAAGATATTCTCAGATGAAATTCAATATTGGAATCACCTTACCAGTATTGTGTTAAATCAGATGAAGCATTTTAATTACAAAGAAATCAGAACTCCAATTTTGAATTAACCGAACTTTTTGCAAGAGGAATTGGAGACAACACAGATATTGTTAGTAAAGAAATGTATTCGTTTTTTGATAGAAGTGAAAACAATTTAACACTAAAACCGGAAATGACTGCATCGGTTGTTCGCGCGTTTATTGAACATTCTTTGGGAAAACAAACGGGATTGAATAAATTATTTTATATTTCTCCGATGTTTCGTCAAGAACGACCGCAAGCCGGAAGATTAAGACAATTTCATCAATTTGGAATTGAAGCTTTGGGAAGCTACAATCCCGCATTGGATGCTGAAGTAATTCCGGCTGCATTTAATATTTTAGAAAAATTAGGATTGAAAATATTGAAGTAAATTTGGAATTCTCTTGGCGTTCGAAAAGAAAGAAATAAATTTGCCGAAGCTTTAGAAAGAATTTATTGCATATAAAAAAATGAATTATCCGAAATATTAAAATAGATTTGATACAAATGTTCTAAGAATTTTAGACAGCAAAAATGAACACGACCAAAAATTATTAATTGGTTCACCTAAACTTATTGATTTTCTTGGCGAAGAAAGTTTATACATTTTAATAAAGTAAAAGAATTTTTAACAATTGCTAAAATTCCATTTAAAATCATAAATTGGTTCGCGGTTTGGATTATTACCTCCTCACAATTCTTTTGAAATTCTTAGTTCAAGCGTAGGTTCACAAAGTGCTTTGTGCGGCGGCGGAAGATACAATTTATTGATTGAACAACTTGGCGGTGATCCAACTCCGGCAGTTGGATTTGCAGCTGGAATTGAAAGAATTTTACTCGCATGCAAATCTGAAAATTCATTTCAACCGGATAATGAAATAATTGATATTTACATTATCAGATTGAATAATGAACTTGAGACGAAATTTTTGAAATTGCAAGTGTGTTAAGAAAAATAATTTTAAGGTTGAATTTGATTATTTATCAAGAAGTGGTAAAGCTCAAATGCGTGAAGCAAATAAATTAAATTCAAAATATGTTATTATTTGTCGGCGGTGATGAATATTACTTTGGTCGTGTTAAATTAAAAGATATGAAAATGAAAATTGAAGAAGAAATTCTACTTTCAGAACTTCTAAATTTAAAACCATTAAATAAAGGTTTAAGACAAGTTGCGGTTTTAATAAAATCACAAAAAGTATTAAATTCAATATTAAACATACTATTTTTTGATTTTCTACATAGGAATTCCACAAACTTAGATGCAAAAAATATTTGGAAGAAAAACCAGTTCTTGAAGCTTTAAATTAAATGCAGAAATTGATCAAATCTATATCCTATATGGCTTAAACGGCTCTATTGTTGATCAAATTAAAAATCTCGCAAATAAATCCAACGTAAAGTTACTCAGCTTTCACCGCAAAATTTGAGCAAATTGCGGAAGATAAAAACACTCAAGGAATTATCGCATATAAAAAGTGATTTCGGTTATTCTGAAATTGATGAAATTTTAATTGAAGCTGAAAATTCTAAATTTCCTTTTATTACTGCTTTTGGATTCAATTCAAGATCCGCATAATTTTGGAGCAATAATTAGAACAGCAGAATGTGCCGGTGTAAACGGAATTATCACAACAATTAAAAATAGCGTTTCGGTAAACAATACTGTTGAAAAAACTTGCTGGTGCAACAAATCATAATAAAATTGCGAGTAAATAATCTTGTAAACACAATTGAAATTCTAAAGCAAAATGGATATTGGATTGTTGGATCAAAACTTGGCAATTCTCAAAATTATACTTCAATAGATTACAAACAACCAATCGCATTAATTATTGGAAATGAAGAAAAAGGAATTCGACATTTAATTTCTGAGAAGTGTGATTTTCTTGCAGAAATTCCGATGCAAGAAAAAATTCAAAGTCTTAATGTTTCAGTTGCAACCGGTGTTTTACTTTTTGAAATTTTACGATCGAGAAATAATTAAATCTTTTCCGAAATCAGAAAATCCATGATAATTTTTATAGCTGCAATTTCAGTCTTTCTAATAAATTTACCATTTGGATTTTGGCGATCAAAAGTTAAAAAATTTTCACCGCAATGGTTTTTAGCAATTCATCTTCCGGTTCCATTCGTAATTCTACTAAGAATTTATTCTAATGTTGGGTTTGAATTTTATACTTATCAAATTTTGATAGGAAGTTTTTTTCTCGGACAATTTTTGGGAAAAATTTTAATTCCAAAATTTTTACATTTTTCAAATTAACCTAGAGATTTATTAAAGATAAGAACTTTGAAAATATCTAATAAAAAAACCTCGAAAGTTTGAAACTTCCGGAGGTTTCTTTTATTTACTCCTAAATTCTAACTTCTTTTTTACTAACTACTTTTTATTCGCTTTTGCTAATTCAATATCTGTCAAGGCACCCAAAATGTTACAACTTTTTAACTTCTTCCGGAGTTAGTTGAGTTGTTAATTGCATATTTGACATTTGAGTTACTGCATCTTCCAAAGTTGCTGAAGCACCATCATGGAAATATGAGTTGCGGTTAAAAGCAATATTTCTTAAAGTTGGAACTTTAAACATAAATTTCTCAGCTTCATTTTTGTAATATCAAATCTGCCCATATCTTTTGTATCTGTATAAGGTTTATACAATCCCATTTTTTTGATACATGTTTCCGCCCAAAAGTGGACCGGTATGACAAGTGGTACAACCTTTGTTCATAAAAATTTCCAAACCTTGAGCTTCTTCATCAGTCAATGCATTTGGATTTCCGCCTAAAAAGAAATCGAATCTATCTTTTGTAATTAATGTTTCTTTCAAATGCGGCAACAGCTTCACCTAAATTATCCCAAGAAATTTTGGATTTGCTGGAAATGCTTTCGCAAACATTTCCAACATATTCCGGCATTGCGGATAATTTATCTTCAACTTCTTTTGGATTATCCATTCCCATTTCGAGAGGATTTGAAATTGGACCTAATGCTTGTTCTTTAAATCTTTAGCTCTTCCATCCCAAAATTGTGCAAATTGAAAACAGCATTTAAAACTGTTGGAGAATTTCTTGTACAATTGTTCTGGTTTTTGCTCCTGGTGAAGTTGGTTTATTATCAACTCCGGCTTTGCCCGGATCAATTGAGAGACAAGTATTACACGATTGCGAATTTGTTTTAGATAATTTTTCTTCAAAATACAATTTTTTCCCTAATGCAATTTTTTTTCGGAGTATCGGTTTCAGCTCAGAGCATTGAAGCTGGTAATTTCATAAAAATACTTTCGCTTTTTGCTTACAATGCAATTTTATCAATTTCCGGTTTAGATTCACCGCACGAGACAACTATTATTGCCAACGCAATTGTACCTAACAAAAAAATACTTATTACTTTTCTCATTTTTACCTCATTTTATTTGGAATTCTATTTATGAATTCTGGAATAATTTATACACTAAAATAAAAAATTAGGTAATCATTAAAAATTTTCTTCTTAAGTTTTTTCTGTTTTTTAACATTTGAAAAAAGAAAAAAAGGATTTTTTCTAATCTTGATTTTTTTTGCAAGATTACGTACTTTTACTTTAGAAATAAACAAGGTTATTTAAATGAGCGAAGATTTACGCGAAGATATTAAAACAATTGAAGAGCATACCAATACAGAATATAAATGGGGATTTGTTACCGAAATTGAAGAAGATGCATTTCCCAAAGGATTAAATGAAGGTATAATTAGGTTGCTTTCTCAAAAGAAAAATGAAACTTGAATGGATGACCGAATGGCGGTTAAAGGCTTACAGGCATTGGTTAACAATGGAAGAACCAAATTGGGCAAAAATTAAAAAGATAAATTTGATTACCAAAATCTCAAATATTATTCTACTCGAAGAAAAACCGGAGTTGGAAAGTCTGGATCAAGTTGATCCCGAATTATTAGCAACATTTGAAAAATTAGGAATACCTTTAGAAGAACAAAAGATTTTAAGCGGTGTGGCAGTTGATGCAGTTTTTGATTCGGTTTCCGTAGCTACAACTTTCAAAGAAACACTTGCAGAAAAAGGAATTTTTTTTGTTCGATTTCGAAGCAATTAGAGAACATTCAGATTTGGTAAAAAAATATTTGGGATCTGTTGTTCCTCAAACAGATAATTATTTTATGACTTTAAATTCTGCTGTATTTAGTGATGGCTCATTCGTCTATATTCTAAAGGTGTTAGATGTCCTATGGAACTTTCAACTTATTTTAGAATTAATGCAATGGATACTGGACAGTTTGAACGAACATTAATAATTGCTTGATGAAAATAGTTACGTTAGTTATTTAGAAGGTTGCACAGCTCCTTGAGAGATACAAATCAACTTCACGCTGCAATTGTTGAATTAGTTGCTCTAGAATGCGGGAAATTAAATATTCAACAGTTCAGAATTGGTTCCCGGGAGATAAAGAAGGTAAAGGTGAATTATAATTTTGTTAAAAACGCGGAATTTGTAAAGGTAATAATTCTAAAATTTCGTGGACGCAAGTCGAAAAACCGGCTCCGCAATTACTTGGAAATATCCAAGCTGTATTTTGCAAGGGGATAATTCAAGTTGGAGAATTTTACTCCGTTGCAGTAACAAATAATTATCAGCAAGCAGATACCGGAACAAAAATGATTCACTTGGGGAAAAAAACAAGCAGTACAATTGTTTCAAGGGGATTTCCGCCGGAAGAAGCAATAAATCTTACAGAGGTTTAGTTAAAATTGGGAAGAACGCACTCACGCAAGAAACTTTTCTCAGAGCGATTCTATAGTTGATGGGAAATAATTGCGGTGCACATACTTTTCCGTATTTAGAAATAAATAACAATACTGCTACTCGTTGAGCATGAAGCAACAACTTCAAAGTTGGTGAAGATCAAATATTTTATTTGAACCAAAGAGGAATTTCTACGGAAGATGCAGTTAATATGATTGTCAATGGATTTTGTAAAGAAGTATTTAATAATCTTCCGATGGAATTTGCGGTTGAAGCTCAAAAGTTGCTAGCAATTAGTTTAGAAGGCAGTGTTGGGTAAATAAGTTAAAATCCTTAGCTAACAGAAAAAATGAAAAGTTAAAACCACAATTAAACATAAAAGTTGTCATTCCCGAAGTTTCTAATCGGGAATCCAGAAATTGAAAAAGAATAAAGGAAAATTAAATGATCAAGATTAAAATCTTCATGCAAATGTTGAAGGAACTGAAATACTAAAAGGAATTGATTTAGGTGTTAATGCCGGAGAAATCCATGCTATTATGGGTCCAAACCGATCTGGTAAAAGTACCCTTGCAAATGTATTAGCCGGAAACGAAGCTTACGAAGTTACCGAAGGTGAAATTATTTTTAATGAAAAAAATATTGTTGAAATGGAACCGGATGTTAGAGCCCGCGAAGGATTATTTCTAGCCTTCCAAGATCCAATTGAAATTCCGGGTGTTAGTAATTCCGTATTTTTAAAAACCGCAATAAATGAAATTAGAAAGCATAACAATCAAGAAGAAATTTCCGCAAAAGATTTCTTAAATCTTATAAAGGAAAAAGCAAATATCTTAGGAATGGATAGCGCATTAATTAGTCGTTCGGTAAATCAAGGATTTTCAGGCGGTGAGAAAAAACGCAATGAAATTTTACAACTTTTAACTCTTAATCCAAAGCTCGCAGTACTTGATGAAACTGATTCCGGTCTTGATATTGATGCACTCAAAATTGTTGCGCATGGTGTAAATAAATTCAAAAATAAAGAAAATGCTGTAATTCTTGTAACTCATTATCAAAGACTGCTTGATTATATCGTTCCGGATTTTGTTCATGTTTTATATAAAGGTAAAATTGTAAAATCCGGTGATAAAAATTTAGCTCTTGAATTAGAAGAAAGAGGTTACGATTGGATAATAAAAGAACAAACTGAATTGGTTTAGGATAATTTCTCAATGAAAGAAAATAATATAAAAAACTGGTATTTAGAAAATTTTTCACAATTTGCAAAAGCAAATAATGATGAAATTAGCAATAATAGAAATGAAGCAGCAAAATTATTTGAAACTTTAGAATTCCTACAAAAAAAATGAAGAATGGAAATACACAAATATTTCACCAATTCTAAATCATGAGTTTATCCCGTCACCATTGACTAAAACCAATGTTGATAAATTTTATTAGAAAATATTTAATTCCAAATCTGGAAGTGCATCTTTTAATTTTCATTGTCGAATTTATAATAAGGAATTGTCCAAAATTAATGATCTGGAAAATGGTGTAGTTGTTGATAGTTTTTTTTTCATTTTAAAATAAAATTAAATTGATTTACAACTCTTAAACAATTCATCTAACAATTTAAATTCATTTACGTTATTAAATCACACTTTTACTTATGATGGTTTTTTTATTCACATTCCTAAGAATAAAATTGTTGAAAACCAATCCATATTATAAATATTGCTGTAAACAACGCTGGTAAAGCAACTTATACAGCCAAGAAATTTAGTTATTGCAGAGGAAAATACTCAAGCAAATATTATTTAGGAAAAGACGGACGAATATTTTACAAATGTGATTACAGATATCTATGTAAAAGAAAATTGCAAATCAATTTTATAAAATTACAGAATGAATCAAATGCCTCATTTCATATTGATAAAACAGATATTCATCAAAAATAATTCAAGCATTCTTAATCACTTTCGCTTTCATTCGGAAGTAAAATTGCAAGAAACGATATTAACACAAAATTAGATGGCGAAAATATTGAATGCCATCTTTTTGGATTATACTTAGGAAATGATGAACAGCATATTGATAACCATACTTTTATAAATCATGCAAAACCAAATTGTATGAGCAATGAATTATATAAAGGTATTTTGGATGATAAAGCTAAAGGAGTGTTTTCCGGGAAAATATTAGTTGATCGAATTGCTCAGAAAACAAATGCGTTTCAGTCAAATAAATCAGTACTGCTTTCAAATGAAGCCAGCATTGATGCAAAACCGCAACTGAAATTTATGCAGATGATGTAAAATGTCGCACGGAGCAACAGTTGGAAAACTTGATGAACAAGCTATTTTTATATTCGATCAAGAGGTGTTTCTGCAGAAGCTGCAAGATCAATGCTCATAAGAGCATTTATCGATGATGTAGTAAGTGAGATTAAATAGAACAATTAAAAGATAAAGTAAATCACATAATATTTGAGCATTTACATAGAGAAGCATTCTAATGAATTTTGATGTTGATATTAAGCACAGTACAAAGCAAACAAAAACTTTTAGAAAATTTTTTTTGATGATGTTAGAAACGATTTTCCAATTCTAAAAGATTTGTTAATGGAAAGCCATTAGTTTATTTGGATAATGCCGCAACTTCACAAAAACCTCAATCTGTAATTGATGCTATTACAAATTATTACACTTACGAAAATGCCAATATTCATAGGGGTTTGCATTTCTTAAGTGAACTGGCGACTGAATCTTATGAAAGTGCTCGTTTAAAAATAAAAGAGTTTTTAAATGCAATGAGTGTTTCGGAAATAATTTTTGTTCGAGGAGCAACGGAAGGAATAAATTTAGTATCTAATTCACTTTGCAGAGCAAATTATTTTTCCGAAGGTGACGAAATTATAATTTCGTATATGGAACATCATTCTAATATTGTCCCTTGGCAATTACTTTGTGAAAGAAAAAATTTAATTCTAAAAGTGGTTCCAGTTAATGATAGCGGTGAATTTATATTTGAAGAATTTGAAAAATTAATATCACCTAAAACAAAACTTGTTTCGGTTGTTCATATTTCAAATGCATTGGGTACAATAAATCCGGTTAAAGAAATTGTAAAGAAAGCTCACGAATTTAATATCCCAGTTTTGTTAGATGGAGCCCAAGCAGTTTCTCATGTTAAGGTTGATGTTCAAGATTTGGATTGTGATTTTTATGTTTTTTCCGGACATAAAGTTTTTGGTCCTACCGGCATTGGAGTTCTTTATGGTAAGACAGAATTTTTAGATAAAATGCCTCCATTTCAAGGTGGCGGCGATATGATTAGAGAAGTTACGTTTGAAGGGACAACTTATGATGATCTCCCGCAAAAATTTGAAGCTGGAACTCCGAATATTGTTGGAGGAATTGCTCTGGGAACAGCTATTGATTATTTAACCTCATTCAACTCCGAAGATATTGCTCTACATGAAGATAAATTATTAAAGTATGCAACCGATAGACTGCTTCAGATTGAAGGATTGAAAATTATTGGAACTGCAAAAGAAAAAGCTTCAGTTGTGTCATTCGTTATTAAAGGAATTCACCCTTATGATATTGGGACAATAATTGATACGGACGGAATTGCAATAAGAACCGGACACCATTGCACAATGCCACTTATTAAGAGATTTGGTCAACCGGCGACTGCAAGAGCATCATTTTCAATGTACAATAAAATTGAAGAAATTGATCAATTGTATTCTGCACTTTTAAAAGTTAAAAAAATGTTTTCTTAGGTACTTCAATGATTGATAAAGGATATTTAGAGCAAAAAATAATTTCTGTTTTAGAAACTGTTTATGATCCGGAAATTCCCGTAAACATTTACGAACTTGGTATGATTTACAATATTAAAATAGATGATGGTGCTAATGTTGAAATCATGATGACACTAACTTCACCAGCATGCCCGGTTGCTGAAAGTTTACCCGGAGAAGTAAGGCAACGAATTAAAGAAATTGAAAATGTTAATGATGTAAAAATTAATTTAGTCTGGGAACCTCCATGGAATAAGGATATGATGAGTGATGAAGCAAAATTAAATTTAGGATTTTTATAATAATTTTTAGAAAGGAAAAAATGTTTGAAATAAATAATCTTTTCTCCAACCTATGATCCGCGTGCGGTTCAACCAATGCGAGATGAGTTAATATATATTGGATTTAAAGAATTGACAACATCAGAACAAGTTGATGAAATTTTGTCAAAAATAATGATGAAACAACTCTTGTGTTTATTAATTGGTGTGCGGATGTGCCGCCGGAAGTGCAAGACCAGGAGTTTCATTGGCATTACAAAATAATTTAATTCCAGATAATATTGTGACTGTATTTGTGGGCAAGATAAATTATCAGTAACAACTGTACGCGAAAAATATTTGGCAAAATTTCCTCCTTCATCTCCTTCAGCTGCATTGATAAAAAATGGAGAAGTAATATCCATGCTGCCTCGTCATCATATTGAAGGAAGATCACCGGAACAAATTGCCGAAGTTCTTCAAAATATTTTTTCTAATTATTGTACAAAACAAGGTCCCTCAATCCCAAAGGAAAAATATGATAAATTGGTTCATGCTAAAATGTGCGGTTCAAGAATTCCTTTGAATGACGAATAAATTTCTAAACAATGAAATTTACAACACAAGAAGAATATGGCTTAAGATGTTTAGTTAGATTAGGAAACTCTATACAAAAGGAGGGGCTTAACAATTCCGGATATCAGCAGTAATGAAGGGATTTCAGAAGATAATGTGGCCAAAACATTAAGACTTCTTAGATTGAACGGATATTTAGAAAGCGAAAGAGGAAGAATTGGGGGCTATTCTTTAACAAAGCATCCAAAAGACATATTAATTGGCGATGTGATGGGTATTTTAGGCGGTAAATTTTTTGAATCATCATATTGCCAATTACATAATTCCGAATCAATTACTTGCACTCATTCAACTGATTGTTCAATTAGATCATTCTGGCAGTTGATTCAAAATCAATTGATCAAGTTATGAATAATCTTACTTTACAAGATTTGCTAAATTCGGAAAAAATATTTTTTGAGGAAACAAATAAAAAATTGAAGTTCAAGAATCTACTTAAATACTCAATTCTTTGCCTTACTGCATTCATCAACTAAATAAATAATTGATTGATAATTAATTCCACTGTGTTTTGTTAAACCAATTTCGCAAGTTTTGCTTGTTGAGTAACCATTTTTACAATTATGATCGGTTACAAATTCACTTAAATTTTCTAATGCTGATTCATTGAGTTCAGGATGTATAAATCCTCTATCACCGGCAAAACCGCAGCAATAAATTTCTTCCGGAATGAAAACATTATTACAACATTTTTTTGCAATAGTAATAAGTTTGTTTTTCAAATCCATTTTCTCGGCACTGCACGTTGTATGAATTGTTATAGAATCTTCAATTGTATTAAAATCTAATTCATCTAATAGAAAATCATGAATGAATTCAATTGAATCATATATTTTCAATTGTGGATTGTTCAGTTTTTGTAAATCATCTTTAATAGTTTTAACACATGGACTCGTATCAAAAATAATTTTTATTTGTCCATTGTTGCTTGCTTTAGTTAAACTTGAAATCAGTTGCTTACTTTTTTGTTCGGCTGCATCAAAAAATCCTTTACTCGAAAAAGGCATACCACAGCAAAGCGAATTTAAATTATCTGGATAAATAATATGATAATCAGCTTTCCTTAATAAATTTTCCATAGCTGAATTTAATTCTTCATTATACTTTGATTTTTTTGATTTCCAAAAGTGCGGCTTATACAGCTTGGAAAATAAATTACAGTTTTTCTGATTGCTGAATTGTTTGTTTTTGAATATTAAATTTTGCTCCTTTCGTCAAAGCTTCATTCCACATTGGAGTTTTATTTTTAAATATTCTTCTAGTTAAATTTGATGAACTTTTTAAAAATTTATCCCCAAAAATTTGCTGAAGAATTATTACGAAGTTTAATCCAAATTTTATAAAACTTACTATTGCTGAAAAATGTTTTGAAATAAATAACGCAAAAGATTTTTCACTTTTTGTGTGCAATGAACTTCTAATTTGCTTTATTAATTTTCCAGTATCAATATTTACCGGACAACTTAATTCGCATAAACCATCAGTTGCACAAGTCTGTTCTCCATAATATTGGTATGAATTTTCAAGTTTTGTGATTAAATCAATATTCATACTTTCAGATTTCATTTTATTAATTTCTCGCCAAACTGTAATTCTTTGTCGAGGTGTTAATGTTAAATTTTTTGAAGGACAATTATTTTCGCAAAATCCGCAATCAATACATTTATCAATTAATTCATTTACAATTGGTGTTGGTTTTAAATTTTTTATATGAATTGACTCATCATTATTTATTAATACTCCTGGATTTAAAATTCCATTCGGGTCAAATAATTTTTTGATTCTGATCATAATTTCATAAATCTCATTCCCCATTCATATTTTACAAACGGAGCCATATTTCTTCCGGTTCCGTGTTCTGCCTTAAGCGAGCCATCATATTTATTTATAACTAATTCAACAACTTCATTCATAAATTTTTTATATCGATCGACTTCTTTTCATCGTTAAAATCTTGCGCAAAAACAAAATGTATATTTCCCGAAAGCGCATGTCCCCAAATAATATTTTCCGAATAATTATATTTTGCAAAATTGATTTAAGATCTTCAACGGCATTTGCTAAATCTTTTGTATTAAAATTTAGATCCTCAATTATAACGGTTGTTCCTTCTTTTCTTGATTTACTTACCGATGGGAACAATCCCTTTCTTACATTCCATAATTTCAAATATTCATTTTTATCCTTTGTAAATTCAACTGGTCTTACAGTTTTTACTAAACTCAACGCATTTTTTATTCTATTGATATTAAAATCTAAAACAATTTCATCGGGAGCTGAAGTTTCAATTAAAAGTGCAGCAGATTCTTGCGAAAGATTTTTTAAGTAAACGGGCATTCCATTTTTATCTTCAACAGATTTTAAAGCTGCTCTATCCATTAATTCTGCGGCATCAATTGGGAGTTCATTAAGAATTGGAATTGTTGAGCAAGCTTTTTTCACATTTGGAAAAATTATTAGTGAAGTTCCTTTATAGGGAAAAGAATTCACAGTATTTAAAGTAATTTCTGAAATAAATCCTAACGTGCCTTCTGAACCAATCATTAAATGTTTAATTATTTCTATGGGATCTTTAAAATCAATAAGTGAGTTTACGCTATATCCCATAGTGTTTTTTAATCTGATATTTCTTTTTAATCTTATTTCTACAAATTTCATTTTGATTTAATTCTATTGAAAGATTTAATAATTCAACAATTAATTTTCTATTTTCTTCTATAAATTTTAATTTCTGATCGGCGTTTGAAGTATCAAGAATTTTTCCGTTTGGAAAAACAATACGCATTTCTGAAACTGTATTGTATGCATTATTTTTTATACCACTCGTCATTCCGCTTGCATTATTTGATGCAATGCCGCAAACCGTTGCGGCATTTATTGAAGCGGGATCTGGTCCAATTTTTTTATTGAATTTACTAAGTTCAAGATTTGCTCTTCCGCCTAAAACAGCTGGTTCCAAAGTAATTTTAGTTTTGCATTCGGAAATTTTAATTTTATTCCATGACCTATCGGCAACAAGTAAAACAGAATCTGAAATTGATTGACCGGATAAGCTTGTGCCGGATGCACGAAATGTAATTGGGATTTTAAATTTGTTACATGAATTTATTATAAAAATAATTTCATCTTCTGAAATTACTTTAACAACAATTTTAGGAATCAACCTATAAAAACTTGCATCGGTCCCGTAAGCTAAAGTATTTAGTTCATCTTCGAAAATTCTATTTTGGGGGATTACAATTTTTAATTCGTTAATTAATCTTTGATAATTTTCTTTTAACATTTTGAAGATTTTTAGAAGTATTGATAAGTTAAATTTAGAAAAATAAAAATGGAATATCTAAATGATATTCCACTCTATAAATTATTTTGAACAAGCAGATTCAACTTCTTTAATTGTTTTAGGTATTGGTTTTCCTAAAACTCTATTTCCATCTTTCGTTATTAGAACATTATCTTCAATTCTAATTCCGCCAAAATTTCTGTACTCACTTAATTTTTTATAATTGATATACTTAATAAATTTTTTCTCACTTTTCCATTTATCAATTAATGCGGGAATAAAATAACATCCGGGTTCAACTGTTACGACAAATCCCGTTTCTAATTTTTTTGCTAATCTTAAATATGCTAAACCAAATTGATTACTTCTTTTTACAGTTTTATCATAACCAATATAATTTTCACCTAAACTTTCAAGATCGTGAACATCCAAGCCGAGCATGTGCCCAAGCCTGTGCGGAAAAAATAAAGCATGCGCTCCTTCTTCAACGGCTTTATCAATATTACCTTTCATAATTCCATATTTTTTCAAACCGTTTGCAATTATTTTGCTGCATTCAAATGAACATCTTTATATTTAATTCCGGGTTTCATCATTTTAATTGATTCAAGTTGTGATTCCAAAACAATATTATAAATTTCTTTTTGTTTTTGAGTGAACTTTCCACTTACCGGAATTGTTCTTGTTGTATCGCTTGCATAACCTAACATTGTTTCTGAACCCGAATCCAGAACTGCAATTTGTCCATCTTGCATAATATTTTCATGCGAGTGGTTATGGAGAATTTCCCCGTTAACTGAAAATATAATTGGAAACGAAACTCCATTTCCTTTTGAAATTGCAATACCTTCAACTTTTCCGCAAACTTCTCTTTCTGTAATACCAACTTTAATTTCTTTCATTGCTGTAATATTCATATAATAACTTACTTCAAGAGCTTTTTCAATTTCAGTAATTTCTTCTTCAGATTTTATTGACCTTTGTTGAATGACAGATTTAATTAATTTTACTGAAGAATTGTTATTAATTTCACCAGCTTTTATATCCAAAATTTCTTGAAGTAATAATAAATTATCTGATCGATATTGCGGTAAATAGTGAATTTTATTTCCATGAGAAATTTTCTTTCTTATAAAACTTTCTAATTTGGAAAAAGGTTTTGTATTTTCAACACCAACTTTTGCTGATTTATTTTCAATTGTATCGTCAAATCCCATCCAAACTACGTCATCCAAACTTCTGTTATCACCAAAAATAGTTTCTTTGTTTTTCGAAATATCAATAACTGCAGCTAAGTTTGGTTCATTAATTCCCCAATAATATAAAAAGGAACTATCTTGTCTGAAGCGATATGTGTTTCCTAAATAATTCATTGGCATTTCATTATTTCCAAGGAATAAAAGAATTCCGTCTTTGAACTTTTTCTTTAATTCATCTCTTCTGTTTTTATAAGTTTCTGTTTTAAACATAACATCTCCAAAAATTTTAACAATTCAACTTTACTAATTATTAAATTAGCATTAAGATTTATTTTAAGAAAGATTTTATTTTTGATTTTTTACTTCTTATTACATATTATGAAAATCAATTTTTTAAAGAATAAACTATAATTTTATTGTGAATAAATATTTAAATGATTTTTTCTAACATAAATTTGAGCATATTATGAAAAACCTTTGGAGTACTAATTTCCTAGTATTTTCTATCTTTTTCCTACTATCATATTTCTCGTTTAGCATTTTGTTTGATAACTTGAAAATAGATCGTAATGAATTGCAAATTAAAAAGTTAAGTAAAAAGGAAAGAAAAAAAGCAAGAACTGATTATTTTTTTAATATTATCCGTGATCCAAAAACAAATTCAATTCCGGAAAATATTAGACGAAGAGAATTAGAGTTTGCAAAAAAATTACCGAAAAAAAATAGTACTGATTTATACAAAAATAGTTCAACTGGATTTGTATGGACAGAAGTTGGACCAAACGATGTCGGCGGAAGAACAAGAGCTTTAGCAATTGATGTAACTAATTCAAATACAATTATTGCCGGTGGAGTTTCCGGAGGAATTTGGAAATCAATTGATAATGGCGAAACTTGGCAGCAAAAGAGTGGTAATAATGAAGCATTCAGTATTACATCAATTGTACAAGATCCAAGAAACGGATTTACAAATACTTGGTATGCTTGTGGTGGTGAAATAAATGGAAACAGTGCATCAGATAGAGGATTTACCGCTCGTTATTACGGAAACGGATTGTTTAAATCTATTGACAATGGAGAAACTTGGACTGCTGTTGAAAATTCAAAAAGTAATCCAACCAAATGGGATTCAAATTTTGATTATATGTCAAAATTATTAATTCATCCAACAACTGGATCTTTATTTGCAGTTGCTAATGGTTTGGGAATTATTAAGTCAACCGATGGTGGTGTAAACTTTAATATTTCATTGGGTGCTTTGAATGACCATTATTATAGCGATATAATTGTAAAATCTGATGGAACTTTAATAGGAGTAATTTCAGATTATGGATTTAATGAAACAAAAACGAATACACCGGGAATTTATAAATCAACAAATAATGGATTTAGTTGGACAAATATTACTCCGGTGGATTTCCCTTCTGATCATCATAGAAGTGTTTTAGGAACTTCAAAATTATCTACACCAATTTTTTACATACTCACATTTACCGGTAATAATTTAACTGACGGAAATGAAGATGTGAAATTATTCAAATTGAGTTTGGATAATTCAGTTACAGAAAATTTAACAGCTAAATTACCAAAATTCGATTCTGAATCTTTCGAATATCAAGGTCATTTATATACTCAAAGTAGTTATAATTTAGCAATTGCAGTAAAACCTGATGATGATAATTTTGTTTTAATTGCCGGTACTAGTTTATTTAGATCAACTGATGGATTTTCTACAGCAATTACTAATCCTAAATTAGGATGGATCGGTGGATATCATTCAAGTGAATTTTTCTATCCAAATTTACATCCCGATATTCATAACATAACATTTGATCCTAATAATTCAAATCAAGTTTGGGTTGGGCATGACGGGGGGTTTAAGTTTTTCTAATAACATTTCTGACGTTTCATATTCTCAATTTTTTCCTTGGGTAAACAAAAATAATGGATATAATGTTACCCAATTTTACACCGTAAGTATTCCAAGTAAAGCTGATGATTTTAGAATAATGGGTGGAACACAAGATAATGGAACACCGTTTTTTATATGGAATAACTCAAATGAAGCAACTTCTGACTTAAGTTCTGGCGATGGTAGTTATTCTCATTTTACTTCCGGGAAATTCGCATATTCCTCAATTTACGATGGACAGATTTATAGACTTAATTATGATAATTCTGGTATTCCAAGTTTTGATGCTGGTTGGACAGAAATTACTCCTTTAAATGCAACCGGGCAACTTTTTATTAACCCATTTGTAATTGATGCAAATAAAGAAAATATTATGTATTATCCAGCAGGAAATTCAGTATGGAAAAATGCTGCAATCACTTTAATTTCTCCTTATTTGCAAGGAGGAACAGAAAGTGGATGGATTGAACTTGCTAATATGAAAATGCCTGAGGAATATTCAATAACTGCGATTAATGTGACAAGTTCAAATCCAACAAATTTACTTTACTATGCTGGATATAAAGAAAATGAAATTCCAAAAATTTATAAACTTGAAAGTGCAAATAGCGCAACAACCGGAAACGTAGATGTTTCAATTCCAACCGCAAGTTTAGGAGCTTATATTCATCATATAGCAATCAATCCGGAAAATGGTAACGAAATTCTTGTTGTTATATCAAATTATAATGTTCCAAGTTTATTTCACTCAACTGATGGAGGACAAAATTACACAGAAATTGAAGGAAATTTAGCAGGCGATGAAACTAATCCGGGACCTTCAATAAGATCTGCAATAATTCATCCCAATAATAGTTCAACAAATTATTTTGTTGGTACCAGTACGGGATTGTATTCAACTTCTACTTTAAATGGAAATAATACAGTTTGGGAACAAGAAAGTTCGAATGAAATTGGTAATGTTATTGTAGAATTTCTTGATGCGAGAACCTCAGATGGAATAATTGCAGTTGCAACACATGGAAGAGGATTATTTATCGGTAAACCAAACGGTGCCGTAAATATTGAAGATAATGTAAAAATTGAAAATGAATTTGTATTAAATCAGAATTATCCCAATCCATTTAATCCAACTACAAAAATAAATTTTACAATTACCAAATCGCAAAATGTTAAGTTAAATGTTTTTAACAGCAACGGAGAATTGGTTAAATCATTGATTAATAAAAATCTTATTAACGGAAATTATTCTATAGAATTTGATGGAAGGAATTTCGCTTCGGGAATTTATTACTATAGATTGGAAAGTGAAAATTTTAATTCAACTAAAAAAATGATTTTGCTAAAATAATTTTTTTTAACCTCGGAAATATGGAAATACTTCCGAGGTTTTTATCAAATACTTTAAAACAATTTTTGAAATTCTCTTTTCTCTCTGCTTTTCCAAGCGCCTTTATGATAAGCATATCCGGCAACTAAAGGCATAGCAATTGTTGCTTCAGAATAAACCATTTGTTCATAAGTTGTTTCAACTTTTCCCCATGAACTTGCTTCTTTTAATGTAGAACCGGAAAGTGCGCCGTCTCTTTCATCAGCAACTGTAATTTGAACTGCGTATTTATGCATTGGTGCATCTTCCATTAAAATATCCGCAGCAACAACAATATCTTGTGTGAAATTTTTTGGAACTCCGCCGCCAATCATAAAAATTCCGGTCTCTTTTGTATTCATTTTAATTTTTGTTAATTCAAGAAAATCTTTCCCGGAATCAAACGAAACATGTTTTTCTGGATTGTTATATTGATGTACAACTATTCCAAATCCCGCTGAACAATCTGAAAATGCCGGAACAAATATCGGAACATTTTTTTTGTAAGCCGCATAAATTACGCTGTCATCAACTTTTGGTCCGCCGTTTTCATCCAAATATTTTCCAAAATTCCATAACAATTCTCTGGAAGAATATGGTCTTGGTTCCAAACTATTAAATATTTTTTCAGTTGTATCATCACAAATTCTTAATTCATCTTCATCAATATAAGTATCATAAATTCTATCAATGTGTAAATCACGTAATTGATTATCATCGCTAAACGGAGTTCCCAAATAATGTTTAAACCCTAATGCTTCAAAAAAATCTTGATCTACCATTATTGCTCCGGTTGAAACTATTGCGTCAACCATATTATTATTTACCAAATCGAAAACAACTTTTTTTAAACCGGCGCTGAATAAACTTCCGGCTAAAGTTAAAATTACCGAGCAATTTTTATCTTCCAACATCATGTTGTAAATTTTTGCAGCACGATTCAAATCTCTTGCAGAAAATGCCATCTTTTCCATCGAATCAACTAACTTAATTACGTTATGTTCTTTTATATCAATATGTTCAATTACATCTCTTAAAAAATCTTTTTTTTCTTGCATTTATTTTCTCCTTTTAATTACAGCGCAAAGATAAATCATTTTTACATTTTATAAAATTAAAAAGTCAATTATAATTCCAATTTAGTTTTTACACAAAAATATTTATATTGAGTTAGTTTAGTTTTGTAAAGAATTTTTTAAAACGAAAAGGAGAAAATATGCTTAGAAAAATTTTAAATCTCGCAATTCTAATTTTAATTTCATCAGCAATTTTAACAAATGCTCAAAATTATTTTGAAGGAAAAGTTAAATTTAAAATTACGGATGATGACGATGAATCTCATTTAATGGAATATTTTTTAAAAGATGGAAATTTTAGAATTACTATGTTTGAAGATGAAGATGTTTCTGCAATTTTTATCTACAAAAAAGAAAATTCATACATTTTAATGCCGGAAGATAAAATGTATATGAATTTAAATAATTCTCTTTTCTCAAAACTTGGTGATATGTTTAAGAAAAATGATGAAGAAGAAAATGAAAAAGATAAAAAGGAATTTAATTTTGAAAATTATAAAACCGGAAAAACAAAAACTTTTTTAGGTTATGATTGCGATCAATGGATTAATAAAAGTGAATTTGATGATGATAATTATGAAGTTGAAGCTTGGATAACCGATGAATTAGGAAATTTTATATTTATGGAAAATCCAATGGGAGCTGGTTATTCGCCTACTTGGGGAAGTTCATTAAAAGATAAAGGATATTTTCCGCTTCAAGTAATTACAAAAAATTCAGATGGTGAAGTAATCTCAACTTTTGAAGCTGTTGAAATAAATAAACAATCTTTAAGTAATGATTTGTTCGAAATTCCTTCAGATTATAATGAAATGAAAATTCCGGGAATGTAAAACTCTAAAAGGTTGTAACAAAATATTTTCGAATTTAAAACTGCGAAAATCAGTTTTTTCGCTGTAATCTGTGATCTATTTTTTTACAACCTTTTTTATTTCTTATGAAAATAAACTTTTCTCTCAATTTAATTCTATTTACAATTTTTGTAATAATTTCTTGCTCAACAATTAATGAAAAATCAAATTTTGATAAAAATAGATATAAAATTATTGAAGAAATTGAACCGCAAATAATTCCGTTAAATGGAGAAATTTCCGGAAGAAATTCTGAAATTTCCGGATTGTGCTGGTATAACGATTTTCTACTTTTAGTTCCGCAATATCCAAACTTTATTTCTGAGAATGAAAATGGAATAATTTATTTCATCAAAAAAAGTGAGATATTAGATTATCTTTTCGAAAAAAAAATAAATGAAATTTCACCCAAAACTTTTGAAATCAATCTTTCCAATTTAGGTGAATATTTAAACAGCGGTTCCGGATTTGAAGCAATTTCTGTAATTAATGATAAAATTTATCTTTCTATTGAAAGTATGAATGACGGAAAAATGAAATCACTAATAATTTCCGGGAAAATTGATACAATATATTTTACAATTTCATTGGATAAAAATTCTGTTACAGAAATTCCGACTTCAACAGAAATTTACAATTTAAGCTGTGAATCAATCGCTGCCAAAAATGATACAATAATTCCAATTTATGAAGCTAACGGAAAAAATGTAAATCCAAATACATTTGTAAATATTTATAACAATAATTTGGAAGTCTTGGAAAAAGTAATATTTCCTAATATAGAATATAGAATTACCGATGCAACGGAAATTGATGAAAACGGAAAATTTTGGGCAATAAATTATTTTTTCCCAAAAGATGAAAAAAAATTAAATCCCGCAAATGATGATATTTTTAACATTTTTGGAATTGGGAAATCCCATCAAAATTCCAAAGTTGTTGAAAGAATTGTTGAATTTGAGATTAAAAATGGAAGAATTTCATTTTCTGAGAAAAATCCAATGTATATAAAATTGTTAGAAAATGAAAGCAGAAATTGGGAAGGTTTGGCAAAATTGGATGAAAAAGGATTTCTGATAATTACAGATACATTTCCGAAAACAATTTTTGCATTTATTCCTAATAATTTTTAAAGATAAACGGGAAAATAAATTTATATTCAAATTCTTGACATTTCAAATCGATTAAGATATATTTACAAGCTCTAAAAAAATCTCTTTAAACGGAGGAAATAGTTGAAACAAGAAAAATTAACACGTTTTATTAAAACAGAAGATGCCGATCAGAAATGGTACGTAATTGATGCTAATGATTTGATTTTAGGCAGATTAGCAGCAAAAGCTGCATCAGTAATTCGTGGAAAGCATAAACCGATTTTTACACCCAATACAGATACTGGTGATTTTGTAATTGTTGTAAATGCAGAAAAAGTTAAATTAGCTGGTAAAAGAGAACTAATGAAAACTTATTTTACACACTCAATGTACCCAGGTGGAGCTAAAACAAAATCTTTTTCAGAATTACGAGCAAAAAAGCCGGATTATATTATTACAGAAGCTGTAAAAGGAATGCTTCCTAAAAATAGATTAGGAAGACATTTGTTAAAAAAATTAAAAGTTTATGCTGGCGCTCAACATCCTCATTCAGCGCAAAAACCTGAAGCTTTAAGTATATAAAAATTTATAGGAAATTAAATGGCAGATAAAATATTTGTTGGAAGAAGAAAAAATGCTGTTGCCCGCGTTATTTTAAGAAACGGAAGTGGAAAAGTAACAGTAAATAAAAGAGAATTTGATAATTTCTTCCCAATTGCAGATAATAGAGATGATGTTATTACACCATTTAAATTTACTGAAACTTTAGGTAAATATGATGTTCTTGCTACAGTTGAAGGCGGAGGAGTTCGCGGACAAGCTGAAGCAATTCGTTTGGGAATTTCAAGAGCATTAATCAGTATAAATCCTGAACTAAGACAGTTGTTAAAACCTGAAGGTTTATTAAGAAGAGATCCAAGAATGGTTGAACGTAAAAAACCAGGAAGACCAAAAGCAAGAAAGAAATTTCAATTCTCTAAAAGATAAAATTCTAGAGATTTTAAATTATATAATCAATTATTCACAAACATTCATATTTTCTGATTTACCGCCTGTGTCCTACAAAAAAAATAGGGATCTAAGGTAAAGTTGAAGAAAATAGAAGATTAAACAGGAGTTAAAATGGCAAAGATAGAACTTACCAAACTCATCGAAGCAGGTGCACATTTCGGTCACCTTACACGTCGTTGGAATCCAAAAATGAGACCATATATTTTTATGGAGAAAAATGGAATCCACATTATTGATCTCAAAAAAACTCAAGTTGCAATTGAAGAAGCCGTTGAAAAAATAAGAGAAATTACGTCTGATGGCGGAACTGTACTTTTTGTTGGTACAAAAAAACAAGCGAAAGGTGTAATTGCGCAAGAAGCAAAAAGATGCGGAATGAACTGGGTTAGCGAAAGATGGTTGGGCGGAATGTTAACCAACTTTACAACTATAAGAAAAAGTATCGGAAGAATGCAGAAAATTGATAAAATGGAAACAGACGGTACTTTTGAAAAACTTACAAAAAAAGAACAATTATATAAATCCAGAGAAAGAGACAAACTCAGAAAAATTCTTGATGGTGTTGAAACAATGAAAAAAATGCCAAATGCAATTTTTATTGTTGATATCAAAAAGGAATCAATTGCAATAAATGAAGCTTTGAGATTAAATATTCCTTTGTTTGCAATTGTTGATACAAATTGCAATCCTGATCCAATTGATTATGTAATTCCTTCAAATGATGATGCAGTTCGCGCAGTTGAAATTATTACAAAAGCAATCTCTGATGCTGTTATTGAAGGCGGTTTAAAATACAATGAAGTGAAAGCAGAAAAAGCTGCAGAAAAAGAAAAACAGAAAAAACAAGAAGAAGAAACAAGTGAAGACAAAAAATCATTAAAACCAAAAATCAGAAAAGTTAAATTTAACGAAAAAGGTGAACGAAAAGATTTAAAAGTATCTGATAAAAAAGAAGCTTCAACTGATGAATATCTTCCCTGCGAATCTTATAAAGGTGATTCTGGATTTTATAAATTTACAAATGAAAAAAATGAATTTTATTTTGGATTTAACGGAACAAATGGAAAAACTTATTTAAGATCAGAGGGTTATACTTCTGAAAAAGCAATGTTAAATGGAATTGATGCAATTGGTAAAAATGCCGGAAATGAAAAAAGATGGTCAACCGGAACAACTGAAAATAATCAACATTATTATATTCTTAAAGCTGTTAACGGACAAGAAATTGCAAGAAGCTGTTATTATGATTCTGCTGATGAAATGGAAAAAGATTTTAGCTGGATAAAAAGTAAAGATGCCGGATTAGCAAAAGAAGAAAATTAATTTAGAAATTGTTTATAAAAATAGGATAGATAAATTATGGAAATTACTGCGCAATTAGTGAAAGAACTAAGAGAAAAAACTGGCGCCGGAATGATGGATTGCAAAAAAGCACTCACTGAAGCAAATGGAGATTTTGAAAAAGCTATCGAAGTTCTAAGAAAAAAAGGTGCGGCAGTTGCGGCTAAAAGAGCTGAAAGAAGTGCAAACGAAGGCATCATTCTTACCAAGTCTTTAGATAATGGATCAAAAGCTGTAATTGTTGAAGTTAATTGTGAAACTGATTTTGTTGCGAAAAGTGATGATTTTGTAAATTTTGCGAATTTTGTGTTGGATGCTATTGTTCAAAATCAGCCAAAAAATACTTCTGAATTATTAGCATTAAAACACGATGGTAAATTAGTTCAAGAAGAATTAACTGCAATTATTGGTAAAATTGGTGAGAAAATTGAGGTTTCACGATTTTTGATAGAAAGTTCTGAAAATGGAGCTGTTGTTGATTATATTCATCATGGATCTAAACTTGCTGTTTTAATTAGAGTTGATAATGTAAAAGATTCTGGAAAAACTGAAATTACTGCTCTTGCAAAAGACTTCGCTATGCAAGTTGCAGCAATGAAACCATCATACGTAACCAGAAAAGAAGTTTCTGAAGATGTACTTAATAAGGAAAAAGAAATTTATAAAGAAGTTGCACGCAAAGAAGGTAAACCAGAACAAATTCTTGATAAAATTGCTGAGGGGAAATTAAATAAATTCTATCAAGAAAATTGCTTAATTGAACAAACTTCTATAAAAGATAATACAAAATCTGTCGGCGATATTCTTAATGAATACAATAAAAAGAATTCTTCGGAAGCTGTAATAAAGCTATTTCATCGTTTTCATTTGAGTGATGAAAAAAAATAATTAATTTAAAAGGTCTTAATTTAAGACCTTTTTTTTTATAGAGGAGAAAATGATAAAATACAAAAGAATACTTTTAAAACTCAGCGGTGAATCTTTAATGGGAAATTTGGGATACGGAATTGATCCAAATATTTTAATTTTTTTTGCTAAGGAAGTTAAGAAAGTTAGAGATTTAGGTGTTGAAGTTGGAATTGTGATAGGCGGCGGAAATATTTACAGAGGTTTAAATGCCGGTAAACAAGGAATTGATAGAGTAACCGGCGATCAAATGGGAATGTTGGCAACGGTGATAAATGCACTTGCTCTACAAAATGCATTTGAAAGTAACGGAATGTACACACGATTAATGACATCAATTAGAATGGATGAAATGGCTGAACCATATATCAGAAGACGAGCAATTCGTCATTTAGAAAAAGGAAGAGTTGTAATTTTCGGTGCCGGAACCGGACATCCATATTTTAGTACTGATACTGCAGCTTCTTTGAGAGCCGTTGAAATTGAAGCTGACGTTATTATGAAGGGAACCAGAGTTGACGGAGTTTATGATTCAGATCCGGAAAAAAATCCAAATGCATCAATGTTTACAGAAATTTCATATCTTGAGGTTATGAATAAAAATCTTCGTGTTATGGATTTAACAGCAATTAGTTTGTGTCAAGAAAATCAGCTCCCAATTGTTGTTTTTAATATGAATAAAGAAGATAATCTTTTAAAGATAGTAACCGGCGAAAATCTTGGAACACAAGTAAATAATAAAAATTAGAATAAAATAATTTGCGAGGTCAATATGAATAATCAAATTATTAATGAAGCTAAATCAAAAATGGATAAAACTATTGAAGCTTTTCGTAATGAAATTGCAAAAATTAGAACCGGTAAAGCTACTACTGCTCTTTTAGACGGAATAAAAGTCCATTATTACGGAACACAAACTCCTTTAAATCAAGTAGGAAATGTTTCGGTATTAGATTCTCATACTTTATCAATCACACCTTGGGATAGAAGTGTAATTAATGATATTGATAAAGCTATTCTTTCTGCTGATTTGGGATTAAATCCAATTAGCGATGGTACAAATATCAAAGTTCCTATTCCACCTTTAAATGAAGAAAGAAGACGCGATTTAGTTAAACTTGTTAAAAAATTTGGTGAAGAAGCAAAAATTGCAATCCGCAATGTAAGAAGAGATGCAAATGATCATCTTAAAAAAGCTGAAAAAGAAAAACATTTTTCTGAAGATTTACGTCGTGATGCAGAACATGATGTACAAAAATATACCGATGAACATATTAAGAAAATTGATGATCTGATCAAACACAAAGAAGCTGAAATCATGGAAGTTTAGATTTAAATTTTAACAAATTTTAAAGGCTATTTTTATAGCCTTTTTTTATTTTAAATACATCTGACTGTAAAATTTTAAAACCAATTTTACTTATTTAATTGCACAAATTTTCACTTCCCTATTTATTATATTTATAAACTAAATAAGAGTTGTTTAGCATTATAGAATTTTTATGCTGAGAAATGTTTTATATATAATTGCCAGCATGCTTTTTTTCTTTTCTGGAATTGTTGCTTATGGAATTATTCTAAATTTGCGTGAAAAACCTTTAGAAGAAATTCTGATAGAAAAGAAACTTTCCGGATTAAAAAATGTTACAATTTCAGTAGATAGGAAAAACTACAAATTAAATTTGCTAAGTGATTCAACACTAGTGAAAAGTTACAATGTTGTTTTTGGCAGAAATAATAATTCAAATAAAATTTCAAAAAATGATAATGTAACCCCGATTGGTAATTATTTAATTTGTAGAATTGACTCTAATAATATTTACTATAAAAAATTATTTCTAGATTTTCCTAATTTGAAAGATGCATCTGAAGCATTGAAAGAAAATATAATCTCTCAAAATGATTTTAAAAATATTGCCAAAAAATTAAACGAAACTGGATGTTCATATAGTGAAACAATTTTAGGTGCAGATATTGGAATTCAAGGAACCGGCGAATACAATATTATTTTTAAGAATTTACCTTTTGTGTTTAATTGGACAAACGGCTCAATTGCATTAAGCAATGAAAATATTGATGAACTTTTATCTGTTGTAAATGTTGGAACAAAAGTTACTATTAAAAATTAATTTCATGAAATACCATAAATTCATCGCATACATTTTACTTCTAATAATTTCAATACTCCAAAACCAAATTTTTTCTCAAAGTGAAAATAAAATTGAATTATCATCAATAAGTTTTGAAGGAAATGATTTTTTTTCTTCTTCAGAACTTGAAGAAATTATAACTTCAAAAGAAAGTCCCAATTGGATTTCGCAATTCTTCTCAAGTTTTTCAAGTTTTGGAAAAAGTGCAACATTTTTTGATTCGCTTAATATTCAAAATGATATAAATATTTTAAAGAGTCTTTATTTTGCCAATGGATTTTTCAATACCAAAATTAATGCTGAATTTAATATTGATAAAAATGGAACGGAAAAAGCTGATTTAATTTTTTTAATAACGGAAAATAAACCGACAAATTTTAATAAACTACAAATTTCCGGTTTAGAAAAAATTTCTCCGGATTTTCTACAAAAAATAAATTCACTTATTACAATTGATAGCACGATTCAATATTCTGATTCAAAAGTTGAGCAAAATAGAGACGCAATTCTAAACTATCTTCAAGATAACGGTTATATGCTTGCCCAAGCCGATCAACCTATTGTTGAAATTGATACAATTTATACAAACTCCGTAAATGTAAAAATGAATTTCGATGTTGGAAATCGGTATAAAATCAATAATGTTACAGTTGAAAAAAGCGGACCCGGAAAAAATTTAGTTAGTGAAGAACTAATTAAAGAAATTGTAAATATTAATCCGGAAAATTATTTTAGCTATCATAATTTAAAATCAGCGCAAGTAAGACTTTACAGAACTAATCTTTTTTCATCTGCATTAATTACTGGAAATACTGTAGATACAAATAAAAATTACGTTCCAATTCGCATTGTAACAAGTGTTGGATTACTAAATGAACTTGCTCCGGAATTAATTGTAATAAATGACAGAACAGAAAGTACAAATTTCAAATTTGGTTTAGGTTTAAGTTGGATAAATAAAAACTTCTTTGGCGATGCAAGAAAACTAACAATTGGAAGTTCTATCTCGGCAGAAAATATTACGGAATTTTTAAAAGCGGGAAATCTTGCAGATAATATTTATGGATTAGCAGATTTGCGTGCAACAATCGAACAACCTTTTCTTTTTGGAAAACCTATAAATACAACTCTTGAAGCTTTTTATACTTTGGAAAAAAAACGAGATGAATGGAATGCCAGTATTTATGGAACCAAACTAAATTTAAGTTTCGAACTTCCGCCATATATATATTTAACCGGTTTAAGTAGCCATTTTACTTTACAGAGAACTGAGTACGTTTTTAAAGAAAAATATATTCAAGATATTTTATTTGATTATTACAGAAAGCGAAGTGCGCCAAGTATTTCAGATGAACAAATAAAAAATAAGGTTGATTCACTTTATACTGGTAATGGAGAAAGTTATGGAACAAATGCAATTCTTGGTGTTAATTTAGTCGCAAATAAAACTGATGACTTACTTTTCCCAACAAAGGGATATTCTCTTTCAATGTTATTGGAAGACGGAAATTCACTTCCTTATTTGGCGAGTAAAATTGGGAGTTATAATTTTAATCAATCAGCATATTATAAATTTGTTTTAACATCAACATTTTATCTTCCAATTTTGACAAATTATTTTGATGCTTTCGGAACAAAATTAAGAATCGGAAATATTCAATCATATTACGGAAATAAAAAAAATATTCTCTTTAACCAAAGATTAACAGCTGGTGGAAGCAACTCAATTAGAGCTTGGGGAGCAAGTGATTTACCGGTTACACAAATTGATTTACCCGATAATCCAACTCAAAACGAAATTCAGAATATTGTAAGGAATATTACTCCCGGTGGATTTTTTCTATTTGAAGGTTCGTTTGAATTTCGCGAACATTTATCGGAAAGAATTGGTTCTGCAATATTTTTAGATTATGGAAATGTTTGGCAAAATGTTTCCGATTTTAGATTTGATTATTTTGCAGTAGCTGCCGGTTTTGGTTTTAGGTATTATTCAGATTTTGCACCTTTCCGTTTAGATTTTGGATTTAAAATTTACGATCCAAATGTAAAAACCCAATTCTATAAAAGAAGATTATTTAACATTTTAGAAATCCAAATTGGTATAGGCGAAGCCTTCTAAATCTTAGCAAGTTAATTATATAAACTATTTTTGAATAAAATCAATTATTTAGGTAAATTTAAGGCTCAATTTTTGAGGTATTTTTAATGTTGAAAAGTATGACCGGTTTTGGCTCGGATGTAAATTCAAACGAAAATTTTATTTTAGAAACAGAAATAAAAAGCTTAAATAGCAGATTTTTAGATCTTTCAATTAAACTTCCCAAAGAAGTTTATAAACACGAATTTGCAATTAGAGAATTAATAAAAAATAAAATTGGCAGAGGAAAAGTTTCCCTAAACATAAATTTAACTTACAATAAATTTTCTAACGGAAATTCACCAATAAATCCAACTGCGCTTCAAAATACTTTGGATATTTTAACTCAAATTAAAAATATTACAAATTCTGATTCTGATATAGATTTAAATCAAATTTTAATGCTTAAGGATTTGTATCTTAATGAAAATCAAGAAACAAATGGAATTGATTTTGAAATAATTGCAAATTCAATAAATTCTGCAATTCAAAAATTTATTGAAATGAAAAATTATGAAGGCTTGGAACTTAAAAAAGATTTAGATTTTAGAATTAATAAAATTTTGGAAGAGCTTACAAAAATTGAACAAATTTCAAAAAATTCAACACAAGAATATTTTGAAAAATTTAAAGAACGAGCAAAAAAATTAGTTGATGAATTTATTGATGATAAAGACAGATTTCTTATTGAGTTAGCAATTTTATCAGAAAAACATGATATTACCGAGGAATGTATTAGATTAAGAAGTCATATAAAATTATTTAGCGAAACCCTTGAAAATGAAGATGATGCTGGAAGAAAATTGAATTTTATAAGTCAAGAAATGAATAGAGAAATTAATACAATAAACAGCAAATCAGTTTCTTCGGAAATTGCACATGCCGGAATTGTAATTAAAGAAGAATTAGAAAAAATCCGTGAACAAATACAAAATATTGAGTAAAATTTGTCTGATCAAAAAGGAAAATTATTTGTATTTTCAGCCCCAAGCGGTTCGGGGAAAACAACAATTATTAAAAATGTTCTAAATAATTTTAAAGAACTATCGTTTTCAATTTCTGCAACAACCAGAAAAAGAAGACATAACGAAACTGAAGGAATAGATTATTTTTTTCTTGATGAAGATTCTTTCAAAAAGAAAGTTGAGAATGATGAATTTATTGAATGGGGAAAATTTTTTGGATATTATTACGGAACTTTAAAGAATTTCGTTTTTGAGAAAATTAATAACGGAATTTCAATGGTTCTTGAAGTTGATGTTAAAGGCGCAATAAATATAAAAAATGTTTACAAAGATTCTGTTCTAATTTTTATTTCGCCGCCAAGTATTGAAGAATTAAAAACAAGATTATATAATCGGAAAACCGAATCGGATGCGGATTTTGCAAAGAGAATTGAAAGAGCAGAAATGGAATTAAATTATAGAGAAAAATTCGATTATAATGTTTATAATTATAATCTTGAAGATGCAAGTATAGAAGTTTATAAAATAATAGAAAATGAATTAAGAAAATAAAGGAGAATAAAATGAGTATAAAACCAGTCGATTTAAGAATTCTGAAAGAGAAAGCAAATAGTTTATATGAAGCAGTAATTGTTTCTGCTCAAGAAGCCAGAAGATTAAATGAAGAAAATAAAACTGAATTTAGTAATTTGATCAGCACATTTGCTCCAGCAACTGATGATGATTTTGATGAAAGAGATAATCAAGAGCAAGAAAAAATTTCTTTGGAGTTTGAAAAAAGAGATAAACCTCATGTTCAAGCTGTAAAAAAAATGGTGGCTGAAAAAATAGATTATCGCTTTAAAGAAAAAGAAGCATAATTTCCAAATTTCAAAATTTTAAAAGGAAGTCAAACGACTTCCTTTTTTATTTATATTTTCTTAATCTTTTATTCATTATATTTTCCCAAAATACATTACATTTTTTTGATGAATAGAAAAGAATTAATAATTGAAGCATTAAAAGATCAAAAAGAGATTTTCGGTGATAATCTTTTTGAAAATATTAAATTTGAAATAAAATTATCAAAGCAGTCAATTCCAAAAATTAAAGAGAAGACCGAATTTTATATGCCGACTAATTCCCTTTTTGAAAATTTTTCCGAATGTAAAACTTTAGAAAGTTTAAATGATTCAATCCATGAATGTCAAAAATGTCCACTTGGAAGAACAAGAACAAATTTTGTTTTTGGATCCGGAAATCCGAATGCTGAGGTTATGATTATTGGAGAAGCTCCCGGCGCAGATGAAGATAAACAAGGTCTACCGTTTGTTGGAAGAGCTGGTAAACTTTTAACTGATATTTTAAAAGCAATAAATTTTGAAAGAGAAGAAGTTTACATTGCAAATATTTTAAAATGCCGACCACCGAATAATAGAAATCCGCTTCCTTTTGAAATGACTGAATGCACTCCTTATTTGTATAAACAAATTGATTTAATTCAACCCAAAGCAATTCTATTGTTGGGATTAATTGCTGCCGGAAGTTTGCTAAATTCCAAAGAAAGTTTAACAAAATTGCGCGGAAATATTTTTGATTTTAACGGAATAAAAACAATGGTTACATATCATCCTGCTGCATTATTAAGAAATCCAAATTGGAAAAGAGGATGTTGGGAAGATGTTCAAAAATTTAGAAAACTTTATGATAGTTTAAAATAAATATTTATTATGGACGAATTACAAAATCAAAAAAGTGCAGTAAATCAACCACCGCAAGCTATTGAAGTCGAAAGAGCAGTATTAGGTGCAATTATGCTTGAAAGAGATGCAATTGATAAAGTTGCTTCTTCAATTCAAGCTGAATGTTTTTACGATAAAAAAAATCAGATTATTTACGAAGCAATGCTTTCGCTGTATGAATCAAATGAACCAATTGATTCTGTTACACTTTACGAAGAATTAAGTAAACGTAATAAAATTGAGCAAGTTGGCGGAGCTGTTTATATAAGCAAACTTGCTCAGAATATTGCATCTGCCGCAAATGTAGAATATCATTCCAAAATTATTTTAGAAAAGTGGATTCTGAGAAAACTTATTAATTCATCAATGGAAATTGCAACAAGCGCATACAACGGAAGCGAAGATGTATTTGATATTTTAGATTCTGCTGAATCTAAAATATTTGAAATTACCGAAGCTGGATTGAAAGAATCATATAAATCAATGGATCGTGCAGTCCGTGAAGCAATTGAACATATTGAAGCAATACACTCGAAAAATATTTCATCTTTTTCAGTACCAACCGGTTTTTTTGGATTGGATGATATGCTTGGCGGTTTTCAAAAATCCGATTTAATAATTGTTGCTGCTCGTCCATCAATGGGAAAAACAGCTTTTGCGCTTTCAGCTGCAAGAAATGCCGCGGTTGATAATCAAGTTCCAATTGCGGTTTTTAGTTTGGAAATGGCAACAATTCAACTTGTGCTAAGATTGATTTGTGCTGAAGCACGAATAAATGCCCATAGCGTTAGAACCGGAAGATTTAAAGCTGAAGACGGCTCCCGAATTAGCAGAACTGCACACAAACTTATGCAAGCCCCTATTTATATTGATGATACGCCTGGTCAAACAGTTTTAGAAATTAGAGCAAAGGCCAGAAGATTAAAAGCTGAAAAAAATATTGGTTTAATTATAATTGATTATTTGCAATTAATGTCTTCCAGCACGAGAATGGATAGTAGAGAAAGAGAAATTTCAACTATTTCAAGATCATTAAAAGCATTAGCAAAAGAATTAAATGTTCCGGTAATTGCACTTTCGCAATTAAATAGAGCAGTTGAAACAAGAAGTGATAAACGACCTCAACTTTCAGATTTAAGAGAATCCGGTTCAATTGAACAAGATGCGGATGTTGTAATTTTCTTAAACCGACCAGAATATTATGGAATTACTCAATTTGCCGATGGTGAATCAACTGAAGGAATTGCAGAAATTATTGTTGGGAAACAACGTAACGGCCCAACCGGAGATGTTAGACTAAAATTCGTAAAAGATTTTGCAAGGTTTGAAAACTTAGATATGTTCCATTCAACTTTTGAAGAGGATATTTCAAGTTCAAATCACGAGGAAGATTTACCAATATGAAATATTTTTTCGCAATTATTTTTTTGTTCTTATTTAATTCTTCATTCATTGCACAAGCAACTTATTCAGATGAAGATTTGAAAATTTGCAATTCAAAATTTGAGTTAGCTTTTTCAAAAAATTTAACAGAGCTTCCAATAAATGATATTTTTGTAGAAATTGGCAAATCATTTTTGGGTTTGGATTATGAAGCTAATACTTTAGAAAAAGGTGAAAAAGAAAATCTTGTGATTCATCTTTCCGGTTTAGATTGTTACACCTTTTTTGAAAGTTCATTAGTTTTTGCTAGATGTATAAAAAACAATAAAATAACTTTTGAAGATTATCAAAAAGAATTAACAAATATTCGATATCGAAATGGAACGATCGACCTATATCCATCCAGACTTCATTATGCTTCCGATTGGCTTTACGATAACACAAAACGGGGAATTGTAAAAGATATAACAAAAGAAATCGGTGGTATTTTGTATGATAAAAAAATTGATTTTATGAGCAATCATACTGAATCTTATAAACAATTAAAGAATAATCTTAAGTTTATTGAAGAGATAAAATCAATTGAGGACTCAATCAATTCAAGAAAATATTATTATATCCCGGAAGATTATATTGAGTGTATTGAAGACAAAATTCAAAACGGCGATATAATTTTATTAAGCACGGGAATTGATGGGCTTGATATTTCACACACCGGAATTGCTGTAAAAATGGATGACGGGAGAATTCATTTTATGCACGCACCAATAAAAGGTAAAAAGATTGAAATAACAAAGTTGCCGCTTGCAGATTATGCAAGATCCGTTGAAAAGCATACTGGTATTATGGTTGCAAGAGTTTTAGAACCGTAATTCTTAAAGAATTATTTTTATAAAATTTAAATTCAATAATTTTTATCTGAATCATCAAGCGAAAATTTGTTATCTTAAAAAATATTGAGAATATATATTTCATTTATTATGAAGAAAATTTTTGATCTAACAAAGAAAGAAAATAAATATGTAATTGGAATAATGTCCGGCACTTCACTTGATGGAGTTGATGTTGCACTCGTTGAAATTGAACGAAATAGTATCTTTACAAAAATTAATTTAATTGGTTTCTTAGAATATCCTTTTCCAATGGGATTGAAAGACACACTTCTGAAAAATTCTCTTAAAGAATCCAGCAATGTTGAAGATATTTCCCAGCTAAATTTTCTACTTCCAAATATTTATTTTAGTGCGATTCAATCATTATGCAAAAATATTAATTTCCCAATTTCTAAAATTGATTTAATTGGAACACACGGACAAACAATTCAGCATCTTCCTCAAAAACAAAATTATTTTGGATATAAGATTTCTTCAACTTTGCAAATTGGAGATCCAGCAGTGCTGGCAAAGCTTTCCGGAATTGTAACTATTGGAGATTTCAGAACCGGTGATATTGCTTTAGGCGGTGAAGGTGCTCCTCTTGTTCCCTATTTCGATTATATTTTATTTCATTCACATCTAAAAAATAGAGCTTTATTAAACATTGGCGGAATTTCTAATATCACAATTTTAAATAAAGAAAAAGGATTGAAAGACGTATTGGCATTTGATGTTGGTCCGGGTAACATGTTAATTGATATAATTGCAAAAAAGTTTTTCAACAAAGATTTTGATAAAGATGGAGAAATTGCGCGAATGGGAAAATTTAATACTAAATTATTTGAAGCATTAAAACTGAATGATAATTATATTGAGAGAAACCCTCCTAAAACTACTGGCAGAGAATATTATGGTGAAAATTTTCTTTCAATTTTATATAATGAATTTGAAGATGTTAAAAGTGAAGATTGGCTTCACACAATTACAAAGTTTACCTCTTACAGCATTTATAGAAATTACCAAAAGTATATTGAGCAAGAGACTCAAATTGACGAATTGATAATCAGCGGTGGTGGAGCAAAAAATAAATTTCTTTATGAATGTTTAAAAGATGATTTTGGTGAAAATGTAGAAATTAAAATTATTAATGACATAGGAATATCATCTGATGCAAAAGAAGCAATTTGTTTTGCAGTTTTAGCAAACGAAACTATTTCCGGAAATCCAACAAATATTCCTCGAACTACCGGTGCATCTCGACCAACAATTTTAGGTAAAATTTGTTTGCCGTAATTTTTACTTATAAATAATTTACTTCAACTTTTCTCTTAAAATTTCATTCACCAATTGCGGATTAGCTTTTCCTTTTGTTTCTTTCATAATTTGTCCAACGAAAAATCCCAAAACTTTTTCTTTGCCGGATTTAAATTCTTCAACTTGTGCGGGATTATTTTTAATCACAGTTTCAATTGCAATTTCAATCGCAGAAGTATCCGTAATCTGAAGTAAATTTTTCTCTTCAACAATTATATTTGGATCATTATTTTCTTCCAACATTAAGGGAAAAACATCTTTCGCAATTTTACTGCTGATTTTATTGGTCGTAATTAAATTTATTAATTTACCCAAATTTTGCGGTGAAATCGGAAATTTATCAAAAGTTAATTTTTGTTCGTTAATTATTTTTAAAACATCCCCCATAACCCAATTTGCTGCAATTTTGGTATCACCAGTTTCTTTTAGTACATTTTCAAAATAATCAGCTATATCTTTTAGTGAAGTTAAAACTTCAGCATCATATTCTGGTAATTGAAATTCTTTAATAAATCTTTCTTTTCTATTTTTAGGAAGCTCCGGCATGCTTCTTAAAATTTCATTTTTCCATTCTTCACTAACAACAACTGGCATTAAATCCGGATCGGGAAAATATCTATAATCATGAGCTTCTTCTTTTCCCCGCATAGATGTTGCTTTATTTTGCTCAGCATTCCACAATAATGTTTGCTGTACAACTTCGCCTCCGTCTTCAACTAAATTTATTTGCCTATCAATTTCATAATCAATTGCGCGCTGAACATTTCGGAATGAATTCATATTTTTAACTTCGGTCCTTGTTCCCAATTTTTTTGCACCTTTGGGACGAATTGAAATATTAGCATCACATCTAAGAGAGCCTTCCTCCATATTTCCATCACAAATTCCCAAATATGTAATAATCTGTTTTAAATTAGATAAATACTGATAAGCCCCTTCCCCACTATGCAAATCCGGTTCACTTACAATTTCAATTAATGGTGTACCGCATCTGTTTACATCAACTAAAGTTTCCTGCCCTTGATCATGAATTGATTTTCCGGCATCTTCTTCCATGTGAATTCGTTTAATTCTGATTTTTTTTTCTTCATGTGTTTTAATATTAATAAATCCATTTTCACAAATCGGAACTTCAAACTGAGAAATTTGATAACCTTTTGGTAAATCGGGATAAAAATAATTTTTTCTTTCAAATGTAGAAGTTTCATTTATTGTGCAGTTTGTTGCCATTCCCATTAATGTTGTGAACTCAACAACCTTTTTATTCAATACCGGTAATACTCCAGGATGACCTAAGCAAACCGGACACACATTTGTGTTTGCCGGATTTCCAAATTTTGTTGAACATCCACAAAATATTTTTGTATCTGTTAAGAGCTGCGCATGAACTTCTAAACCAATTACTGCTTCATATTCCAATTTACATCCTTATTAAAATTTATTGCGTAAATATAATTATTAAAAGAAAGAAAATTTTATTTTCCATGATATTTTTATAATATTCATTGTAAAATTTTTGAGGTAAAAATTGAAATTAGATATAGTTGTTTTTGCTGCTCATCCGGATGATGCTGAATTATCAATGGGCGGAACAATTGCCAAATTAACCAATGTTGGATTTAAAATTGGAATTGTTGATTTAACCGGTGGTGAACTTGGAACGAGAGGCTCAAAACTAATTCGTAAAATAGAATCTCAAAATGCTGATAAAATTTTAAATATAACCGTTAGAGATAATTTAAATATTAAAGACGGTCATATTTTTGTTGATAAAGAAAATACATTGAAAATAATTAAAGCAATTAGAAAATATCAACCAAAAATAATTTTTGCACCATATTTTAAAGATCGTCATCCCGATCATATTGAAGCAAGTAAATTGATAAAACGTGCAATGTTTTTTGCTGGATTACCGAAAATTAAAACTTCACTTAATTCAAAATTGCAAAATGCATTCAGACCTAAGAGAATTTTTTATTTTATGCAGACTTACGAATTTCAGCCATCATTTATTGTTGATATTTCAGAAACATTTGAAACAAAAATGAAAGCGGTATTTGCTTATCAGACGCAATTTTACAATAAAAAATCAAAGGAACCGGAAACTTTTATAAGCACTCCGGAATTTATAAATTTTTTGGAAGCGCGTGCAAAAACATTTGGTTTTAAAATTGGCAAAAAATATGGTGAAGCCTTTTATTCAGAAGAATTAATTGAATTAGATTTAATAAATTTTTTAATGGAATAATAATGAAATTAGGATTGATTGGAACTGGTTTGATGGGAAAACCAATTGCTCAAAAATTGCTTGAAGCCAAATATGAATTGAACGTTTTTAACAGAACAAAAAGTAAAACAGATTCACTTATTCAATTAGGTGCAAAAACATTTTCTGATATTCGTGAATTCATGACTGATACAGATGTAATAATTTTGATGCTTTCAAATTATGATGCAATAGATGAAGTTTTATTCGCAAGCAACATTGGAAATTTTGAAAACAAAGTGATTATTCAAATGAGTACCATTGCCCCAACAGAAAGTTTCGATTTATATAAACGCATAACAAAATTAAGAGGAGAATATTTTGAGGCTCCCGTTCTTGGAAGCATTCAGCAAATTTTAAATTGTGAACTTATTGTTTTAATCGGATCAACTGAAAAGCAATTTTTGAAATGGGAAAACTTATTTAAGCCTTTCAGTAATAAAATTTTGCACATTGGTGAAGTTGGACAAGCTGCATCGATGAAGCTGGCATTGAATCAATTAATAATTTCTGAAACGGTAGCTTTCGCAATGAGTTTGGGATTTGTTAGAGAAAATAATTTAGATATCGAAATGTTTATGGATATCCTTAGGAGCAGCGTGCTTTATGCCCCAACTTTCGATAAAAAACTAACAAACTACGTAAACAGAAATTTTAATAATCCAAATTTTCCGGTTAAACATTTACTTAAAGATTTAGATTTAATGTTGAACTCATTTGCCGAAAAAAATATTAATACAGATTCATTAAAATCGATTAGGAAAATTTTAATTGATTCAATTCAAAAAGGTAATGCTGATAAGGATTATTCAGCGTTGTATAATTCAGTTCATCCTTTGAAATAATTCATGAAAGTTCAATTACTAAAATGTTGATTAGTAAAAATGATTTAATAATGTAATAATTTTCTCAGACTTTATTCATTTAGAAAATTTCGTATTATTCTATCTAGCTGATCAAACTCAATTAGAAAAGCATCATGACCATGAATTGAAGAAATTTCAGAGTATTTTGCATTAGGTATTTTAGATTGTATTTCCTTTTGCTCTTCAACGGGATAAAGAATATCCGAGTCGATTCCTACGCACATTGTTTTGGATATTATCGAAGAAAGTGCTTTATCAATTCCGCCTCTTCCTTTTCCAACATCATGTAAATCCATTGCATTACTTAAATAAAGATATGTATTTGCATCAAATCGTTTAGTAAGTTTTTCACCTTGATAATTCAAATAACTTTCTATTTCAAAAATGTTTTCCTTCTCATTATAAGTTCTATCAAATTTTTTGTTAAAAGAATTGTAACTTCTATAACTAATCATTGCAATTTTTCGAGCGAGACTAATTCCCTTTTCCGGTTGAATTTTATAATTGCCATTTTCCCAATCGGGATCATTAATAATTGCATTTCTAGATGCCTCGTTTAATCCAATTGCCCAAGCTGAATGGGCTGAAGAAGTAGCAATGGGCATAATTTTATTTATTAATTCTGGATACATAATTGCCCATTCTAATACTTGCATTCCTCCTAAAGAACCACCAACAATTAATTCTATTTTTGAGATGCCAAGTTTATCAAGTAATTCTTTTTGAACTTTAATCATATCCCTAACGGTAATTTGAGGGAAATTCATACCATAAGATTGATTTGTATTTTGATTTAAACTTGTTGGTCCGGTGGTTCCGTAACAGCTTCCAAGAATATTTGGACAAATTACAAAATATTTATCTGTGTCGAGTGCTTTGCCTTTTCCAATTAATTGCGACCACCAACCTTCTTTGCTTAAAAACATTTTGTTATATGAATTTAATCTTTCATGCGATTCAGAATTTTTAATTTCTAGATCATCAACAATTCCGGCAGCATGCGAATTCCCGGTAAGTGCATGATTTACAATAATCACATTATTTTTTTCTGAATTTAATTCTCCATAAGATTGATATGCAACATTTACAGAATTTAACTTTTCGCCACAATCTAAATGAAGAGGATTTGATTGGGAAAATAAATTTTCAAATTTTGTATTAGCAATCATTTCCTCTCCAAAAATATTTCATAAATAATTCTATAATTTTTATACGAAATATATATTATTTTCCATTTAGAGCTTGTTCAAAATCATTTATAATATCATCGATATGTTCAATTCCGACCGATACTCTAATAGCTTCCGGTGTAACTCCGGATGATTTTTGTTCTTCATCAGAAAGTTGTTGATGAGTTGTTGATGCCGGATGAATAACAAGTGTTTTTGCATCACCAACATTTGCTAATAAACTTGCAAGTTTAACTTTATTGATGAATTTCTTTCCAGCCTCTAATCCGCCTTTAATTCCGAATGACAGAATTGATCCGTAAAATCCTTGTCGCAAATATTTCTTTGCATTTTCATGTGATGGATAATCTTTAAAACCCGGATACCAAACCCATTCAACTTCTTTATGATTTTTCAACCAATTTGCCAAAGTTAACGCATTGCTATTATGTCTTTCAACTCTGAGCGATAAAGTTTCCAAGCCTTGCAAAAATAAAAATGAATTAAACGGACTTAAGCACGGACCCAAATCCCGTAAGCCTTCAACTCTTGCTCTAATAATAAATGCAATATTTCCAAATTGAGAACCTTTCCCAAAAACTTCATTAAAATTTAATCCATGATATCCGGGTGATGGTTCTGTAAACAAAGGAAATTTTCCATTGCCCCAATCAAAGTTTCCGGAATCAACAATTACTCCCCCAATTGAAGTTCCATGTCCGCCAATCCATTTTGTTGCTGAAGCTACAACAATATCAGCACCATAATCTATTGGACGAACTAAATATCCAGCCGCTCCAAAAGTATTATCAACAATTAACGGTATTCCATTTCGATGTGCAACATCTGCAATTTTTTCAAAATCCGGAATATTTAATTTTGGGTTTCCAATTGATTCAATATAAATCGCTTTTGTTTTTTCATCTATTAATTTTTCAAAATTCTCCGGTTCATCGCCATCAACAAATTTTACATTTATACCAAGTCTTGGCAGAGTTACTTTAAATAAATTATAAGTTCCCCCATAAAGAAAACTCGTAGAAACAATATTATCACCAGCTTGAGCAATATTTGTAATTGTCAAATGCTCAGCAGCTTGTCCCGATGAAGTAGCAAGCGCAGCTACTCCGCCTTCTAAAGCTGCAACTCTTTTTTCAAATACATCAGAAGTTGGATTCATAATTCTTGTGTAAATATTTCCGAATTGTTTTAAAGCAAATAAATTTGCTGCATGTTCAGAATCATTAAATGTGTAAGATGTTGTTTGGTAAATTGGTACAGCTCTAGAGTTTGTTGCAGAATCTGGTTCTTGTCCCGCATGTAACTGTAGAGTTTCATATTTATATGTGCTCATTTTATTCTCCTTTGTTAGAATGATTTATTAATTATTTTCTTACTCTTACTCTTAATCCTAATCTCTAATAATTTATAATATAAAAATGATTAAGAATAAGAGTAAGATTATGATCAAGAAAAACGTCTAGGCAAAAAAAAACCTCCTAGGAAAGATTCCAAAGGAGGTTTTGAATTTCCGATATTATCTTTCCCCAATAAACTAGGGCAGGATTTGGCACCTTTCATTTCTGACGGTTGCCAAGGCTTCACAGGGCCTGATCCCTCTGCCTTTCTTGATAATCAAATTACTTAAAGAACGATTAATTTTTATTGAGGGTGAAAATATAAAAATCTTCTTCTCAATGCAAGTTTTATTTTAGTTTCGTAAAATTTCTTTTAAATCATCGTATTTTGATGAAACTTTAATTGTACTTCCATTTTTATTCAAACACTTTAAAAGTTTTTTAGGTACATCAGGACTAAAACTTAAATTATTTTCAAAAACATTTAAGAATTTTGCCGGATGTGCAGTTTCTAACACAACGCAAAAAATATTTTCATTAACTTTATTTTTATATTGATCAAAAGCTAAACAGCCAACTGCACCATGCGGATCAATAATATAATTATTATCATCGTGCAATTCTTGAATTTTATTTAATGTTTCCTCATCACTAAAACTTTTTGAGAAAATAATATCCGAAATTAAAGAATGATTATTTCTATATAAATCTAAAATTCTCACAAAATTACTTGGATCACCAACATCCATTGCATTTGATAATGTTTCAATTGATGATTGCGGATTAAAATTTCCATCATTTATATACTTTGTAAAAACATCATTTTTATTAGTTGCTGCAATAAATTTTGAAATTGGCAAACCCATTTCTTTTGCAAAAAGTCCAGCAGTTAAATTTCCTAAATTTCCGCTTGGAACTGAATAAACAATTTTCTTGTTTTTATTTTTAATTTGCTTGAAACTTTCAAAATAGTAAAATGATTGCGGAATTAATCTTCCAATATTTATTGAGTTTGCCGAACTTAAATTAATTTTGTTTTTTAATTCATCATCCACAAATGCTGTTTTTACTAACCGTTGACAATCATCAAAAGTTCCTTCAACTTCAATGGCAGTAATGTTATTTCCTAAAGTTGTAATTTGTTTTTCTTGTATCTTGCTAATTTTTCCGCTGGGAAATAAAACTAAAACTTTTATTCCATCAACATTTAAAAAACCATTTGCAACAGCACTTCCCGTATCACCCGATGTGGCAACAAGAATTGTAATTTCTCTATTCATTCCTTTAAGAAAATATTCCATTGTTCTTGCCATAAATCGAGCGCCAAAATCTTTAAATGCTAAAGTTGGTCCATGGAATAATTCTAATATTGATAAGTTTTCATCTAAACTAACTAAAGGAGCTTCAAATGAAATTGAATTTTCAATTATCGACTTCAAATCATTTTCTGGAATTTCATCTTCAATAAAGTTTTTTGCAATTTCAAATGAAATTTCTAGAAAATTAAATTCAGTAAGATTTGATATAATTTTTTTTGACAATGGACTTATGATTTCCGGCATGAACAATCCTTTATCATTTGCCAAACCTTGAAGAATTGCTTCTCTAAAATTTACTTTATTGTTTTTATTATTTGTACTGTAGTATTGCATTTATAATATTTTTTAATAATCCTTTATTTTCGGTTGATCGAAACATTGTCAGATGTTGAGTTCTCCGAATTAAATTCAGAAATTATCGAAACATCAGCGATACTCTGCAACCTATATTTTCCAACAGAAAAGATTAAATTATTTTTGGTCCATTAGGATTAATTTTGGAAATATAAAGTGTTGATTTAATTCCAGTTTTATCAACTATTTTTTTCATTGCTGATCCAATTTTCTTTGCATTAATTTCAGAATCTGAAAATGCAAATATTGATGGACCGGAGCCGGAGATTGAACATCCGTAAGCTCCGGCGCTTAGCGCAGCATTTTTAATATCATAAAAATTTGGAATTAATGTTGCTCTTGCCGGTTCTGAAATTTCATCTTCAATCGATCTACCAATTTTACTTAAATCACTTTCATACAATCCGGAAACCAATGTTCCAATATTACCAAAATGTTTTCGTGCTTTTTTTATCGGAAGATTTTTTTTAATTAATTTTCTCGCTTGTTTAGTTTCAATTACAATTTGAGAATATAAAACTATGCAATATAAATTTTTAGGTACCGGAAGTTTGATAACATCAATTGGATTGTAATCTCTGATTAAAACAAAACCACCAAACAAACATGGAGCAACATTATCGGCATGAATTGCACCACTTGCAATTGATTCACCTTTTACCGCAAAATTTAAAACTTCAGTTTCAGAGAAATGATTATTCAATAATTTATTCATTCCAAAAACAGCTGCGGCTGAACTTGCAGCGCTTGAACCGAGTCCACTGCCAATTGGCATTTTTTTAATTATTTCAACATCAACACCAATATTTTTATTGGGATAATTTTTTAATAATTCTAAAATTCCAACTGTTGCCGTATTTTTTTCAATTTCATATGGAAGAACTCCGCCATCTCCGGTAATTTTTTTTATTTTAACAATTCCATCATTTCTTAAACTTAGACTTACAATATCGCCGGGTTTATCAATTGCAAAACCGATTGTATCAAATCCGCAGCCAACATTAGAAATTGTAGCTGGAGCAAAAACTTTTATTTTTTTATTCATTAATTATTCCGTTTAAATATCCTTGAGATTTCATCAATTCAGCAATCAGCAAAGTGCCGCCGGCTGCTCCACGAATTGTATTATGTGAAAGTACGGTAAATTTAAAATCGAAAATTTCACATTCGCGTAATCTTCCAACAGAAACCGCCATGCCTTTTTCTAAATTTCTATTTAATCTTGGCTGAGGCAAATGATTTTCTTCAAAATAATAAATTGGAATTATAGGAGCTGAAGGCAAATTTAAATTTTGCGGAAGCGATTTAAAATTTTTCCAAACTTTTAAAATTTCTTCCCTTGTAGGTTTCTTAGAAAACTTTATTTGAACATTTTCCAAATGTCCATCAATAACAGAAACACGATTGCACTGCGCACTAATTTTAATTTCTGTATTTTGAATTGTACCATTAGAAAACTTTCCCAAAATTTTTAACGGTTCGGTTTTCATTTTTTCTTCTTCACCGTTTATGTATGGAATTACGTTATCGATAATATCCATACTGGGAACGCCGGGATAACCGCCACCCGAAACGGCTTGCATTGTTACAACATTTACTGTTTCAATTCCAAAAGCATCATGTAAAGGTTTTAATGCTAAAACCATTCCAATAGTTGAGCAATTTGGATTTGTAACAATTGCTCCGGTTTTATTTTTAATTAATTCTAAATGCTCGGGATTTACTTCCGGGATTATCAATGGAACATCATTATCAAATCTATGATTTCTGGAATTTGAAATTACGAAGTAACCATTGTTTGCGAAATCAGTTTCAATTTCTTCCGCAACCGAAGAATCCAATGCGCTGAAAACCAATTTGGATGTTAAATTTGGTACACAATTTTTTACTTCAAGATTTCCAATTTCTTCTTTAAGAATATTTGACATTACCCATTTTGTTGCATCTTTATATTTTTTCCCGGCTGATTTTTCTGATGCCGCAAGTTCCGTAATTTCAAACCAAGGATGATTTGACAAAAGCTCAATAAATTTTTGTCCTACACTTCCCGTGGCACCTAAAATTGCGACTGGAATTTTCTTCATTTTTTAACCTAAGTAATTTGTGATTCTTAAAATGTCTGCAAAGATTCCCGAAGCCGTAAAATCAGCTCCGGCGCCTCTTCCTCTTATAATTAACGGCTGTTCAAAATAATTTTGAGATGTAATTGAAACGATATTATCATTTCCTTTTAGATTGTAAAACGGATGTGAACTATCAACTTCCAAAAGTTTTACGGTTGATTTGTTATTTTCAAATTTTGCAATGTATCTTAAAACAGAATTATTTTTTTGCGCAAGAATTTTTCTTTCATCAAAAACATTATCTGCACTTTCCAAAATTTTGAAGAAGTTTTCAATGGATTTTACATTTCTTGCTTTTTGCGGAACAAGATTTTCAACTTCAATATCTTTTAGTTCCAAATCAATTCCGATTTCTCGAATCATAATTAATAGTTTTCGAGCAACATCCAATCCATTTAAATCATCTCTTGGATCCGGCTCAGTGTAGCCATTTTCCATTGCCGATTTTACAATTTGAGAAAATTTTGTATCGCCCAAAAATGAATTAAATAAGTAACTCAATGTTCCGGAAAGTATTCCTTCAATTTTTATAATTTTATCTCCGCTGTTTACCAATTCCCGCAAAGTAGAAATTATTGGCAGACCGGCTCCAACATTAGTGCTGTAAAGGAATTTAACATTTTTCTTTTGAGATGTTTGTCGCAGCTTTTTATAAAATTCCAAATCCTTTGTGTTAGCAATTTTATTTGGAGTTGTAATTGAAATATTCGATTTCAAAATTTCTTCGTAATACGGAATTGCGGTTTCATTAGCTGTGCAATCGATAAATATCGAATTTGCCAAATTTAAATTCTGCATTTCCGAAACAAACTTTTTTATATCGGATTTACTTTTTGATATTTCTAATGATTCAATCCAATTTTCTACATCAATTCCATTTTTATCAAAATGCATTTTTTTACTATTTGCAATTCCAACAACTCTAATTTCAATAGATCTATCGTTTTTAAGAAAATCTTTTTTCCCAATTAGATATTTTAGAAAAGCCTTTCCAACCAAACCAATTCCGACTAAGAAAATATTGTAAACTTTTCTTTCCGCAAGAAATAATGAATCGTGTAGAACATTTAGCGCTTTGGAAATATCTTCATTTTTAATTACGCAAGAAATATTTAATTCCGAAGAACCTTGAGCAATTGCAATAATGTTTACTCCGTTTTTGCCCAATGCATTAAAAACTCTTCCGGAAATTCCCGGAGTGTGACGCATATCTTCGCCAACAACAGCAATTATTGAAAGATTTTTTTCGGCATTAATTTCTCTCACTCTTCCATCAAAAATTTCCAAACGCAGAGCTTTTTCAATTGCAGTTTTCGCCTTTATTCCATCATCAGGAAGAACTGCAATACAAATGCTTAAACCGGAAGAACCTTGAGTTAACAAAAGTGTTTTCACTTTTTCTTCTGCTAATGCATCAAAAATTCTTGCGGTAATTCCTTCGTTGCCGAAAAGTCCACTTCCGCTTACTCGAATTAAAGTAATATTATCAACCGAAGAAATTCCTTTTGCACTGAATTTTATTTTCGGCTGTTTTTCTAAAATTATAGTTCCTTTAAAACTTGGATTAAAAGTATTTCTTATTCTGATCTTAATATTATTATCAAAAGCCGGCTGCATTGTTGGAGGATAAATTACTTTGGCACCAAAATATGACATTTCCATTGCTTCTTGATAAGTTACAGCTTTAAGAGGAATTGCTTCTTTTACTTTTCGCGGATCAGCGGTTAAAATTCCGTTTACATCTGTCCAAATTTCAATTTCTTCGGCTTTTAATGCTGCGCCAATTATTGAAGCAGTAAAATCTGAACCACCTCTTCCCAAAGTTGTAATTTCTCCGGTTTCATTTGAGCCAATAAATCCGGTAACAATCTGCATTATTTGATGAGATTTAAAATATTTTACAATATTGGAATTTGTAATTTCATAATTAACATGCGCATTTCCAAAGTTGCTATCTGTCTTTATAATTTTTGTAGAATTTAAATATTCGCAATCAATTTTTTTACTTTTTATTGCTTCGGCAATTATAAAATTTGAAAGTCTTTCACCATAACTTAAAATATTATCTAAAATTCTTGGAGTAAGTTCACGTAATAAATACAATCCTTTTAGAATATCGCTAAGTTCATCAAAATGATCTGTAATATGTTTTTGAGCCGAACTTTTTTTTGCGTGATTTACTAAAACATCGAACGCCTCAAGATGTTTTAAACGTAAAGATTGAAATAATCCCAAATACGAATCATCACGTTTTAAAGCTTTGTTGCTCAAATCAATTAATTGATCCGTAACTCCGCCAAAAGCAGAAAACACAACGGCAATTTTTACATTTTGGAAATTGTAATCTTCAATTATTTTAATTACTTGGGAAATTCGATTAGCATTGCCAACTGAAGTTCCGCCAAATTTTAGTACTTTCATAATTTTGCATAAATTTTCATAAACGAACGGCTATAATATAAATTAACAAACTTTATAACAATAATTTAATTTTCATTTTGATGCAAAAATTGAGTTTATATGAATAATTATAACTTTGAATTTGTTCAATATTCCAAAAAATTTATAGACTTTGTTAAAATCCGTTTAATCGATTTCTAACAATTTTTACTATATTTATGTTTTGTATAAAATGATAAATTATAAATCTTACTGAAACTTATTCAAAGTTAAAATTGTAGAAAATGTCAATTCTTAAAATAATTTGAGGAAATTTATTTTGGAGATCACAGAATTAAACGAAAAAATCAATAAAGAAAGTGAATTTATTGATGTTCTTTTAGCAGAAATTGGAAAAGTTATTGTCGGTCAAAAAGAAATGGTTGAACGATTAGTAATCGGACTTCTTGGAAACGGACATATTTTATTGGAAGGTGTTCCGGGTTTAGCAAAGACTTTGGCAATAAATTCATTAGCCAGCGCAATGGATGCAAAATTTCAGAGAATTCAGTTTACTCCCGATTTACTTCCCGCTGATTTAATTGGAACGATGATTTTCAATCAGAAAGAGGGAAATTTTTCAATCAAAAAAGGTCCAATTTTTTCAAACTTTATTCTTGCCGATGAAATAAATAGAGCTCCCGCAAAAGTTCAAAGTGCGTTGCTTGAAGCGATGCAAGAACGACAAGTTACAATCGGGCAAAATACTTTTAAACTTCAAGAACCGTTTTTAGTTTTGGCAACACAAAATCCAATTGAGCAAGAAGGAACTTATCCTTTGCCGGAAGCTCAAGTTGATAGATTTATGCTAAAAGTTAAAATAACTTATCCAACCCGAGATGAAGAAATGAAAATTCTTCATAGAAATGTTGGATCAAAACCGGCAGCAATAAATCCAATAATAAAAATCGAAAACATTCTAAAAGCCAGAAATTTAATTCATGATATTTATGTTGATGAAAAAATTGAGAAATATATTCTAGATATTGTTTTTGCAACAAGAAAACCCAATGATTACGGTTTAACAAAATTAGCTGATTTAATTAGTTACGGAGCTTCACCAAGAGCAACATTAAATTTAGCTTTGGGCGCAAGAGCAAACGCATTCTTAAAACGCAGAGGTTATGTTGTTCCAGAAGATGTAAGATCAATATGTATGGATGTTTTGAGACATAGAATTGCCGTAACTTACGAAGCAGAAGCTGAAGAAATTACATCGGAAAATATTATTGAAGAAATTTTAAATAAAGTTGAAGTTCCGTAGTAGAAAATGCTGACAAAAGAAATTTTAAAACAAGTTCGCCAAATTGAAATTAAAACCCGTGGCGTTGTAAATGAAGTTTTTTCCGGAGAATACCATTCCGTATTTAAAGGAAGAGGAATGGAATTTTCCGAGGTTCGCGAATATCAATTTGGTGATGATATTAGAAGTATTGATTGGAACGTTAGTGCGCGTTTTGGACATCCATACATAAAAATATTTGAAGAAGAACGTGAACTAACTTTAATGTTATTGGTTGATTTAAGCGGTTCGTTAGTTTTTGGAAGTGTTGATAAAACAAAACAGCAAATTGCAGCCGAGTTAACAGCAATTCTTGCTTTTTCCGCTTTGAAAAATAATGATAAAGTTGGGTTAATACTTTTTACCGATGAAATTGAAAAATTTGTTCCGCCAAAAAAAGGTAAAAGTCACATTTTAAGAATTGTTAGAGAAATTCTTTCTTTTGAACCTCAAGGAAATAAAACAAATATTAAAGGTGCTTTGGAATATTTTAATCATTCGATAAAAAAGAAAACAATCGCATTTCTGATTTCTGATTTTATTGATAAAGATTATGATAACATTTTGAAAATCATAAGCAAAAAACACGATTTGATAAGTATTATTCTTGAAGATCCGAGAGAATTAAATTTGCTAGAAGCTGGCTTAATAAAATTCAGAGATTCAGAAACAGAAGAAATCAGATACTTGGATACAAGCAGTAAAAAAGTTCAAGAACATTTTAAAAATAAAATGAAAGAAAGGAAAGAATTTCAAAATAACCTTTTCTTAAAAAGCAGAGTTGATACAATTCCAATTAACATTTCTACATCTTATGTAAAACCACTTATTGATTTTTTTAAATTGCGTGAGAAAAGATGGTAAAGATTTTTCGCTTAATACTTTTATACATTTTATTTCTATCGATAAATAATTTTGCACAAACAATAAATGTTTCTGCTTCAACGGATACTTCAGATTATCTTGTCGGCGATTACATATATTTTAAAATTTCAGTTGAGTTTGGTGAAGGAATTAGAATTGTCCCTCCTAAATTAACAGATCAGCTTGCACCTTTGGAAATAATAAAATCTCTTCCGGCAACTCAAGATGAAGAAAAAAATGTTCAAACATTTAATTATATACTTTCCGGTTATGATTCATCGGCAGTTACAATTCCACCAATTCCAATAACATATTTTTCGGAAAACAATTCTGAACCGCAAATCATAAATTCTAATGAAGTTCAAATTTTTATTCACACTTTAGAAGTTAATCCCGCTGAAGATATTAAAGATGTTAAAGCTCCAATAAGAATTCCATTTGATTGGCTTTTTTGGTCAATTGTAATTTTGATTTTATTATTATTTGCTGCAATTGGATATTTCCTTTATAGTAAGTACAGAAAACCAAAAGAAGAAGTTAGAGAAATTAGAAGAGTTCCGGCGCTGCCATTGCATATTTTAACACTTCAAAAATTAGATAAGTTGAAAGAAAAAAAATTGTGGCAGCAAGGCTTAGTTAAAGAATTTCATTCTGAGATAACAGAAATTATTAGAAGATATTTTGAAGATAGATATAATTTTAATTCGTTAGAAATGACAACTTCTCAAACAGTTCAAATTTTGAATCGAGTTATGGATAACCAAAAAATGATTGATATAACACAAAGTTTTTTGGAAAATGCCGATATGGTAAAATTTGCAAAATTTGTTCCACTCCCAACTGTTAATGATGAAATGATGAATCAAGCTTATGATATTGTACAGAAAACAAAAAAAGAAGAAGATTTTGAAATGGGAGTAAGTCGTGCTAAATAATATTACATTTGCTTACCCATATTTACTTTATCTTCTAGCAGTAATTCCATTAATTTTATTTTGGTATTGGAAGCAAAATAGAAAACGTTCCGCTGCTATTACTTATTCCAATTTGGAAATTTTTGGTGATTTAGATAAAACTATAAAAGAACGATTGCGACATTTGCCAATGCTGATGAGATTGATTGGACTTTCATTTTTAATTGTTGCACTTGCACGACCTCAAACTTTTTCATCCGGAGAAAATGTTTATACCGAAGGAATTGATATTACAATGCTTTTGGATATTTCCGGAAGTATGCTTGCAGAAGATTTTAAACCAAATAGATTAGAAGCCGCAAAAAACGTAATTGATGAATTTGTTGCCGGAAGAACAACGGATAAAATTGGTCTTGTTATTTTTGCCAGCGAAAGTTTCACTCAATGTCCGCTAACAATAGATTATCCGGTTTTACGCGGATTGTTAAAAGAAATAAAAAGCGGAATGATTGAAGACGGAACCGCGATTGGTACAGCAATTGCAAATGGTGTAAATCGTTTAAAAGACAGCGAAGCAAAAAGTAAAATTATGATTTTATTGACAGACGGCGTAAACAACAGCGGAGAAATTGATCCAATTACTGCTGCACAAATTGCTAAGAAATTCGGAATTCGAGTTTACACTGTCGGAGTTGGAACAATGGGAGAAGCACCTTATCCATTTCAAACACCATTCGGTAAAAGATATCAAATGGTTCCTGTAGAAATTGATGAAAAAGTTTTAGGTGAAGTTTCCAAAATTACCGACGGAAAATATTTTAGAGCAACCAACAATAAAAAACTTGAAGAAATTTATAAAGTAATTGATACTCTTGAAAAAACAAGAATTGAAGTTACAAGTTATAGAAAAGCAAAAGAACTTTTTTACAGCTGGCTAGGACTAGGATTATTATTCATTTTTGCTGAATTATTATTTTCTAAACTTTACTTAAAAAAATTACCATAAAATTATGTTTAGATTTGCACATAGCGAATATCTTTATGCATTATACCTTATACCAATTTTGATTGCTTTGGTTTGGTATGTAAATAAAAATCAGAATAAATTACTTGATAAATTCGCAAGTGCAAAACTTCACAAAATACTTTTTCCGCTTAGAAGTAAATTCAAAATTATACTGAAAAACGGATTGATAATTCTTTCAATTATATTATTGATTTTTGCTTTAGCAAATCCGCAAATAGGTTCTAAGATTGAAGAAGTTAAACAAGTTGGAATAGATGTTTACATTCTTTTAGATGTTTCGTTAAGTATGAAAGCCGAAGATATCAAACCAAGTCGGTTGGAAAAAGCCAAACACGATATTGCAAAATTAATTCAAAAATTAAAGGGTGATAGAATTGGGTTAATTGTTTTTTCCGGAAAGGCTTTTATTCAATTTCCGTTAACTACAGATTATTCTGCAGCAAATTTATTTCTTTCGGCAGTTAGTGTAAATTCTGTTCCGCAACCGGGAACTGCAATTGGTCCGGCTTTAAAACTTGCTTTAAATTCATTTAAAAAAGATGAAGAAACTCAAAAAGCTATTGTTGTTATAACCGATGGCGAAGATCATGAAGGCGAATTAGAAACTCCGATTGAAGAAGCGAATAATTCAAATATAAAAATTTATGCAATTGGTTTGGGTTCCCCGCAAGGCGCGCCAATTCCGGTTTATGGAAATAATGGAAATCAAATTGGATATAAAAAAGATGCTTCGGGAAATATTGTTTTGACAAAACTTGATGAAACAACGCTTCAAGAAATTACAAGTAAAGCAAACGGAAAATATTACCAAGGTTCAAATACTGATGATGAATTAGGAATGATTTACGATGATCTAGCAAGTTTAGAAGGCTCGGAATATGGTGCAACAAAAATTACTGAGTATGAAGATAGATATTATTATTTTTTAATTCCGGCTTTACTTTTATTAATTGCAGAAATTTTTATCAAAGAGAAAAAATCAAAATTATTTGCAAAATTTGAAAAACAAGACGAATTTATTCAAAATGAAAATTAAGAATTATTTTTTTATTGGAATAGTGCTTAGCTCTGCAACTTTTGCTCAATCAACACGAGGATTGGTAAATGAAGGAGTTGATGCATATGAAGAAAATAAATATGCCGATGCAGAAACTAATTTCAAAAAAGGAATTGAATCAGACGTAGAAAGTTTTGAATCACGTTTTAATTTAGGTGATGCAATTTATAAACAAGGACGTTTTGAAGAATCAATCGAAGAATTCAAAAATTCGTTTGCGCTTGCAAAAACTGATGAAGATAAAGCTAAAATTTTTCATAACATTGGTAATTCTTTGTTGAAAGCTAAAAAGTTGAAAGAAAGTATTGGAGCTTATCGTGAAGCTTTAAAATTAAATCCAAATGATATGGAAACAAAATACAATCTTTCTTACGCAATAAAGCAAATGCAAAACCAGCAGAATAACCAGCAAAACCAAAATGATCAAAATCAAGATCAGCAAAATAAGGATCAACAGCAAAACCAAGATCAACAAGATCAAAATAAAGATCAGCAAGATCAAAAGCAGAATCAAGATCAGAAAAAGGAAGAACAACAAAATCAACAGCAACAAAAGCAAGAACCAAAGGATGAAATTTCTAAAGATGAAGCTCAGAGAATTTTAGATGCATTAAAAAATAACGAAGCTGAATTACAGAAAAAAATGAGAGAGCAGAAAGTTAAAAAGTCGAATGTTGAAAAAGATTGGTAATTTATGCTTATGAAAAAATTAAAATTTTTAACATTTATATTAGTTTTTCTAACAGTCAATTTATTTGCGCAAGAATTTTCTGTTAGCGTTGATAAATCAACTGTTGGACAAAATGAGAGATTTCAAGTTTACTTTACATTTGAGAATGGAGATTTAAATAAACTAAGCTCATTTAAATCTCCAAGTTTTAAAGGTCTTAAAGTTTTAAGCGGTCCTAATGAATCAAGAAGTATGCAGATTATTAACGGACAAGTTTCCGGATCACTAACTTTTTCATTTGTGGTTGTAGCTTCTGATCTTGGAACTGCAGAAATTGGTTCTGCATCAATTGTTTATTCGGGAACAACTTTAACAACAAATCCAACCTCAGTAAACGTAGTTCAAGGAACTTCAACAAATCAGAATGTTGATAAGCAAATGGGAATTAGTAAAGCTGAGCTTGATAAAAATGTTTTCATTCGAGCAATTCCAAATAAAACAAATGTAAAGCAAGGCGAGCAAGTTACAGTTACTTATAAACTTTACACAAAATTAAATATTTCGTCGCCGCAAATATCAAAACTTCCTACTTACAACGGATTTTGGACAGAAGATTTAGAAACTTCTAACAATATTCAATTTGAAATTGAAATGTATAACGGAGAAAGATATAGAGCTGCTGTAATTAAAAAAGCTGCACTTTTTCCAACAAAAAGCGGAAAGCTAACTTTAACACCGTTTGAATTAAAAGTTCCCGTAATTGTAAAAAGTAAAAGAAGTAGAAATGATATTTTTGATGATTTTTTCAATGATTCATTTTTCGGCAGAACTGAAACAATTGAACATCTTGCAAAATCAAATAGTATCAATGTAAATGTTGAACCATTGCCGGATAACTCACCAAATTCCTTTTCCGGAGCAGTTGGCAAATTTGATTTTGATGTGGAATTGGATAAAACTAATGTAGAACAAAATGAAGCAATTACGGTAAATGCTAAAATATCCGGAACCGGAAATATTGCACTTTTAAAATTACCGGAAATTAATTTCCCAGCCGGATTTGAAAAATATGAACCAAAAACGAGCGAGAAAATCTTTAGATCAAATTTGGTTTCCGGAAGAAAAGATATAGAATTTTTAATTGTTCCAAGAATTCCCGGCGTAAAAGAAATTCAACCATTAGAGTTTACTTATTTCGATTTGGATAAAAATGAATATATAACTTTGCAGTCTTCTCCTTTCACCATAAATGTTAAAGAAGGAACCGGCGTAAATTCACAAATCGTTTCAGGTTATTCAAAAGAAGATGTAAAACTTTTAAATGAAGATATTAGATACATTGTAACATCAACTTCAGATTTTATTAAAAAAGAAGAAGTTGCAAAAATAAGTTTCTTGTTTTGGATTGGTTTAATTTTACCATTGGGCATTTTAGTCGGACTAATATTTTTCAATAATCAGCAAAATAAATTAGCTGGAAATTTATCTTTATTGCGTTATCAAAAAGCAGTAAAAAATGCCAAAATAAAACTTAAAGATGCAAATTTATCTTTAGAAAAAAATGATTTAGGCGGATATTACAATAATTTATCATCTGCATTATTTGGATATTTAGGTGATAAATTAGGAATTCAACAAGCTGAATTTACTTTAGATAGAGCAATTGATAAATTAAGAAATTATAATTTGGATGAAGATTTTATAAATAATCTGAAGAAAATTTCTGAGAAATGTGAATTTGCAAGATTTGCTCCAAATGCTGTTGGAAGTGATAATGATAAATCTTTATATAAAGGTGTTGAAGAAATTATCGGTAAATTAGAAAATTCCGTTTCTGTTAAAAAATAATTATAAATATGAAAAATTTATTATTTACAATTTTGCTTTTTGCTTTCCTCATAAAAGTTTCTGCTCAAGATTTGGAAACTATTATGAAACAAGGAAACGATTTTTACCAAAATAAGCAATATAGCGAAGCAATTTCCAGTTATGAATCAATTTTAAAACAAGGTTACATTAGCGGAGAATTATTTTACAATTTAGGAAATACATATTTTAAAGTTGGTCATTTAGGAAAATCAATTTTGTATTATGAAAAAACTCTTAAAATATCTCCATCAAACGAAGATGCCGCTTATAATTTAAGAATTGCAAACTCAAGAACAGTTGATAAAATTCAAGAAATTCCTCCATTATTTTTTGTGCATTGGTGGAATGTTTTACTTTCACAATTTACTTCAACTTCTTGGCAAATTATTATTTTCATCTTTTATTTATTGTTGCTAATAAGTATTGGAATTTTCTTTTTAATCAGAAACATTCAACTTCAAAAATTAGCGTTAATTTCAGGAACAATTAGTTCAATTTTGCTTATTGTATCAATAATTTTGTTCATTTCAAGTATAAATCGTGAAGTAACAAATAATAACGGAATTTTACTTCAATCAGTAATTTCAGCAAAAATTTCTCCGGATATTCAAGCAAATGATGCATTTGTAATTCATGAAGGAATAAAGTTTGAAATTGAAGATAAAGTTGGAAGTTGGACAAAAATTAAACTTTCCGATGGAAAGGTTGGCTGGCTACCAAATCAAAGTTTTGAGGAAATATAAAAAAAGGATCTTCTAAATTTTAGAAAGATCCTTTGTATAAATTTTCCAAAAGGAGTTATTGAATAAATCTACAACTAAGAAGCCTTTTGATACTCTTTTGTTAACCAGTTACGTGATTGTAAATAATATTTTTTAATTTCAGATTCCTCAAATTCTAAAGCCCAAATTACATCAGGGTTAACTTGCGAAATGATTTCTTCATCAGAATTATTAAATTTAATTCTATGATAATATATATTTCCTTGAGGAGTTCTGTATAAGTTATGGTTTAATTTATTGCTTCCTCTATTATCAATTGTCCAATCAAATTTTTCTGCTTCGTAAATCATTCTGGCTCCTTTTGAGTATTCTATTTTGATATTTGATCTTAACTATCCAACTATAATGCCAATATCAAAAAGTTAGAATTTAGATTAAAAGGGAACTTTTCAGTAATAATTGAATCGTCTTAAAATGAAAAACGTAAATTTTGTGTTTCAAAATGATTCAACAAAAATTTTGTGCTAAACAATTTTTAATTAACTAAAAACTGAACCAATAATTAATTATTACGTCAAAAAAAGAGCAAATTCAGGAAAGTTATGAAATCTATTTTCGCTTTAGTTTTTCTTTCATTTTTAATAAATGATATAAATTCGCAAAATTCTGAAAAAGAATTGAATTTAAATTTAATTGATAAAGAAATCCATATTGATGGATTTATTGATGACTCATGGAATTTAGCAGATTCTGTTTCAGATTTTGTCCAATTTCAACCGTATAATGCAGTTGATCCAATTAAAAAAACAATTTCAAAAGTAATCACTAATGAAAACTCGATTTACTGCTTAATGATTTGTTATGATGAAATTGAAAATATTGAAAGTAACACCGGAAAATTAGATGAATTTACCGGAGATATTGTGTCTTTTATGATTGACACATTTGGGGATAAAAGAACTGCTTATAAATTTGCAGTTTCTGCCAGTGGAGTAAGAAGCGATTGCAGATTATTAGATGATGCAAGAAACAGAGATTATAATTGGGATGGAATTTGGTTTGCCGATGCAAAAATCTATAATTGGGGTTATGTTGTTGAAATGGAAATTCCATATAAATCAATTCAATATGAAAAATCTATAAATAAATGGGGTTTGGATTTTGATAGATGGCGACCAATTGATACAGAAGATATTTATTGGTGCAAATACGAAGAAAATGAAGGTCAACGAATTTCTAAATTTGGCAGCTTAAATTTAAATGGTTTTAAACCAAAAGTCGATGGATTAAATTTAGAAATTTATCCGGTGGGAATTTCTAAAGCAATTCTTACAAAAAATGAAAAGTATGATGTTGATTTAAACGCTGGGATTGATATTTTTTATAATCCTTCTCAAGCATTAACATTCCAACTTACCGCAAATCCGGATTTCGCACAAATTGAAGCTGATCCGTTTGATTTTAATATTTCGAGATATGAATCATATTTTGAAGAAAAAAGACCATTTTTCACAGAAGGTAATGAAGTTTTTTCACCTTCTGGAAGACAAAGAAATACCGGATTTTACCGACCCTTAGAACTTTTCTATTCGCGAAGAATTGGTAAACTTTTACCGGATGGCACAGAAGTTCCACTTCAAGTTGGAACTAGAGCTTTTGGTAGATATGATGATATTGAATATGGCGGTTTTTTTGCATTAACCGGCAAAACCGATTATAAAAATGACGGTGAAAATTTAACCGAAGAAAGCGCAATATTCGGTTCTGCAAGAATTAAAAAACAAATTTTTGAGAATTCCTCAGTTGGATTATTATTCGTAGGAAAGCATTATAATAATGAAGATCACGGAGTTTTAGATTTGGATGGAGCTTTTAGAGGATCAAATTGGCAATTAGCTTATCAATTGGCAAGATCATTCAAAAATAATGAAGGAGATTACGCAGCATCAGCTGGTTACACTCAATTTATGGATAATTGGATTCATCTATTTAGAAGCAGATACATCGGAAACAAATTCGATATTGATCAAATTGGATACGTTCCTTGGCGTGGGACTTCTAATTCGGTTGCATTAACTGGTCCAAGATGGCAATTTGATGAAGGCTCAATAAACGCAATTCTTCTTTACTTTGGCGGTTATTTAAATTGGGAAAAATTTGATAATTATACAGATCATGGCGGAGTTCTTGGATTTAATATGAATTTCAGAAAAAATTGGGGATTTGAAATAAATTTGGATGCCGGAAAATCAAAAGATCAAAAAATTTATTATTCATCATACAGTGCAAATATAAGTTCTTGGTTTAATATTTCACCCAAATGGTCTGCAAATTTTTATGGAGGTTATTCAAATACATATAATTTTTCACGGGAATTTTTAGCGTTTTATTCATGGGCTGGTAGTAACTTAAATTGGAATACTTTAAATTTTCTAAATCTGGGTACTTCAATCGATTTATTTGTAGAAGGAAATCCGCAAAATGAAATTGAAGATATTACATTAAACGCAAGACCATATTTTTCTTTAACTCCGGTAAATGATTTGAATATTAAAATGTATTTGGATAATGTCTACCTAAAATCCTCTGATAAATTGGAGCAAATTATTTTAGGATTTTTATTCGCTTACAATTTTTCACCTAAAAGTTGGATTTACTTAGCAATTAATGAAGTTCAAGACAGAACAAATAGATATGATTCAAATAATAATTTGCTTGAAAGAAAATTACATGTTAAAAATAGAGCCGGAGTTTTTAAGGTAAAGTATTTATATTACTTTTAGTTTTTATTCCCCCAACTGAATATTTAATATAGTTTCTTATATCAAAAATCCTTATTTACTTTTTTATAAGCATCAATCCTATTAATAAATTATTTTTACAAATTCATTTTAGTCGACTAAACTTTTTTTCATTTAGTTTGTCTAACATCAAACATTTATTCAAAATTCTTGAAAGAAATCCGCATGAAAAAATTTACAATACTACTTTTAGTTTTCCTAAACTTACAATTATTAATTTTTGCACAAAGACAATTAGATAACTCAATTACCGGAAAAGTTCTTGATAAAGATGCAAAAGTTCCATTGGAATATTCTAATATAATTTTATTTAGTCATAGAGATAGCACTCAAGTAAACGGCACGGTTACAAATTCTGAGGGAATTTTTAATATTTCTTCCATACGCCCAGGCGAATATTATATAAAAGTTAGTTTTATCGGATATGAATCTTCAACAATAAAAAATCTAAAAATAACTCCAACTACAAATTTAGATTTGGGTGAAATTCTTATAAAAGCAGAAAGTTTTAATACAGATGATGTAATTGTTAGCGGAGAACGTGCTGCTGTTTCATACCAAATTGATAAAAAAGTTATAAATGTAAGTGAACAGCTAACTTCAATTTCCGGAAACGCTGTTGATGTTTTGGAAAATGTACCTTCCGTAACTGTTGATATTGAAGGAAATGTAAGTTTAAGAGGAAGTTCAAGTTTTACAGTTTTGATTGATGGGAAACCGACAATTCTTGAATCAAACGAAGCTTTGCAAAATATTCCCGCAAGTACAATAGAAAATATTGAAATAATCACAAATCCATCAGCTAAATATAATCCAGAAGGAACTGCTGGCATTATAAATATTATTACCAAGAAAAATTCTTTGGAAGGAATGAGCGGAATTGCAAATTTAAATGGCGGGAACGGAACAAGATACGGTGCTGATGCTGTTTTCGAATTAAAAAATAATCCAATAAATTTTAGTTTAGGATTGGATTACAGCAAACATTTAATGGAAGGTGAAAATATTTCTGATAGTTGGACATTATTTAATCAAAATAAATTTTATAATTCATCAACCGGAAATGGAAATCACGGAAGAGAAAATTATGGAATAAAAAGCTCGCTGGCTTTAAGTTTAAGTGAAAAAGACATTTTAACATTTAACGGTAGATTTGGTTATCGAGACGGAACAAATAATTCTACACTTTCATATTCACAATGGAATGATTTGAATCCCAATGAAATTAATTATACAACAATTAGCGATAGATCACGAAGCGGATATTTTTATAGCGCCGGTTTAAATTTCAGTCATAATTTTGAAACAAAAAATCATACAATAACAAGTGATATAATTTTACAAAAAAATAATTCGGATGAATTTACATCTTATGAACAATTAGATATAAATAATTTAATTGTTAACGGACAAGAACAAACTGAAAAAGGACCATCATCATCGGTAGAAATTAAAATTGATTATTCGCTGCCAATTTCAGCTGAATCAAAATTTGAAGCTGGTATAAATTCAGAGCTTGATATTTCAGATGAAATCAATGAATATTTTTTATATGATTCCCTAATTTCGGATTTTAAAATTCAAGATCTTTTCAGCAAAGATGTAAGTTATGATAATAATGTTCATGCACTTTATTCAATGTACTCAAATCAAATTAATAATTTTGGATTTCAAGTTGGTTTCAGAACAGAATACACAGATCGTTTAATCGAACTAAATAACACAAATGAAAAGTTTTCTGTAGATAGATGGGATTATTTTCCTTCGCTTCACCTTTCATATAAACTTGATGAAAGAAATCAATTTATGACAAGTTACACAAGAAGAATACAAAGACCGCGCGGATGGGAACTTGAACCATTTTTAACTTGGATGGATTCGTATAATGTTCGCCAAGGAAATCCTTCTCTTGAACCGGAAAATATTGATTCTTACGAATTGGGTTATCAGAGAATGTTTGATAAAAGTCTTTTCTCTGCAGAATTATATTACAGAGTTAACAATAATAAAATTGAATCATATCAAACTGCATATTCCGAAAATGTTACTTTGCGATCTATGGATAATGTAGGGAAGGATTATTCTTTCGGAAGCGAACTAATGATTAATTTTGATCCAGTTAAAATTTGGAACGTTAATTTAATGGGAAATATTTATAACTATAAAATTGTTGGCCAGTTGAATGAAACAAATTTTGATAGAGAAAGTTTTAATTGGAATACAAGATTAAATAATAGTATAAATATTTCGCAAATTTCTCAGTTGCAGCTTAACCTTTTTTATAATAGTCCAACCGTTTCTGCTCAAGGAAGAAATGAGGATTTTGTTATGGTTGGAGCTGCATTTAGACAAATGTTTTTTGATAAACAACTCGCGCTTACTTTGCAAGTTCGTGATATATTTGGAACTGGTAAACGTGAATTCTCTGCCGAATCATATGACTTTTACAGATACAATAAATTTGTTATGGAATCTCCTGTTGTTATGCTGAACTTGAGATTTAATTTTAACAACTACAAATCTAAAAATAGAGGCGAAAGAGAAGGCTCTGGAATGGAAATGGAAGGCGGAGGAGAAGATTTTTAATTTTCGCAATTAAAAAATATTATCAATATTACTTTAGTTTTTATTTTACAAATATTTATTCAACATAAACATTTTAATATATAATAACTGATTTACAATTTATTTATTATTGTGTGTTTTGAATCATAACATTACTATTTTTGAAATAGTTATTTTCATTCTTATTTAACCAAAATTATTTACGCTAAACAAAAAGGGGAAGCAAAATGAAAATTCTTTTCAGAAAATCAAAAAAATACTTTTTTAGCATGTTAATGTTAACCAGTATTTTATTTATGATTTCAGCTTGCGGAGATGATAGTAATCCAACAGACAATGACGATGATAATAATAATAATTCGACAAACACAACTTTATCAATCAATGGAGATGGATGGAGCAACAAATCATTAATTGCTAATACTTGTGTTTCAACTTATGCAACTGCGTCTCAGATGACAGTTATTAATGGAGTATTTCCAGAAGACATTCAAATTTTGATTTACGCAAGAACGAACAAAACTGGAACATTTAACTTTAAGGAAGAAGAAACTGAACAAGGAACTGGAATAACACTTTCCTCAGGAAGTGGCGATTTATCAAAATTTTATTTCTGGAAAGATAATTCTGGATCAATAACAATTTCTAGTTATGGAGCAGTTGGTGGAAAAGTTTCCGGAACTTTTACCGGAAAGTTATATAATGCATTAACTGATGCAGAAATTTCAATTTCTGGAAGTTTTAATGCAATGAGAACTGTAGATTTACCAACAAGTGCATTGAATTAAAATCTTTAGATTATTTATTTGAAGCCAGTAAAATTTTTAGGGAAAATTCTATTGGCTTCATCATTTCATCCATTCCCATTCTTTTGCCGCTACTTTCGTTATTTCCTCCTCTTGGAGTAAATTCTCTATCATTACCTTCATTTCCCGGATTTCTAATTCCTCCTCTTTTACTACGATCAGTAAATTTTGGTTTTTCTATTTCACCGGTTTCAAATCTTAATATAATGTCATCATTTGGAAATGCATCATAATAAATTTTATTAGTTTTATTTTTTGCATAAGGAATTTTCAATTCATATATAAATTGATTTTGTTCTAAATTTGCTGAAATTTCTAAACCAGAATCATTCTTTAATTTATAAACATTTAGAGGAAAGTTATCTTCATTAATTATTAAAATTTCATTTTGTTCTGTTTTAAATTTTTCAAACAATTTTCCGGGAAATATTTCCCCCCTTTTTATAATTTTATCTCCATTACTAGGTTCGTTTTCGTTAATAAAATCCGGCATATTTTCAAATCTATCATCAAACTTTTTCTTAATAGGATACTGAATTCCAAAATTGTTTTTATAGTTATTTGGTGATTCAAACCAAATTGTAAAACCATTACTTAGAATTTTTAGAATTTTAGATCTATCAGAAGTTATTAAACAGAGATATATATTATCATCATCATTTAAAACTCCGATTGCAACTTTTTCATCTTCAAAATAATTTATTTTTCCTTTCCAATCTTGTTTACTTCCATCGATAGAAATTTCTTTTTCATTCCACTTACTAATAATTTCAAAATCTGCACAACTAAAAACAGAAAATAAAATTATCCCCAAAATGATTTTTCTCTTCATTTAATTTTGCTTAATAATTTTCAATAATTATAATAGTTTGACAAACAATTAATATAACTGGTTTAAAATAATTTTTATACCCGTTCAACTATTACTGCCGAAGCTTCCCCTCCGCCAATACATAATGATGCAATACCATATTTAGAATTTTTATCAATCATTGAATGCAGCAAAGTGGTTAAAATTCTTGCACCGCTCGCTCCAATGGGATGCCCGAGAGCAACTGCTCCGCCGTTAACATTTACTTTTGAAGAATCAAGACTTAATTCTTTATTCACTGCTAATGAAACAACAGAAAATGCTTCATTAATTTCAAATAAATCAATTTCATTAGTTTCTAAATTTGCTTTATTTAAAACTTTTCTGATTACATCAATTGGAGCTGTTGTAAACCATTTTGGGTCTTTTGCAAAAGTTGATTGCGCAATTATTTTTGCAATTGGTTTCATATTTAGTAATTCAACTTTTTGCTTACTCATTAATAATACTGCGGAAGCTCCATCATTTAATGATGATGCGTTAGCTGCTGTTATTGTTCCATCTTTAAGAAAAACTGGCTTTAACAATTTTAGTTTATCAAAATTTACATTTTTCGGTTCTTCATCAGTATCAATAATTATTGTTTCTTTTTTTCCGACTATTTCTACTGGAATAATTTCATTTATAAATTTCTTTTCATCAATTGCTTTTAATGCTCTTTTATAACTTTCAATTGCAAACTCATCTTGTTCTTCCTTTGAAATATTAAATTCTTTTGCACAAATTTCTGCAATATTTCCCATATGAATTTTATCGTAAGCATCAATTAATCCGTCTTCAAGCATTCCATCAACTATTTTTTGATCTCCCATTTTATAACCATTGCGAACATTTTTCATATAAAAAGGAATTTGCGACATACTTTCCATACCGCCGGCAATTATAATTTCTGCATCTCCAACCATTATTGCTTGAGCAGCAAGCATAACAGATTTTAATCCAGAGCCGCAGACTTTATTGATTGTCATACATTGAGTTGAATTTGATAGTCCAGCTCCCAATGCAGCTTGTCTTGCTGGAGCTTGACCTTCTCCAGCTTGGATAACATTACCCATTATAACTTCATCAACAATATCATTTTGAATTTTATTTCTTTCGATGAGAGCCTTGATAACAATGCTTCCCAATTTTGTTGCTGGCATTGAACTTAATGATCCCATAAACGAACCGATAGGTGTACGAACCGCATCAATTATATATACTTCTTTTAATTCATTCATTTTTTCCTCATTCATTTTTTTACTAATTAAATATTAATCTTTGAGTGATGAAATTACAAGTATATTTTATTTCTTAAGTTTTACTTTCTCAAAGGAATAATTTTAGATTTCCGCTAAATGTTCTAATAAGTTATAAATTTCTTTTCTACATATTATAAATTATATTGTTTTGCAAATTCTAATTTTCTCATATGAAATTTTATTTAGCAGTATTCACGTTAACTTTTATAAATCTGATTTCGCAATCGGATACTACAAAATATCAGTGGCCGGTTCCGCCCTTAAATTCTAACCAAGGAATTACGGGAACATTTGGTGAATATAGAAATACCGGAAGTTCCGATCATTTTCATAATGCCGTTGATATTGCAGAACCGGATGGAAATCCAGTTTATCCTTGTTTAGATGGAATTATTTACTCACTTATAAATAACGGTTATGATTCTTACATTAATGTAAAATCAATAATTAACGGAATGAAAAAACACATGACTTACTATCATGTTGTTCCTAATCCAAATTTAGCTGTTGGTCAGCAAGTTTATAGGGGATTGACAGTTCTTGGAACTATTTATGAAAGTGCCGGACATGTTCATTTAATCGAAAGAGAATTTGTGGAAGTTTCTTCAAGCAGTTTGGGAAATGAGATAAATCCGATTAGACCAGAAGGTGGTTTAACACCTTTTTCTGATCCTAATCCGCCAATTATTGAAGCTAATACAATTAAGTTTTTTAAAGACAGAAGTAATATAGAAATTCCCCCAAATCAATTAAATGGAAACGTTGATATAAGAATTAAAGTTAGAGATGCGAATGGAACAAATTCTTCTAATGTAAATAATGGAACTTATATTTTAGGTTATAGAATTCTTTCTGAAGATGGAACTAAAATTATTTATGAACCAAATGATAATGGAGTAAAATATAGATTTTATTATTTACCAAGTGATAATTACGTAAACACTGTTTTTGCTGATAATGTTGCAACTCTTTCTGATCCAATATACTGGCTTACAAACGGAAATGGAGAAAGTCATATCAATTCAACATTAACAGTTCCAAACAATTTTCTTAATACAAATCTTTTTGATGATGGAAATTATTTATTAGAGATTTTTTCAGAAGATACACGTGGAAGTTTTTCTTCAAAAAAATTTCCAATTACGGTGCAGAAATTACCGCCAAAGTTAAAATCAGTTTTAGTAAAAAATGATTCTTTAGAATTTAATTGGGAAAAATACAATAGCAATAAACTTTTGGGTTATAGAATTTATTATGCTGAAGATGAAAATTTAAATATTTGGAAATTGGCAGCAGATGAAAGTGTTTTAAAATCTGATCTAACAAAATTTACTTTTGAAAATACAAAATCATTTCAATTTCCATCCGAAGAAAAAGATTTGTATTTCTATTTAACTTCAATTGATTCTGCAGGAAATGAATCTGAAACAAGCGATATTTACTCAGCAGCATTTTCATCAAATAAAAAAGCTTTAATTATAGATGGCTTTAGTCGATATGAAACTAATAGCAGATGGCAAAATCCACAGCATTTAATAAATACTATTTATTTTAATCCGCTTATTTCAAATACGAATTTTAGTGTTTCATCTTGTATTGATGAAGCAATTGAAGATGAAGAAATTGATTTAAATAATTATGATTTAGTTATTTGGTTTGTTGGTGATAATTCCATGGCTGATAATACTTTTGTAAATATGGAACAATATAAAATTGCACTTTATTTGGAACAAGGTGGAAAAATTTTAATTTCCGGAAGTAATATTGGTCAAGATTTAGAAACACAACATTCCAATTCAGAATCTTCAGATACGTTATTTTTTCATCAATATTTGAAATCAAAATTAATTCATGACGGACTTGATATTTTGACTGAACTTAATGGTGAAGAAAATACACAATTTGAAAATTTTAATACATCATTTTATGATATTGCTCCCGATGATATTGAGCCTATAAACGGAGCTATTCCAATTCTGAACTACAATTTTGAATTTGACCGCGATGGTTTGCATAGAAAAGGTGGAATTGCATATACCGGTACTTTTGGAGAAAGTACAAAAATTGGACAAATGATTTATCTTTCATTTCCGTTTGAAGCAATTGGTAATGAAGTTGAAAGACAAATTTTAATGAGATTATTTTTAGAGTATTTAAATATTCTTACTGTAAAAATTGACGAAGAAAAAACTATACAAAATGAATTTAAACTTTTTCAAAATTTCCCAAATCCTTTTAATCCAATTACAACAATAGAATATAGCATTCCGCAATCTGTCATGCTGAATTCATTTCAGCATCTTAATAATTCTGAGATCCCGAATCAAGTTCGGGATGACAATGTGAAATTAATTGTGTATGATATTCTAGGAAGAGAAGTTGCAACTTTAGTTAATCAAAAACAAAAACCGGGAAATTACAAAATTGAATTTGATGCAAGAGATTTGGCAAGTGGAGTTTATTATTTTCAATTGAAAACACATAATTTTATTCAAACAAAAAAAATGATTTTATTGAAATGAAAAATATTTACAAAATAATTTTTGTTTTATTTATGTTAAAATTCAATTTACTATTTGCACAAAATAGTATTACGTTCCAAAAAATTGATTCTGAAAAAAGTTACTCAGAAAAACGCGAGATTGAAATTATTCTTTCGCAAAATGGAGTTATTCGCAAATCATTCACAAAAATATTAGAGCCGTTTCAATCAACTCCGGAAGTAAAAATTTTAGATTCAAATAAATTTTATTTAATCTTTTCGCAAGAAGGATTGATTGAATTTTATGAAAATAATGAAATTCATAAAAAATATTTTCTCTACAAAACTCATCAGCATAACGAGCAAAGTATTATTGCAGATAATAGTGAAAATAATCTAGCAGTTTTAATTTCGGAAAATTTTCTAAATAGAATTTTCTTATTCAATGAAAACGGTGAAATTAAAGATTCAATAAATGTTGAAGATGGAATTACTTCGGGAATTTCATTTACGGGAAATGGAAAATTTATTGCGGTTTCTATTTATAATTGGAGTGATGAAAAAATTCTAAATCAAACAAAAATATATAACTCAAATGGCAATTTAATTTCATCAATAAATGAAAAATTTGCAAACGGAAAATTCTGTGATACCGATAATTTATTTTTAGGTTTCACAAATAAAAATTTATTTTGTTTTGATATGGATGAAAATAAAGTTCTGTGGAAAGAACATTTAGCAAGTAATGAAATTTATTTAGAAGCTATTTGGAATAATGAAAATATAGTTTTTATAAAGTCTCAAAATGCAAATTTGGAAAACGGAAATTGGATTTATCAAAATGCGGAAGTAATTTCAAAAAGTAAATTTGGTGAAAATTTATATTTATATAAATTTGAAACTTCTTTTAAGAAAGTAGAATTGAAATATTTAAACAAAAATTTTTATCTTTTTTTTGATGGCAAAAATTTTGAAGTGAAAATTAATTGAAAAATTATTTTGTGATTTTTAAACCTTTTTCATTGTAGAAAGTTTGTGAAACTAAAGTATCTTGTGAATAAATTTTCTCAAATCTTAACAATCCATTTTTATAATATTCGTAAAATTTTCCATCCATTTTCCCATCTTTAAACATTCCGTAGTTTCTAACTTTCCCATTATCAAAATATTTTGTGCTCATTCCATTTAACAAATTATCCTTATAATAAAATTCCGCTTCAACTTCTCCATTACCAAAATAAATCAATTGCTTACCTTCCAATTTGTTTTTTGCATAATTAAATTTTATTTCTGCATTACCGTTTTTGTAAAAGTAAATAGTTTCGCCATCCAATTCATCATCGGAAAAATTGGACTTTGCAAATAAAATTCCCAAACTATCATAATCAAAAGTTATCCCATTTTTAAATCCGTTTACATAATTTATTTCTTTGTGGAGAATTCCGTTTTCATAAAAATATCTGCAAACTGAATCAAGTTTTTCATCTCTATAATTTAGGATTGCTTTAATAAAACCGCCGGGATAGTAGTATTTATTTATTCCGTTAATTTTTCCTTCTTTAAAATTTAATTCTGATTTGATTGTTCCGTCACCGAAAAAATCGGTAAAATTTTCTTCAAGTTTCTCAAAATTTCCGACAATATCATAACGAATACGTTTAACAATTTGTCCGTTATTATATGTATCTATTACTTTTATCGATTTATCCGGATAATAAAAATATGATGTTCCATCCAGCTCATCATTTTTATAGTTTGCTTCAAGAGCAACACCGCCGTAATTATTATAAACTTTACTTATTCCTTCAAGTTTTCCATCTGTATAATTTTTTTCAACTTCTAGTTTACCATTCTCAAAAAATAATTTTGAAATTCCGTTTAACTTTCCATTTACATATTGCCAAATTCCTTGAATAGCTCCGCTTTTATAAAACGTTTTTGTAAATCCTTGCTGAATATCATTTTCATAATGTGGAATTGACCAAATCTCACCCGATTCATAATACCAAGTTGCATCGCCTTCAAGTTTTCCATCCCTATAATTCCAAATCATGCTTAAAGTTCCATCCATAAAATACCAATTGGAAATTCCTTCTTCTTTTCCATTTACAAATTTCCATTCTTTCCACAAAACTCCGTTATCATAAAACTCTTTATATATTCCATGTTTTACTCCGTTTATATATTCTCCTTCTGTTTCAATTTTTCCATTTGGATAAAATGTTTTTTTTATCTCTACTTCCTGAGCATGTAAAAATGAAATTACAAATAAATATAAAAGTGGAATTATTTTATTTTGCATAATTTTTTCTAAAGGTTAACAAAATATTTTCATAAATATTTTTGAAGTATTTTTACTAGGATAAACTTTGAAGTTTTTCAAGAATAAACTTTTCATTTTTTACACCAACATAAAATCCTTCAATTGTTTTTGTTCCCAGAAATATTAGAGATGGAGTTCCCATAATTCCGAATGCCTTTGCAGTTTGTAAATCCTTGCTAATATCAATTGAAAAAATTGAATCGAATTCCTTTTTCAATTTTTCTATAATTGGAGTTTGAGTTTTGCAATTGTAACATGTAGGCGAATGAAAATACAAAATACTTTTTTTGTTTTTTATTTTTTCTGCAACTTCAGAATTAATTTCACTAAATGGAATTTGATTGCCAACACTTTTTTTTGATTTTAAATAAATAAATAATTGAAATAAAATGAATGTTCCGAGAAAAACTGAGACAATTATAAGTAATAAATCCACAAAAAAACCTTTCTAACATTATAAATAAATACTAATTTTGGATTGAAATATAACTAATATTTTTTTCGATAAGTAGAGATTAAAGAGCGTAAATGTTCAGCGTTGAATACAAAGTGATGTTTTCTGATACGGATCCGGGAGGAATTGTATTTTTTGCCAACTATCTTAAAATAGCACACTTTGCATACGAACAATTTTTTGCTAGTTTAAATTTGAAAAGAAATTTTTTTCTTGATGATGAATTTGTTATTCCTATTATAAAAACAAATGCCGAGTTTAAGTCTCCGGTAAAATTTGGAGATAAAATAATTTGTGGAATTTACGTTGATGAAATCGGCATAACATCATTTACATTAAAATATGATTTAATTGTAAATGATAAAATTTCTGCAGAAGTTAAAACCACTCATGTTTTTGTTAAAAAATCAGATTTTAAAAAGACGGATTTGCCAAACGATTTAAGACAAATTCTTAAAGAACATCTAATTTAATATTTTTACTAAATCACTTTTTTTAATTTTTCCCAATTCGGTTCTTGGAAATTTATTTACAAATAATATTTCTTTTGGAAGTTTATACGATGCAATATTTTTTCTCAAATATTGAGTTATTTCATTTTTAATTTTTATTGATTTTTTAGCTTCAATAATTAGAAAATAAGATTCTCCCCAATTTTCATCGGCAATTTTTAAAGTTTCAAATTCATATTTAAATTTTTCTAAAAGTAAATTTCTAATTTCATTTAATGAAATATTTTCTCCGCCGGAAATTACAATATCATCTTTTCTTCCTAAAACTTGCAGATTTCCATTTTCATCAATTTTCCCTAAATCGTTTGTGAAGAATTTTCCAATTTTCAAATTATTAATCTTTTCATTCTTATAGTAAGATAAAGCAATAGAATCCGATGTAATTACAATTTCACCAACTTTTCCATTGGTAATTTTTTTATAATTTTTGTTTATAATTTTTAGTTCAACATTTGGAAAAGTAATTCCCGCAGAAATTCCATGTTTTTTTAAATTATTAAAATCAGCAAAAGTTACCATTGATGAGGTTTCAGTGGAACCGTAAACTGTACAAATTGGAAAATTATTTTTTATTGAATCAGATATTAATTTTTGCGTTGATGGACCTCCGCCAATAAATGCAATTCTAATACTTTCTAATTTTCGCTTTTGATTTTCTAAAATTCGTTTAAGCATTGTTGGAACTAATGATATTAAAGTCGGTTTGAATTTTTTAATTGCATCAAACAAATCATTTTCTTTTAGTGATTTTGGAATTGCCAAAATTGAGCCAGATAAAATTGCGCGCGTAAAAATTGAAAATCCGCCGATGTGAAAAAACGGAAGCGAAGCAAGCCAAATATCATTTGGAGAATGTTTAATTAATTTATCAGCAGAAGTAAAACTTGAAAATAAATTTTTAAACGTGATTTGAACTAATTTCGGATTTCCGGTTGAACCGGATGAATAAATCATTACCGCCGTTTTATTTACATCTAATTTTACAAAATCATTAAAGTTATTTGGAGATTTTAATTTGTCTAAATGAAAATATATCTTGTTTATTTTCTCAATCAACAATGAATTAAATTTTTTCCCAATAATTATTAAAAAATCTGAATCTGAATGTTTCAATAAATTTATTATTTCATTTTCTTTAAGTCTGTTATTTATCAAAATCGGAATTGCGCCAACAAACCAAAGTGCATTTACAGTAATAATAAAATCCAAATTATTTTCAGAAATTATTGCAACGTGATTACCATTTTTAATTCCTTTTTTAACAAAATATTGTGAAGTCATTTTTGATAATTCAAAAACTTGAGAAAATGTAAATTCGCTTGAATTATTCTTAATAAAAATAGTTTCAGGATTTTTTTTGAATTGCTGTATTAACCAAAAATTATTTTGCGATTTTATTTTCATGAAATTAAAATTTTTAATTAAGTGAAAAGTAACAAAATCAGATGAATTACTTTTAAAGTTAAATCTGAAAATAATTTATAAAAGTATTCCAATTGCGAAAAGAAATCCGTAAAATGCAGAAAGTTTTGCAGTTAATTCCAATGTTTTATTAAGCTCTTTACCAGTGTATGAAAAAATCATTCTAATTAATTTTATTGATAATGGTAAAGTTAACAAAGGAAGAAAAACAAACAATCTTTGATTGTATGTGAAGTAAACAACAAACAAAATTAAATATGACAAAATCATGAAAACCAAATACTGGTATTGTGTAAAACGTCTTCCCATTTTAACTGCAAGTGTATTTTTACCAACTTCTTTATCTTCATCAATATCTCTGTAATTATTTACGACAAGAATATTTGTAATTAATGCTCCAACCGGAATTGAAGCCCAAATTGCCATAGCTGAAATTTCAACAACTTGAACGTAATAAGTACCAACTGTGCCAACAACTCCAAAAAATAGAAAAACAAAAACATCGCCCAATCCATTGTAAGCAAGCGGATATGGACCGGCAGTGTAAGCAATTCCTGCAAATATTGAAAGAATTCCAATAAGCAAAGTTATCCACGTTGAAATGTAAACTAAATACAATCCTAAAATAAAAGTTGTTAGAAAAACAAGAAAGATTGCAAATTTCATTTCACTAACTGTAATTAAACCGGAAGCTAAAACTCTTAGCGGACCTTTTCTTGTTTCATTGTCAGCGCCAGATAAATAATCATACAAATCATTTACAAAGTTTGTACCTATTTGAATTAATACAGCACAAATTAATGCAACAGCAGAAGCAAGAAAATTTACTTTTGTTTCAAATGAAACTATTGAGGTTCCAATTAAAACCGGTACAACAGCAGCCGGTAAAGTTTTAGGACGACTTGCTAAAATCCAAGTATCTAATTTCGTTAATGCTTTTATTGATTCAGTCATACCTTAAGGCACTCGTGGAAATTTTTTAAAATCCGGTTTTCTTTTTTCGTTATATGCTTTTTTACCTTCTTGAGCTTCTTCACTCATATAATAAAGCAGTGTTGCATTTCCAGCTAATTCTTGAATGCCAGCTTGTCCATCTAATTCTGCATTGAATGCAGATTTTAATAATCGAATTGAAAGCGGACTATGTTCCAAAATTTGTTTAGCCCAAGCAATTCCTTCCTCTTCTAATTTTTCAACCGGAACAACTTTATTTACGAGTCCCATTTTTTCTGCTTCTTCTGCGTTGTATTGTTTACACAAATACCAAATTTCTCTGGCTTTTTTTTGTCCCACAATTCTTGCTAAATAACTTGAACCGAAACCACCGTCAAAACTTCCAACTTTTGGTCCGGTTTGACCAAATACAGCATTGTCAGCAGCAATTGTTAAATCGCAAATAACATGTAAAACATGACCACCGCCAATTGCATACCCGGCAACTAATGCTATTACTGGTTTGGGAATACTCCTAATTAATTTTTGTAAATCCAAAACATTTAATCTTGGAATTCCATCTCCCCCAACATAACCTTGATCACCACGAATTTTCTGATCACCGCCGGAGCAAAATGCATATTTCCCATCTTTTGCTGGACCGTAACCGGTTAATAAAATTACACCAATTTCGGGATCTTCACGAGAATCGGAAAATGCATCATACATTTCCAAAACTGTTTCGGGTCGGAATGCATTTCTCTTTTCTGGTCTGTTAATTGTTATTTTTGCAATACCTTCATTTTTTTCGTAAATGATATCTTTATATTCTTTAACTTTTTTCCAATTAAAACTCATTTATTGTCCAAAATATTTAGTAAAAATTTGATAATTAATTTAAGAAATTCTTCCGGCTTTTCTAAATGAGTATTGTGCCCCACGTCATGTATAATTTCTAATTTCCCATTTGCTAATTTTGGTAAAATTGATTTTCCAATCTGAGTAAATTTTGAATCAAGTTCACCGGTAATTAAAAATATTTTCATTGATAAATTATTTGCTAAAGCATAATAATCTTTCATTTTTCCGGTGCTGAACCCAATTAAGGAATTTTTCAACCCAATTTTATTATTGGATATTATTCTTTCAGTTTTTATTTGTAATAATTTTTCTTGAGGCATTTTATTTAGTGAATTGAATAGCGGAAGTTCAAACCAAAAATCTAAAAATTCTTCTAACGTAATTTCATCTAATTTCTTAGAAATTTGAAAATCATTTTTTATTCTTTCTAATTTATCTTTTTCATCTTGAATTCCAAAAGATGTACTTTCTAAAATCAAAGCAATTATATTTTGTGGAAATTCATAAGCAAAATCAAGTGCAAGTCTTCCGCCCATTGAATATCCGCAAATTATAATTCTAGTCAAATTAAGTTCATCAATTAATTTTTTAAGAAATGCAACTTGTGATTTTGATGAATAAAATTCGGCATTATTCGGGGATGATGTTTTTCCGTGTCCAATTAAATCAATAAAAATAGGAGTAAAATATTGTGGGATTTTATCCTCAAGAAATTTCCAATCATTTAAATTTCCGGTAAATCCATGCAAAAATAAAATTGGTATTTTTGAATGTAAATTTTCTTCATCATATTCTAAATTAAATTCAAGATTATCAATTTTTAAAATCATATTAAGAATTAATTTCTTCTTTTATTTTCTGCCAATATTTTTTTCTCAATTCGATGGATTTTGGGGTATTTGTTTTTATTTCAATAACGGAAAATATTTTAGAAAGAACTGAAGATTTTATTTTTTCGTGAAAATCTTTATAAGATTTTGGATTTGAATAATTTCCTCCAAAACTTTTTACGATTTTCGAGAAATTTAAATTCAATGAAGTATTAAAATATTCATCAAAATGATTTTTGGTTTTTGCAACCGGAAGCATACTAAAAATTCCACCGCCGATATTATTTATCAAAATTATTATTAGAGGAATTTTAAATTCAATTAGTGAAGAAAGTGCCGTTAAATTATGGTAAAATGCCAAATCACCAAGAACCAAAAATGTTTTTTCTTTTGATTGAGATGCAATTCCGGAAGCAGTTGAAATTATTCCGTCAATTCCACTTGCACCACGATTTGTTAAAATCTTTAAATTATTTTTTTTCTTTGATGCAAAATAGTCGAAATCTCTAATCGGTAAACTGTTGCTGATAAATAAATTTGAATTGTTTGGAATTATCTTTAACAATTCATTTGGCCAATATGGTTCTAAATTTATTTTAGAATTTTGTAAAAATTTATTTTTAATTTTCTCTGATTTTCTATCAAGATTAATAATTTCCTTTTTCCACTCAATTTTGTTTTGTGAATTTAAATTTTGTTTACTCAAAAATTCTAAAAATTCTTTAGGATCATTCTCAACTATTAATGGTTTGTTTTGCGATGGATCTTTTAAATCGCCAAAATTATTTATTGAGATTTTTTTCGCTTTTGTGTTTTCCAAATATTTTAGAACAGATTGTGAAGCCGGAGCATTTCCGAATTGCAAAATTATTTCTGTATCGTCATTAAAGTTTTGTAAAAATGCTGAATGATTTATAATAATATTTTCATTTTTATTTTTTACAAATCTTAAATCGCTTGTGCCATCTGCAAAAATTGGGATATTATTTTTTCTAGAAAATTTTATTAATTCATCATAAAATTCTTTATCAAAATTATCCCATGCTAAAAAAATAGATACTTTTTGTGATTGCTTAATTTTATCAGAAACATAAATCAATTGGTTGGAAATTAATTTTGATTTGATTTGATAATTTTTATTTTCTTGAACAAAATCAGAAATATTGAAAATTATTTCATCGCTAAAAGTTTCGGGTTCAAGTGGTTTTTTAAACGGAAAATTAAAATGAATTGGTCCAATATTATTTTTACTTCCGGTAAAAATTCCTTCATCAATTTTAAAGCAAAAATTTTCTAAATCAGTTTTTTCCAAACTAGGCAAGCCAAAATCACAAAAAAATCTTATATGATTTTTATAAATATTTTCTTGATTTATTGTTTGATTTGCTCCAGTATTTCTTAAATATTCCGGACGATCAGCAGTACAAATTATTAATGGAATTCTTTGATTATAAGCTTCAATTATTGCCGGATAAAGTTCGGCAACAGCAGTTCCGGATGTAGTAACAATTGCAACCGGTTTATTTATTTTTTTAGAAATTCCTAATGCAAAAAATCCTGAAGATCTTTCATCAACGTGAATATATTTTTTAAATTTTTTATGATTTGCAAAAGCCAATGTTAGTGGAGTATTTCGCGAACCGGGTGAAATGCAAACATGCTGAATTCCGAATTTGGAAAGTTTTTCAACAAATAAACTTGACCAAAAATAATTACGATTGATAAACTTTTTCATCAACAAAAAGTGATAATATTGGTTTAAGTTTTATTTCGGATTCTTCAAATTCAGACTGAGGTTCGGAACCTTCCACAATTCCGCAACCAGAATAAGCAAACAAATTTTTCTCTTTAATTAAAGCAGAACGAATTGCAACAGCAAATTCTCCATTACCATTTAAATTAAACCAACCAATATTTCCCGTATATAATCCGCGATCATGTTTTTCAACTTTTAAAATATAATTTTGTGCAATATCCCACGGAGTTCCGCAAATTGCCGGAGTTGGATGAAGTTTTAAAAGTACGTCAAAAAGTTTAAAGTCATTATTTAATTTAGCTTTAATTGGTGTCCATAAATGTTGAATGTTTGGTAATTTTCTAATTATAGGTTTTTTGTTAAAATAAATTTCTTCTGATATATCTTTAATCAGCTCAGTAATAAAATTTACAACCGATTGCTGTTCATTCAAATTTTTTTCACTTGTCAACAAAAATTGCTCAAAATTAAAATCTTCTTCAAGATTTTTTCCTCTTGGTGCAGAACCGGCAAGAGCATCAATTTCAATCCAGCCATCAGAAAATTTTGCTAATTTTTCAGGTGAAGCTCCAATAAAAATTGAATCTCCCTTTTTGAAAGTAAAAACATAACATCTTGGATATTTTGCACTAAGTTCATCCAACAAATAAGAAATGGTTGGATAATTATTTAGTTTAAAATTAACTTCTCGGGAAAGTACAACTTTTGCAAAATTTCCATCACCAATGTTTTGCAGAGCATTTTCTATTTGGGATCGCCAAATATTAAATGAATTTGAATAAATTGGGTCATCAATTTTTGCTGGTAGAATTTCTTCCCTTTCTTCAATAAAGAGATTTTTCAAAAATTCAATAGATTTTTTTATTTCAATTTCGGAATTGCTAAAATTATTTAAACTGCAGAAATTATAAATAATAAAATTTCCATTAGAGTTTTTAAGAAATAAAATTTTAGGAACAAACCAATCGGAATCATTAAAATCTTTCCATCTTTCACTTTTTTGGTTGGGAGCAAATTTTATTCCGCCTAAAAAAATGGGAATATTATTAAAATCTTGTTTATTCCAATTTGAAATTAAATTACATGAAATTTTGTTTACTTGCAGATTTGTTTCAATTAATCGGTTTTCACCATTTGCTGAAATTGTATAAATTGGGTCTATTCCCAGAAATTCTTCATCTTCGCTAAAAATTCTCCAATAAAAGAAAATTTTATCTTCTAAAAGTTTTGAATCAGTAAATTTTGATATTTCAAGATTATCTAACTTAAATAGAAAACTAAAAAGTGTATTTTCACCATTATTTTCAAATAAATTTCTTGAAGAATTGAAAAAATTTATTAATTCTTTCTCGAATAATTTTATATTTTGCCGCACAATAATTTTTATGAATTTTTATAGTTTGAATAAGTAATATAATTTTAATTTACGGAGCTTTCAACAAAATTTATAACTATATATGAGAGAAGAAGAAATAGAAATTAATAGCATTTCGTATAAATACGAAATGCGAAAATATGAATCAGCACGTAATATTAAAATTAAGATTAATAAAGATGGGGTTATAAAGGTTTCCCTTCCAAATTATGTTTCATTTATTGCGGCAAAAAAGTTTGTACTTGCTAACCAGAAATGGATTACAAAAAAAATCAATGATTTAAAATCTCAGAAAAATAAATATTATTATTTAGGTAATAATATTGATTTAATTAAAAAAGAATATGTCAATAATAAAAACTTGAAATATATATTAGAAAATGATACATTAGTAGTTCAGAAAAACATAAATGATAAATTTTCTGATGACGAGTTGTTCTTTAAGTGGTTGAAAATACAAGCTGAAAGTTATATCCCCCAAAGAGTTGAAAAAATTGCAAAACTTGGAAATTTTGAATTCAGTAAAATTCAGCTGAAAAATCTTAGTACACGCTGGGGAAGTTGTTCGGCAAAAAAAGTGTTGTCATTTAACATAAAACTAATGTATTTTAATCACAAAGTTATTGATTATGTAATTGTTCACGAACTGTGTCATCTTAAAGAGATGAATCATTCGGTGAAATTCTGGAAGCTGGTTAAGGGTATAATACCAAATTATAATATATATAGGAAAGAATTAAATAAAATTATCCTATAATCTAGAAGGGGGTTCTATGGCAAAATCAACAAAAGAGCAACAGATTGTTGAGCTCTATAACTTAGTGGGAAAAGCCCATGATAAGTTAAAAAAAGTACAATCAAAACACCTTGGTGCTGAAAAATTAACTTCTCCACAATTTGGCGTTTTAGATGTTTTGATGAAAAATGGTTCAATTCCTTTGAAGAAAATTAGCGACGAGCTTATGGTTACCGGAGCTAATATAACTTGCGTTATGGATAACTTGGAAAAAGAAGATCTTGTTAAAAGAGTTCATTCAAAAACAGATCGAAGAGTTATTAATGCTGAGTTAACTCCAAAAGGAAAACAAAAACTAGATAAAATTTATCCTGAACATGTTAAAAGTCTCAACGAAGTTTCTAAAAAATTATCAGAAGTTGAGATGAAACAATTAACAGCTTTATTGGAAAAATTAGCTTCTTAGTTTTTGAATACTATTCCTATCCATTCATCTTTCTGAAGGAATTCTAAAGCAGTAAACCCAATTTGGGTATACTGCTTTTTTATTTCATCATAATCTGTTTCTAATAAACCACTTAAAATTAGAATACCATTTTCTGTGCAAATATTCTTAATATCGTAATGAATTTCTAGTAAAATATGTTTATTAATATTTGCCAAAATCAAATCAAATTTTTGATTTTTTACTTTATTAATTTCGCCATTAATTATTTCTACATTAGTAACATTATTTTTTTCAACATTTTCATTTGCATTTTCAAAACACCATTCGTCATTATCAATACAAATTACTTTTTCTGCTCCAAGTTTCGATGCTGCAATTCCCAAAACGCCGGTACCGCTTCCTATATCTAGAACCATTTTCTTTTTATCAACATATTTTTCCAATAATTGCAGAACAATTTTGGTTGTTTGATGTTCTCCGGTGCCGAAAGACATTTTCGGATCAATAGTTATAATTATTTGATTTGGTTTAGATGAATATTCCTTAAAAGATGGCTTAATTACTAATCTCTCCGAAACTTCTATAACATTAATTTTCTTTTCCCATTCTTCATTCCAATTTTTACTTTCAACATTTTCAACTTCGACAGAAAAAGAATTTATTAGATTTTGCTGCTTCAATTCATTTAATGATTCTTCAATTTTCTCAACTGTCAAATCAGAATCTTCATACACAAAAGTTGTTAAATAATTATCAAATTCATTTATTCCAAGAATTTCTAAATTCCACAAATTCCCGGAAATTAAATCAATATTAAATGGATTGGCTTTAACGATATATTGCTTATAATTTTTCATTTTACCGAATTACTATTGTTGCAAATTTAATTCACTTAAAATTGTACAAATTCTATCTTGAAAATTTCTTGCAGATTTTGAGCTTCCAACAAAGTTTTGAATTAAAATTGCAAATGCAATTTCATGTGAATCAGCAGATTTTAAATATCCGGATAATGAACTTACTCCGCTTAGAGTGCCGGTTTTTGCGTTTACATTTTTATAAGCTTTAGTATTTTTCATTCTATTTGATAAAGTTCCATCAATTCCGGAAATTGGAAAAGAGTTTTTCAAAACTTCATAATTCTCTTTAGAATTTTGATACATATATTTTAATAATGTAACTAATAATTCCGCTGAAATTAAATTGTAACGAGAAATTCCCGAACCATCCGCAAGTACATAATTATCTGAATTTAAACCAGATTGATTAATTAAACTATCAATCATTTTTATTCCATTTTCTGCAGATGCCGGTTTACCAAAATTCTTTAACGCCAATGCGCGTAAGGTCATTTCAGCATTTAGATTATCACTATCTTTATTGAGATTTACAATTACATCTTTATATTTTCTTTCAAAAGTGTAAATATTTTTTGCAAATTGCGGAGTTGTTGCGGTATCTAATTTCCCTAAAAATTCAACATTTTGTTTTTCTAATTTCTCTTTTAGCAGATACAAAAAATAAAATTCCGGATTTACAATATTTATTTTAGAAGTATCTTTTTTTGCACTTATTTGTAAATCACCTTTTATAATTATTTCATTTCCGCGTGATTGCCAATCGCGGGTAATTTCAAATTTTTCTGTTTCATTATTTGTTGTAACCGAAGTATTTGATATATCAAAAAAATCTGTTTCGGGAATAACTTTAATTTTAGCTTCTTTATTTAATTCTCCGGGCTCAAATTCTATCTGCACGCAAGCATCATTTATAATTAACGGAGTTAAATATGGAAAATCAGATGAAGGATCATCGTCCCACATCCAGCCATTTCCCCAAAATAATGAATCCATATTTGAAACATCGCCGTATATATTTCCTCGTATTTCTTTAATTCCATAACTAATAATTTTTGAAACTAATGTATCTAAATCATCTGTTGAAAATTCTGGATCAAATCCGCCTTTAACAAAAATATCTCCGTAGCAAATCGAATCCATAATTATTCCGTTATGATAAACAGAAGTTTGAAATGAATAATCTGAACCTAAAAATTCCAATGCAGCAGAGGAGGTTAAAATTTTCATATTTGATGCGGGCGTTAAAAGTTGTTTTTCATTTTTCTGATAGAGCAATTTATCATCAGTTAAATCATAAATTGAAACAGCCAACATGGAAGACTTAAAAAAATCATCTTCAAATATTTCATTGATTTCTTCTTCAATTTCTTTGTTAAATTCTTGTGCAAAAATTGGAAATGAAAAAATCAAAAATGCTAAAAGAAATTCTGTTATTTTTTTCATTAAAAATACTCACGTTCTCTAAATTCAACACCAATTTTATTTAAAACAAAATCTTTTGCTTTTTCTTTATCTACTTCATCCAAACCAACAATTGATAAAACAACTCTTGTATAATTTTTAGCTTTCTGAGCAAAATCAATCATTTCTTTGTGCATTTCCGGAGATACTCTCATTAGCTCTGCATATTGATTTGGATCAGTAGAATTAAGGCTAATAGAAACTACATCAATTATTCCAGCAAGCTCCGGAGTAATATCTTTTTTATTAATGTAATTTCCATGCCCGTCTGTATTGATTCTTGTACTTCCGCCATTTTCTTTTACATATTTTGCAATTTGTTTTACAACATCCCATCTAATTGTTGGTTCACCGTATCCGCAGAAAACTATTTCTTTATATTTTTTTGGATCACCAATTTCATTTATGTAAACATCAGTTTCTGGTTCTTCCGATTTTTTCATTTTCAGATTATAACCTTTCATCACGGCTTCGCCTTTTCTATCGCAAAAAACACAATCGGCATTACATCTATTTGTAACATTTATGTAAAGTGAATTTCCAATTTTATATGTGAAACTAACTTTAGCTTTTTCTCCAATACCATAAAGGCGATAAACGTTATAATTAGTAATTCGCGAAACATCATCAATAGAAACATTTTGAACTTCTGAAATTGTTTCTGCAATTAATGGAATATACGAAGGTTCATTTCTTTGTCCGCGATAAGGAACCGGCGTCATAAAAGGTGAATCTGTTTCCAATAATAAATTTTCAAGATTTATACTTTTTAAAATTTCTCTTAAATTATCAGCTTTTTTAAAAGTAATATTTCCGGTGAAAGATAAGTAATGTCCCATAGCCGTAAGCTCTGCAGCATCTTCTTTACTTCCGGCAAAACAGTGAAAATGACATTTTAAATTTGTATTCAAATAAGATCTAATAATTGTCATAATATCTTCGTTGGATTCTCTATTATGAACAATTATTGGTTTATTAACTTTTAACGCTAAATCAATTTGTGCTTTGAATGCTTTGATCTGAATTTCTTTGGGTGAAAAATCATAATAATAATCCAATCCAATTTCACCTATCGCAACAACTTTTGGATGTTTGGAAAATTCTTCTAAAATTTCCAAATCTGAATCTTTCCATTCCCTTGTATCATGAGGATGAACACCAACTGCAGCATAGATTTCATCAAATTGTTCGGCTAATTCTATAGCTTTTTTCGATGTTCCCAAATCAGTTCCCGGAACTAAAATATAATTAACACCGGCAAGCTTCGCTCTATCAATAATCTGCTCAATTTCTCCATCAAAATTTGGATAAAATAAATGAGCGTGCATATCAACAAACATTTTTACTCCAATCTAAACCTAAAAAGTTTAAGAAATTTCTCCAATTACAATTGGGCTTTCGTTTAAACTTTTACACAGATTTTGAATTTCATTTAAAACACTTTTATTAATAATTGCAATTAACCCAATTCCCATATTAAAAACCATGCGCATTTCTTCATCATCAACATTTCCGGTATTTTGAATGAGATTAAAAATTGCGGGAATTTCCCACGAGTTCCAATCAATATTTATTGATAAATTTTTTGGAACAACGCGTTTGGTATTTCCAATAATTCCCCCGCCGGTTATGTGTGAAAATGCTTTTATCTCAAAATTTTGAATTAGGTTTTGAATAATATTTAAATATGATTTGTGAACTTTCAGCAATTCGGTTTTTAAATTTGAATTTAACTCTGAAATATTTTCATCAAGATTAAATTTTGAAAATAAAACTTTTCTCGCAAGCGAATATCCGTTTGTATGCAATCCGTTTGATTCAAATCCAATTAACAAATCACCTTTTTCAATATTTTTTCCATCAATAATTTTAGATTTATCAACAATTCCTACAATCGTTCCGGATAAATCATAATCTTTTTCATTATAAAGTCCGGGCATTTCTGCAGTTTCGCCACCGATTAATGCCACATTATTTTCTTTACAAGCATTTGCAAAACCACCAACAATTTCCGCTGCAACTTCTGAATTTAATTTTCCGAAAGCCATATAATCCATAAAATATTTTGGTTTTGCACCGCAAACCGCAATATCATTTACGCAATGGTTTACCAAATCTTGCCCAACCGTATTATGAATTCCTGCATCAATTGCAACTTTAAGTTTAGTTCCAACCCCATCTACGCTTGAAACTAAAACCGGATTTTTACATTCATTCAAATCAATTTCGTAAAACGCGCCAAAATGTCCAATTCCGGAAAGCACATTTTTGTTAAATGTAGAATTCACCAAAGTTTTGATTTTTTCAACTGTTTCGTCGCCAGCTTTTATATCAACACCGGAATCTTTGTAGCTATTTTTCAATCTAATTAGTTCCTTATTTATTTTAAGTTTTTTACGTTCAAAATTTTTGAAACAACAATTATAATTATAAAGTAAAATGATGCAAAACGATAATTTTTTGTATATTCAATTTAACGTAAATAAGTGAATTTTTTTTAGGATTTTGATAACTTTATAAGTTTATTTTTTCAATTTTATTTAAATGAATACAGCTGATTTAAAAGAACGCGAAAAATCTATTTTAAGATATGTGATTCACCAATTTATTCTAACTGCAAATCCAGTTGGGTCACGAAATCTTTCCAAGAAATTTGGAATAGGATTTTCTCCGGCAACTATTAGAAATATTATGTCGGATTTGGAAGAAACCGGTTTGCTCGGTCATCCGCATACTTCTGCTGGAAGAATTCCAACTGATTTAGGTTACAGATATTATGTGAATTCTTTAATGGATTCACCAAAATTACATCAAACAGAAGTTGATTTTATTGAATCTCAGCTTGAGCAATTAAATTTTGATACAAATGAAATTTTAAAAGTAACTTCATCAATTTTGAGTAGTTTGACAAATCAGCTTGCCTATGTTAGTTATCCAAAATTTGGAAATGCAATTTTAGAAAGATTACGTTTGGTAGAAGTTTCAAGTTCCAGAATTCTTGTTGTAATCACAATAAATTCCGGAATGATTAGAACAATTACTTTGGAAATAAATAGTGGATTTGATAGAAAAAGTTTAAAAACAATTGAAAGATTATTAAATGAAAGACTTTCCGGTTTAACATTTTCTGAAATTAGGGATACAATAAATGAAAGAATAAAAAGTGTTTCGGCTTCGGAATTCAAACCGGTAATTAGAGTTTTCTTAGATTCAGTTCCGGAAATTTTTACAGATATTCGTTCAAACGAAGATTCAATAATTACGGGCACAAAAAATTTATTAACTCAACCTGAGTTTATTGATCATAAAAAATTAAGCAGTATTATTGAGTTGATTGAAGATAAAGATATTATAATTCATTTTATGGATGAAAACGTAAATAGAAATTCCGGAGAAGTTTCTATTACAATAGGGAGTGAAAGTAAAGAAGAAAAACTAAATGATTACAGCATTATTATTAAAGAATATAATATTGGACAAGTTGCCGGAAGTATTGGAATTATCGGTCCAAAAAGAATGAGATATTCTCACACAATTGCAGCAGTTGTAGAAATGGCAGAAGTATTGTCAAAAATTTTTAATAAATAAATTTTAAAAACTTGAGGGAATTAATGAGCGAAACACAAAAAGAAAATAATGAAGAATTAGAAAATAAAGTTGAAACAAATGAAGAAGCAAATGAAGAAATTATTGATTCAAAAGAAGAAATAAATTCTGAAGAAAATGAAGAAAAAACTGAAAAAGTTATAGAAAATAAAATTGCAGATTATGAAGAGAAAATAAAATCTCTTCAAGATTTACTCTTACGTAAAGCTGCAGAATTTGAAAATTATAAACGCCGAACTGAAAACGATCAATTAAATTTGATGAAATACGCAGCAGAATCTTTCATAATAAAAATTCTTCCTATTTATGATGATTTGAATAGATCAGTTCAGCATTTGGGTGAAGATAGTTTTGATTCGGTTAAAGAAGGTTTAAAATTAATTTTTGATAAATTTACAAAAACATTGGATGATCAAGGAATAAAAAAAATTGATGCAAAAGGTCAAGAATTTAATGTGGAATTTCACGAAGCATTGCTTCAGCAACCGTCAAAAGACGTTCCTCCAAATACAGTAATTGAAGAAGTTGATCCGGGATATTTTTATAAAGATAGAGTTATAAAACATGCAAAAGTTATTGTAAGTAAAGAGATTGAAGAATAGTATATTTAAGAATTGATTTTGTTAAAAAAGGAATTTAAATGAGTAAAAGAGATTATTATGAAATTTTAGGGGTTTCAAAAGAAGCAACAAATGATGAAATAAAAAAAGCTTATAGAAAATTGGCAATGCAGTATCATCCCGATAAAAATCCGGATGATAAATCTGCAGAGGAAAAGTTTAAAGAAGCAGCCGAAGCATACGAAGTTTTAAGCAATTCTGAAAAAAGATCAAAATATGATAGATTTGGTCACAACGGGTTGCGAGGCGGACAAGATTTCCATAGTTATCAAAATGTTAATGATATTTTCAGTCATTTCTCAGATATATTTGGTGGTGGTTTTGGCGGTTCATCAATTTTTGATGATTTATTCAACACCGGCGGCAGATCTGGAAGAGGAAGACAAAGTTCAACCGGTACGCCAGGTTCTGATTTAAAAGTATCGTTAAAATTAACTTTAGAAGAAATTGCTTCTGGAGTTTCTAAAACAATTAAAATTAAAAAGCATACACAATGTTCAAACTGCAACGGAACCGGCGCAAATAGTAGTTCCGGATTTAAAACTTGCTCAGTTTGCAATGGTGCCGGTGAAGTTAGAGAAGTTTCCCGATCAATTTTTGGACAATTTGTTAATATTTCAGTTTGTCATAATTGTAAAGGAACCGGAAAAATTATTTCAGATCCTTGCAGAACTTGTTCCGGCGATGGAAGAGTATACGAAGAAACAAAAATTAAAGTAAATGTTCCAGCCGGCGTTACAAATAATAGTTATATGACAATGCGCGGCGAAGGAAATGCCGGAAAAAATGGCGGACCAGCTGGAGATATTATTGTTGTTTTTCAAGAAATTGAGCATGAACATTTTCTTAGAGATGGAGATGATTTAATTTATGATCTTTTCTTAAGTTTTCCAGATATTGTAATGGGAACTTCAATTGAAATTCCTACAATAAACGGAAGAGCAAGTTTAAAGATTGAACCCGGAACTCAGCCCGGAAAATTCTTAAAAATGCGGGGAAAAGGAATTCCTCATTTAAATCAGCATGGATCGGGAGATCAATTAGTCAGAATTAATATTCACGTTCCGGAAAAAATAAATTCAAAAGAAAAAGAATTACTAAAAGAATTGGGGAAAATGCCAAATATTGGTATTACGAATAAATAATTATAATTCAATTTTTCGAGCTTATTTTGAAAAATTACTTAAATATTATTTCACTTAAGCTAAGTTTAACTGCTCAAGAAATTAAATCCGGAGCATTTATTTTAATAGTTCTTTTGCTTGGTTTATCAGTAAAATTTACGAATTTTAAAATTTCAGAAAATCCAAAGCAAAAATATCATTTTAATTTTTTTGATAGTTTAAATAAAGTAATTCAACTTGAACAGCAAACTTTAGAATATGAGTCCAAAATTGTAGAAAAAAGAGTTGATTCTGACCTAGAACTTTCAGATTTTAGTGTAAAGAAATTAGATTCAAATAAGAAAATCGCAAAAATTTTACCGGAGAGTATTATTAATATAAATACATCCTCGGTTTTTGATTTTGCAAAATTGCCTGGAATAGGTCCAAAAACTGCCGAAAAAATTGTTGAATTAAGAAACTCTCGTAAAGGTTTCAAAAAAATTGATGAGCTAATGGACGTGAAAGGAATTGGTAAAAAGAAATTCAATAAAATTATAAATTATTTATATATCGAAAAATAAGAAATTCTATTATCCGGAGGAAAAATGAATCAAAAGAGTGAACCATGGTATATACATGCTGCGCTGTATGTAGTTATCGCAATTTTGCTTTTTATTTTAGTTAAAGTAGCTATAATTGATCCAACCGATTTCATTGATCAAGAAAAATATTATTCTACCGAATCTCATTTAAGAATGGGAAATTTAAGACAAGCTCAAATCTTATGGGAAAAGAAAAATAAAAATTTTACAGACGATTTATCTGCCTTGGTTAATTTTGTTAAAAGTGATAGTGGTGTAATTTCAGCAATGAATGGAATTGATTCTTTAACTAACAAATCAACTAACCCATTTCAAAATTTGTCGGATGGTTTATTTGCAGCCGATTCTTTAATGTTTTCACCAAAATCTCACAAACCATTTTTACTCCAAGTTGATACTGTAACAACTGTTGATACTGTAATAAATGTTCGTGGTGATATAATTAAAATTGATACTACAACTGTAATTGGTGCAAATTATTTTATTGAAAGCCCAGATGGATATGGAACAATTGGCGAAAAAGATAACATAAAGAAAAAACATTCCGCTTCTTGGGAATAAAATTTGGATGACTAACTTAACTAATCAAGTTGGTATTAATATTTCTAATACTTCAATTCAATTAGTTGAGATAAATTATAAGCAAAACAAAATTTTTTTGGAGAATGTTGATGAAGAATTTTTTGAGGATAATTTAGATGAAAACCTCAAGGAACCAAAATTCATCCACATTCTTCAAAATGCATATAATGAAATAATTTTACGAAAACCTCTTCTTGCTTCAAAAGTTCAAATTTCTTTACCAAATAATTTCTTCAAAATTTATGAAATTCCTATTGATAAAAATCTTACCAAAAATGATGTTATTGATTATATCAATTGGGAATTTTCTAAACTTTTTCCCACGGAAAATATTAAAGAATATAGCTTTCAAAAAATAATTTTAGAAACGCCAACTTATCAACCTTTCCACCGATTTCTTATTTACGCAATAAAAAAAGATTTGCTAAAAAGAATTCATAAGTTTTGTACTAGAAATAATCTTATTTTAAAATCAATTGATATTTCAAGCATTGCGGCAAATTCTTTATTGATTTATAATAGTTCTTTATCAAACTATTTTTCATTGTGGATTGACGAAAAAAATATCTCATCTTCATATTTTACAAATAATAATTTTGTGTTTTCAAAATCCAAAAGTTATTCAAATATAGCAGAAATTTTGACATACATAAATGATATATTTTCGGAAATAGAAAATAGAAATCTTATGAAAAATAAAATTTCTGAAATAATTTTTATCGGTTCATTATTTAGCAACGAGTTAATTAATAATATTCAAAATTCAACTTCGCTAAATTGCAAAATTTTAAATCCGTTCGAAGAATTAAAATTAGATATTTCACATTTTAAAAATTTAGAAAATTTAAATTCAGTTAAATTCAATGCTGCATTGGGTATGGCACTTAGATTAGTATCATGAGAATTATAGCCGGAAAATTAAAAGGAAGAACAATTAAATTTCCCAAATCTGATTTGGTTAGACCAACTACAGATAGAAATAAAGAATCAATTTTTAACTACCTAAATAATTTTTTAGATTTTGAAAATATTACTGCATGTGATTTATATGCCGGAACGGGATCACTTGGATTTGAAATAATAAGTCGTGGTGCCAAAGAAGTTCATTTCGTAGAAAATAATTTTGTTGTATATAAAAATATTTTAGCAAATATTGAATTATTGAAAGTTGAAGAATTTAGTAAAGTTTTTAAAATAACTTCATTAAAATATACAAGCACAAACGGAAATCAAAAATATGATTTAATAATTGCAGATCCGCCATTTTTCAAAGATGATATTTATTTGGTTTATAAAAATATTATTGAAAATAAATTATTAAATCCAGAGGGAATTTTAATTATTGAAAGATCAATTCAAACAGAAAATGATGATGTAAAAAACTTTAAATTGGAGCCAATAAAAAGATTAGGCGATAGTTTGATTTATCAATTTTCAAATTAGAAATTATAATTAAATTTTAGCGAAAGAAAATTATGAAAACAGTAATATATCCCGGAACATTTGATCCGGTAACAAACGGACATATTGATGTTATAAAAAGAGCAATTGATTTGTTCGATAAAGTTGTTGTAACAGTTGCAAGAAATCCAATAAAATCGCCAATGTTTACTGTTGAGGAAAGATTGATAATGCTTCGCGAAAGTTTAAAGGAATTTAAAAGCGTGTACGTTGATTCATTTGAAGGTTTAGTTGTTGATCATGCGAAAGAGGTTGGTGCAATTGGAATTATTAGAGGATTGCGTGCAATTAGTGATTTTGAATACGAATTTCAAATGGCTTTGATGAACAGAAAATTGGATGAAAATTTACGAACCGTTTTTCTTATGCCACACGAAAAATATACATATCTTAATTCTACAATTGTAAGAAACTTAGCACAATTCAATAGTGATATTTCTGATTTTGTACCACCAATTGTAAATACAATGTTAAAAAATAAAAGCAATAAAAGTGATCAACCTAAACAAGATATTAGAGATCAATAATTTTATACATAATGATATTTTGATTTAGGTTTAACTTTTTCTTTTACACCATATTCATATTGAATATCATCATTGTAATCAAGCTGGAATTTATTAACAATCGCTTGTAGATTTTCTGTTAACTTATTTAAATTTTCTGCTGATTCACTAATTTGTCCCGTGCTTTCTGTCGCTTGTTGTGTAACTGTTTGAATCAACTCAACATTTTGAGCAATTTGCTGACTTGTAGCATTTTGTTCTTCACTAGCTGCAGCAAGTTGATTGATTAAGGCTGTTACTTCATCAGTATTCATAATAATTTCTTTAAGAGCATTTCCAGCATCAACAGCTAAAGTTTTACCTTTTTCAACTTCTAACTTGCCAATTTCAATAGCTTCAACTGCTCCGGAAGTATCTTCTTGAATTCTCTTGATCATCTGTTTAATTTCATTTGTTGCACTAGTTGTTCGTTCGGCTAATTTTCTAACTTCATCTGCAACAACAGCAAAACCTCTTCCATGTTCGCCAGCACGAGCAGCTTCAATTGCGGCATTTAATGCTAATAAATTTGTCTGATCCGCAATTTCATTAATTACTTGTATAATTGCTCCAATTTGATTGCTAGATTTTCCTAATTCTTCAATAGTAACTGCGGATTTAATAACAACATCGGCAATTCTGTTAATTCCTTCAACGGTTTCTTTAACAACTCTTCCGCCGTTTCGTGCTTTATTTCCGGCTTGTTCAGCGGTCTTTGCAGCTTCGCTAGCATTTTTTGTACTATCCGTAATTGTTCTCGTCATTTCATCAATTGAAGAAACAACTTCACTGGTTTGTGAATTTTGTTCACCAGCTCCAGCAGCCATTTCCACAGTTTTGGATTGGATTTGGTTAGCCGATGAAGCTAATTCTTCGGTACTTAATTTAACTCTGCCAATTATTTCACTAAGTGAAATTGCAACTTTATTTACATCGTTTTTAATATTTTCATAGTCACCTTTATAATTTCCTACCATCTTTGTTCTAAAATCACCGTTTGCCATTAGTGCTAAAACTTTTCTTGCTTCATCTATTGGCTCAATTGTAGATTTTCTAATTTTATTAAATCCTTCTAAAATTCTATGCCATCCGCCTTCAAAATTCTCAGACTTCATTTTAAATTGCAAATCACCTTTTTCATTTGCTTCTAGCATCTTATCAATTTCATCAAGAAGATTTTCAATTGTTACAACTTCTCTATTAAATGCTTTTGCAAGACTGTCTTTTTCAGAAGCTTCTCTTACTTTTTCTAAGCTTCCCTCTGCAATTTTCTTTGCGGCACTTATTTTTTCAAGCTGAGTTGATTTAAACTGATCTGCAATTTCCATTAACTTTCCAAATTCATCTTTTGAATTATTCTTAATTTCAAATTCAAAATTACCCAGTGAAAATTCATTGAAAATATTTACAAACTCGCTGATAGGCTTACTTAATTTAGGTGCAAGCATAAAAACGCTGAACATTAAAACTAATGTTCCCGCAATCATTCCGGCAATTAAAAATGTAAGCGCGTTTTCTTCCGCTTTTGAAAATTGTGCATTCAATTTTTCAGATTGCAATTGTAATTCGTTTACTATTATATCAAAATGATTAACTAATTTTGATCCGTACTCTTCTCCGGAAGTTGTTGAAATTACTGCAGCCATATCATACATTCCGGATGCAGAAGCGCTAATTATTGCATCGGCAACAATGTTTTTATATTCATTCCAAACATTTTTAATATCAGCAAATTTTTTCTGAAGACTATCACTATATGTTTGTTGTTGAAGTGTATCAATATATTCATCAATTTTTGCTTTATGTGAATTATATTCAGAAATATTTTTAGAGAAATCAGACGAAAATTCCTGAATCGAAAGTTTAAGCATTATAAATTGTGCTTTCTGAAATTCGCTGTATAAATCATCTATATATTCTTTTGGAGTTATAAAATCAGTGTATAAAGCTGCTTTTGAATTTTTCATTTTATTTATTTGGTACATATCACTCAACGCAATAAATGTTGAAATTGCGCCAAGTAATAAGAATCCTAACTGAATTTTACGTACGAATTTTAAATTTTTTATGAAGTCAATCATAATTTGTCCTAGTTTTTTACGTCAACTTGAATTGAATTTGTAATGACATTTTTACTTTTACATTTTTTCCGGCAGATTTTCCTGGAGTAAATTTACTTTTTTTAACCGCTTCAACAGTTGCTTCATCACAGCCAGCTCCAATTCCTTTAACAACTTTTACATCATCAACTTTTCCATCTTCATTAATAAATGCTAGGACATAAACTTTTCCTTGAACTCCAGCTTTTGTAGCTAATTCTGGATATTTAATTAATTTATAAATTCCTTCAAGACCTCCAACCGGTTCTGGCATTTGTTCTGCAAAAGCTAAATATTCATCATTTTGTTGTATATTAACAAAATTGTTATCGACAGCATAGATTTGCAAAAAAGCTGTTAAAAGAAACATTATTAATTTTTTATTCATAGATATCCCTTGATAATTTTTCAGTAAGAAATAATCGAGGATATTGGCTCGAAGTTTAAAATGAGAGTTTATTTTGTTGCGAACGGTAAAATTTTGTTGTAAATGGTTTTCCGAAATAAATTATTAAAAATCTCATTATACATTTTCTAATATTTTTTTTACATCCAGTAAATTTTCTGCAATGTGATTGACATAAATTTTCAAATTTTCTGGAATTGGAAGTTTTGTTTTTCCGGTAAGAATTAGAATTGTTTCGGCATAGATTTTTTTTGCGCCATACATATCAGTTTCCAAATCATCGCCTAACATTATAAATTTTGTATTTTCATCAAATCCAATTTTTCTTAATGCTGATTCAAAATAAATTTTAGAAGGTTTCCCAATTATTGTTGCAGATGTTGATGCTGCAAATTCAATCCCATGAATAAATGTTCCAGCATCAAGTTGAATTCCTTTTCCCGGAAAATTCCAGAATCTATTTTTATGAACTGCAATTAATTCTGCTCCACTTCTTACATACTCAAAAACTGTCTGCATTAATTTATAATTCCAATTTTCACCAATATCGCCAATTAAAACTGCTTCGGGATTTTCATATTCCAAAAATTCTGAAAATTTTGCAACCACATTTTCCGAAGTGTATATTGCAACTTTTTTATATCTTCTCTTTAAATAATCATAAGCGGAGTCAATAGCAGTAATAATTGGGATATTAATTTCAATATTATTCGAAGAAAAATAATTCTCAATTTGCTCTGAAGTGAATAATGAAGAATTACTTAAAATGCAAGCGGGAATTTTATTTGATTCAATAAAATTCAAAAATTCTTCTGCAAATTCTGCAATGTTGTTCCCTATTCTAAGAACACCATCTAAATCTATTAAAATTGGTTTTTGCAATAATTGCAAATTTTACTTTCCTAAAATTAAAACGCTGAAATCATTCCAACGCTGAACATACTATACTTTTCATTTAGATCATACTTATATTCCGCAACCATTCTGATATTTCTTCTATATAAATATCCAGCATGCAACGCTAAAGTTTTGTAATCCAAATAATCCAAATCAGAATTTATAAAATTAAATAAACCAACTGCATACCATTTACTTTCATCGCCTTTTGGTTTATAAATTATTTCTGCCAAACCGCCATGAGTTTTTACATTTTCATTTATAAAAGTATGAATTGCTTTAGAATCTTTTCTCCACATATATTGAAGATTAAATTCAATTTTATCATTTCCCAAAGTTAAATCGGGACCAAACATTGTTACATTATCATTTATTTCAGAAATATTATCTAATTCCTCTTTTGCTAAATATCCAAATCCTCCAATTCTCAAATATTCGCCAACATCTTGAGAAACTCTTAGAAAATAATTTTTATATTTATCTTTATCAAAGTTTTTAATTGCATCAGCCTCATCTATTCCGTTACCATTTAATATTTCAAAAATAATATCTGTTCCGGATTCAAGTCCGTATGTTAACATAATTCCTCTATCATAAGCTAAATTTGTTGAACCGTTTTCAACATGCATTTTGTAAACTTGATAGTCTTCCAAAGTTAGTCTTAACTCTCTTTTAAAGAGTGGATCTGAAATTTGAAATTGTCCAAAATAAATATCAAAATCTTGATCAAGCAAATTATTAAACATTAAATAAGCATCTTCAACTCCAACAACTTTACCACGTTCGTTCATATAGAAATAAAAATAATATGATAACTTACTTGATAATTCTCCGCCGGATAAAAGTTTAACTAAATATGGCGACTGCAAATCCAATCCACGATTTTGCTCATCGGTTTTTAGACTCATATGAAGATCCAATCTAACTGCAATTGGAAAATCTCTTATAAGCGAAAGTTCATCATCACCGGTCTCAACAAAATATCTTGTTGATTGCATTTCCGGAAATCTGAATCCGTTTCCGGCAAAATCATCACCGTATGGTTTTAAACTTGGCATTGGAGAGTGGCATGTTTGGCAGCTTAATTTATATTTTCTTGCAAAAGCTGGAATTGCAAAAATTTCTATTGCAGAAATTGTAATAAAAAATATTACCATCAAAACTTTTTTAAATGTGTACATTTTATAAACTCCTTAATCAATAATATTTATAGTTGTAAAATGCTCATTTACTAATAACGGTTCGTATTCTTCAGAGGGAACATTAAGTAATTTACCAACGGAAGAAATTAATTTTTGATAATACAATTTTGCGTTAATTTTTAATTTGCCTTCAGAAATATTATCCGGAATGTTAAATGTAAAAGTTTCGATTTTTGTTTCTCGTGGACCAATTCTGTAATCAACTCCAAGAGATGCTGTATTCCATTGCTGAATCGTCATTCTATTTTGAGGATCGAAATACGGCATTCTAAAAATTCTATTTCCAATTTGTATATCATCGCGTTTAACCCCTTCAAAATTAGGGTTTGCAAGCGCAATTCCCATATCTTGATAAGCATTTACATCGGATGAAATTGTATATTCTTCTCCATCAAAACCTTTTTTATCAACAGGTATATGATATGTTTTTCCGGTTTCGTCAAATGCCTCAACTTGAAGCCAAACAATTCTATCTTCAACAGAACCGGTTGGGAATTTATGTCCGGTTTTTTGATTAAACAAAACAACTGTAAATTTTACAGTTTCACCGGGTTCAGCTTCTTCAATATCCGGATGAATTCTCAACTCAATTGTTCCTTTTACTTTTCCCGGATCGTGAGCCCCATGAAATAAATGTTGGCGAGAGTCTGGATATTTATTTCCCATTGCTCCAATTATTGATTCTCCTTTTGGCATATGACAATCTTGACATTGAACTCCCTCTTTTGAATAAGGTCCTTCTTTCCATTCCAAGTGTGTTGATTTAACCCAAATTCCATAGGGGCTTTTTTCATTATGACAAATGCCGCAAAAATCACCGGAACGATGCAAATCTGTAACCGAAATTTCATGTGCCGGAGATTGTATTCCATTTCCTCTACCGCTAAATTTTGTTTTTCCGGGTTTCATTATATAATTAAAATTATAAGGAGTGTCCCCTTCAAATCCGGAAATACTATGACAAACTTCGCAAGAGACTCCTTCGTTGGCTCTTGAATTAAATTCCGGTTTTGGCGGAGGCGTATCTCCAGCAACATATGAAATTGGTGCATGGCATCCGTTACATCCATCTTTTACTTCTGCAACTTTTTCATCTTTCTCAGCATGAGGAACAGCAAGTTTAAAATATTCAATCTCATCCCAATGATGCGTATACGATTTTGACATCATTGATTGTTTCCATTGCTGATAAAAATCAGAATGACAAGCAGCTCCGCAGAACTCCGGCGTTTTAAAATCTTCATATTTTAATTCACCGTGTTTTGTACTTGTTTGAGAATAAATTATAACAGAAAAGCAAAAATGTAAAATGCAGAACAACTTTGGTTTTCTCATTTTCACCACCATTTATTTATAAGTTAACTTAATAATTATTAAAAAGATAGTCAACTCTTAATTTAGTATATAAAGCATTTGGGTGAATAATTTATTCAAACTTGCTCCGTAAAAATTATTTGATTATGTTTATGTAGATTCAATCTAAATAATATTTGTTGTTTAACAATTACGATTAATGAAAACTGCTGCAAAATTAAAATTTGGCGAAAAAGCAATTATAAATTACATTGATGAAAATCATCCGTCCTTTAGAAGAATAATAGAAATTGGATTTACACCTGGACAAGAAATAGAATTATTAAGTTCCTCAATTTTTAATGATCCCCTTGCATTTTCACTTCGCGGAACAATGATTGCAATAAGAAAACATGAAGCGGAATCTATCATTTTATCATGAAAGAAATCTTAACTGAAAACAAAAATTTAATTACTTTAGTTGGCCCCCCGAATTCCGGGAAAACAACTTTGTTTAATTTTTTGAGCGGAAAAAATTTCAAAACAGTTAATTATCCTGGCTCAACAATTGAGTATAATTCAACCGAATTTTTATCCAAGTTTGAAATTGATGCTAATTTGTTAGATTCTCCGGGAATTATCAGCCTAATTCCAAATTCTCCAGATGAAGAAATTACCGTAAATTCCTTGTACGAACATCCAAAATTTGGAGTTCCAAATATTGTAATTGTTACGGTTGATTCTAGTCAAGTTTCACGTCATTTATTATTAGTTAAGCAGCTTTTGGAATCAAACTTTAATGTAATAATCGCATTAACAATGACGGATATTTTACATAAAAAAGGTTTTACAATTTCTCCAACAAAATTAGAAGAAAAAATTGGGTGCAAAGTTGTAAAAATTGATGGAAGAACCGGAAAAGGAGTTGAAAATTTAGCAGTAACAATTAGACAAATTTTATCAATTTCAGATAACACTAAAAATAATTTAACAAAACTAATTCCAAGTGCACATGCCGAAAGAATTATTAGATTCTACAAAGAAATTGAACAAATTGAAAATGAAGTAGTTTCTGAAATCGCAGCTGAAAAAAATCTTAAAAATGCTAATGAACAGTTAAATAAATTATCGCAAAATTTTATAAATAAGCCGGATAGTTTTACTTTAAAACTTGATAGAATTTTATTGCACAAATTTTGGGGAATAATATTTTTTCTTTTAATAACCGGAACAATATTTACATCAATATTCTGGCTTGCGCTTCCTTTAATGGAATTGATAGATGAATTTTTTGCAGTTATGGCAAATACTGCTTCAAATTATTTAGGCAATAATTGGTACGGAGATTTAATTGCAGACGGTATTATCAGCAGCGTTGGTGCTGTAATTATTTTTGTTCCTCAAATTGTAATTTTGTTTATTATTCTTGGATTTCTTGAAGATACTGGATATTTAGCCCGTGGTGCAATGTTAATTGATAAACCTCTTTCAAAAATTGGATTGAACGGAAGATCATTTGTGCCAATGCTTTCAGGATTTGCGTGTGCTATACCGGCAATGCTTGCAGCAAGAACTATTTCAAATAGAAAAGAAAGACTACTAACAATTTTCATAATTCCATTAATGAGTTGCAGTGCACGTCTACCTGTTTATGCTTTACTGATTGCATTTTTAATTCCTAAAGAAAATTTTTTAATTGGCGGATTTATTTTTTCATTTATTTATTTATTCAGTATTATCAGTTCCGTAGTTATTGCGGGAATTATTAACAAATTTAGTAGAACCATTATTCGCGAAGAAGATAATTCATCATTCATTTTGGAATTGCCATCTTATAAAATTCCCAAACTGAAATCCGTTGTACTAAATACATTATCAAGTACAAGACAGTATTTAAAGGAAGCCGGACCGGTAATTATTGTTTTTTCTATAGTTCTTTGGGTTTTAACGTATTTCCCGAATACAAATCCACAAATTGACACAAATAATTTAACGGAAACAGAAATTGTTGATGCAATTCAAATGGAAAGAATTTCAACATCTTATGCCGCACAAATCGGAAAAATTATAGAACCTGTTATGATTCCAATAGGTATGGATTGGAGAATTGGAGTTTCATTAATTTCTGCATTTGTTGCGAGAGAAGTTTTTGTGAGCTCTTTGGCATTAATTTTCAGAGTTTCCGGTGATGAAGAAACTTTAAGAGATTCAATTTTAAATGCAATGAGACACGCTAAAATTAATGGAACCGATAAAAATCTTTTTACACCATCAACCGCACTCGGTTTAATAATATTTTTTGTATTTGCAATGCAGTGTTTATCAACAATAGCCGTTGCAAAAAAGGAAAGCGGACATTGGCGAATACCGTTATTTCAAATATTAATTTTTTCCGGTTTTGCATATTTTGCAACTTTTATTACGGTAAATGGATTAAGATTGTTTGGAATTGATTAAATCAATTCGTTCCATATAAAATAATTATTTAAGTAATATGGCTTTTTTTGTATCAATAAAGTCATCGATGGATAGTTTTATTATGTAAACACCACTTGAGAATTTTGTTGCATCAAATTCAATTTCATAAATTCCCCCTTTTTGTTTTTCATTTACCAACTCGATTATTTCGCGACCAATTACATCGTATATTTTTAGATTAACATTACTTGTATAAAATTTATTATATCTATTGTGAATAGAATATTTTATTCTTGTTTTTGGATTAAATGGATTGGGATAGTTTTGATATAAACAATAGTTTAGGTTATTAACTGCTGAATCTTTATAACTGTTAAGAAAAGAGTCATTTTTCAGGTTTACAATTTCAGTATTGCCAAATAAATATTTTAAATCTAGCACCAATTCATCTAATGGAAATATTAATTCTAATAGTCTAAGAGTTTCTTTTGCTCTAGAAGTATCACCTAAAGAAACAAAATAGATGAGAGCTAAATTAAATAATGAATATTTTTTCACTATTAAATTTGAATCATATTTTTCAATTAGATATTCAATATTTCGAATTACTTTATTATAATTTTTCTCGATTAGTGAGCACTGATTTTGCAATTCAGTACAAACTATATCAAGATCAATATTTTCTTCTGAATTCAATTCAGTTATTTCTTTTAATAATTCTCCAAATCCAGATTTATCTGAAAGTGTAAAACAATCTTTTATTCTAGTTAATACATTTGCTGCTAGTGGGCTGGTTATATTTTTTTTAATATAATTCTGATATAACAAAATAGCATCGTTGTAAAATCCATCTTGTTGATATTTTAGTGCTTTTTCAAGATTTGAGTTTTTGTTACATATTAAATTGAAATTATTCTCATCATTGGTTGTAATATTTTGATTATTTGAAAAACCATCCCAAATAGGAAGATTATCAAAATAGGAATTGAAGATGTTAAATTTAGGATTCGTTCCCCAATTGTTCAATTCTGCTTTTATAAAACAATTATAATTTGCATTTATTTCACAATTATTAATCTCATTTGAAAACGTATTTAGCCCAACATATTTCATCGTTCCGAAGTATAAATTACAATAGTATTCAGACATAATTTCACAGTTATTATTAATGAAAATGTTTTCACCCGTTTTAGAATAACTAGATAAAAAATTACTACTAAGCATATAAATACTGCTATAATATGAACTCTTCAAACCGTAAGTTGAATTTTTCTTTAATAAATTTTTATATAAAAAACATTTGAGTGAAAACAATCAATACCAACATCATTTTCATAAATGTTATTTCTTTCAATTTTTATAAAAGAGTTATTTACATAAATTCCTTTTTGTTTATTTGCAAAAATATTGTTGCAACTGATTGAATTATCCAAATTGTTTATATCAAAAACATTAATTGCTGTATTATTTTTATATAAACTATTATTACATATTTTGGGCAGAGTTTTTTTACAATTTATTCCAGTTATTGCGTTTTGAATTTCACAATTTTCTAATATTCCGTTTGCAAGAGGATCAAATACGATACCTCCCCATTTATTTTTTTCATTAATACTTTTAAATGATATTACATTTGAATTAATTCCGGAAGCAATTAGATTTCCTTTCACTATTAATTGTAAATCCTTATCGAAATTTAATTTTACCCCATCCTCAATAGTTAATGAGCCTTCAATAACTGGTGATCCATTACTTATATTTATTTTAGTATTTTTAGATATTATCAAATCTCCTTGAATCATTAAATTCCCAATCCAATTTTCATTAGATATGATTTTTCCACCAGTTATTAAAGTAAATGGAACATAATTATGCTTTGTAAGAGTAATATATAATGGTCTTACTGATGTATTAATTTCGAATGGAGGATTACCAGTTATAACTTTGTAAAATTCCTTCCAGACATTGTGCTTGAAACACAAACTTTACAACTATCAATACTTGTTTTTATAATTACATTATTTTTATTATCAATAAGTTTCACATTTGTAAATTTCTGTGATTTGTTTGTCCAAATTTCTAAAGTTGGATCTCCAATAAGTAAATATTTATATCTGTCGAAACAACTTTCCAACGAATAATCATTCATTGAATTTTTTATAATATTTCCGAGTAAAAAAATATTTTGGTTACATATTGAGCTAAACAACTTTTTATTGAATATATTATTCATAGTATTTTCTGTAGCACCCGTAGCCCCAAGAAATGCAACTGCTCCATACTTATTCATAACAAATTCTTCGGCAATCGTTAAATCTTCCATTTCAAGATCTGCAGTAAAACAAGCTATTGAAAAAACAATTGGATTCCATGGTTGATAGCTTATTTTGTTAAGTTCTGATCCAGAAAAGCTTTCTCCGATATTGCTCCATGAATCCCATCCAGTTGCGCCAGCATGACCGCGATAATTAACTATATTTACACCAGAACTTAAGAAAGTATTAATATCTTCATTGCACCCAGATTCTGCGCCAAATACTTTAATAAATTTAGGCTGATTTATATATTCCTTATTAAAAATTGAATTTGAACATGAATTATAAATTTTATTTTGGTGAGAAATTAGAAGTACATTGTTTATTATATCATCTGCTGGTAATTGTATTTCATAATTTATTAATTTATCAATAGCGTAGTTTACATCTTCAAATATTTGATAACACAAAATTTTTTTGCTTGGAATTATTCTACCGACAGGTACTTCTATGTTGAAAACATTTCCATCCAAGTCTCCATATCTAATATCGCTTGAGTAATTTGTATGTGGATAAACTAAAGGAATATTTTCAACATCTCCAACAAGCAAAATAAATTTAATATTATTTTTTTCGTATTCATGTTTCACAAAATTTTTTATTTCTTTCCATTCTTTTCCAATAGAACTGAGTTTTACAACTTTAGTTGTAATTCCCTTTCTTGTTTTCCAATCTGCAAATCTGTTTATGTCGTAAAAAAATTTATCGTCAGCAATAATTAAATAGTCATACAATTTTATAGAATTTATAGTAGAATTATTAATGTTGCTTCTTGAATAATGGACTGAAATAAAAATTTGAAAGTTGATCAAAAGTAGAAAATATAATATTTTCATATTATCACCTTTCTGAGAATGCTTCTTTGCTACTGCATTTTATTTCATATACTTCTTCTGCATATTTTAAAATTTTGTTTTGATCTTTATTGAAGTTATACTAAAACCATAATTTAATTTCATTTACAGCATTCTTTGATGAAATCGTTTATTAAACCCATATTAAAATTTGAGCTAAATCTTTTAATTAAATTTTTCACTTATTTTTTCATCAATATATTAATTGCAACTTCTCCCAAATACTGAGAGAAGCTGTTTTATTTTTCTATTTACTTTTCAAAATCTGCTAATTTGTAATCTTTAAGGGCTTTCATTTCTGCAATTTGAATTTCTTCAACTTCAACAACACCTTTTTCATCTAATAAATGTTTGAAATAAAAATTTCTGCACATTCGTTGAACTCTTTCACAATTATCAAATTTAGCAGCTTGTTTTACTGCAAACATTCCTTGTTCAGAGTTTATTTTGTAAAGTGATAATGCGGCAATTATTCTCATTCCATCAACTTTTGATGAATGTAGAATTTTCATTAATGGAATAACTGCTTTCTTTGATTTGATTTCACCCAAATAATAGGCACAACTAAACTGAAGCCCTTGATTATCTGATTTTAGTCCAACTAATAGATTTTTTTCAATAGTCTTGTACCTTACAAGTGAGTCTGTTTTGACTTGCCCAGATGAAAATATTTTAGTTACCAATAAGAAAGTTACAACCAGAAATGCAATTTTTTTAATTGATGTTTTCATTATTATCTCCAAGTTTTTTGTTTGATAAATAATAAAAGTCTAAAAACGTACCATAATAAATCTGGTATGTTAATCTCCATAATCTATTGTAATTAAATGAGTTACCTTTTAAGAATTTTAATGTTATTTAGGAGTGGATATATTTTTTAGCAGAAGTTTGCGAGGATAAAGATGTGTGTTATTTGTTAAATTGTGAATTTGAAGAATCTTTTAATGTTTAAAAAATAATTGTCGGAAAATTGCTCGCATTTTTATGCGAGCATTAAATAATAAAATTTCTATAGTTTTTCTATATTCAATTTTCGCATTTTGTATCGCAGTGTTTGTTCAGGAATATCAAGTGATCTAGCTGTTTGTGATTGATTCCATTCATTTTCTTCGAGGGACTTTTTGATTATTTTTTTTTCGTAATTTTCTAATTCTACAGTTAATGAAATTATTTTTCTGTTATTAGTAGATTCAGTATATGTACGAATATCTTCCTGTATTTTTGGAGAAAGGTATTCTATTTCAATTACTTCGATATTAAAAGGAACGATTGTTACAATATGTTCAACAAAATTTTCTAATTCTCTTATATTTCCGCTCCAATTTTTATTCTTAATATAATCAAGAATTTTTTTGTGAAAAAATTCCGCTTTCTTATTTTGTTCTTTCGAAAATTTTAGTAAAAAGAAATTAGCGATAATTGGAATATCTGTTTTTCTTTCATTTAATGAAGGGACCTTTATTGGATAAACCATGAGTCTAAAAAATAAATCCTCACGAAATTGCTTATTTACTACCAAAGTGTGTAAAGGAACGCTTGTTGCTGCAATAAATCTTACATCAACTTTTATTACTTTTATACTTCCCACCGGACGAACTTCACCTTCTTGTAAAACCCTTAATAATTTTGCCTGCATTTCATAAGAAAGATTACAGATTTCATCAAGAAATAAAGTGCCTTTATTTGCTTGAACTATTAGGCCTGTATGATCTTGATTTGCACCAGTAAATGCACCCTTAACATGACCAAATAATTCACTTTCTATTAAATTATTAGATATTGCCCCACAATCAATCGCAATAAAAGGGAATCCGGATCTGTTACTAAAATTATGAATTGCCCTTACTATTAATTCTTTCCCAGTTCCGGTTTCTCCTTCAATTACAACTCTTACATCGCATTTTGATGCAGCTTCAATACCTTGTAATAATTCAATAAATGAATTGCTTTTACCCAATAATCCTACACTTTTATATTTGTTTACAAGAATATTTTGTGTTACTGGTAGATTGAAAAATTCTTGAATTTTTTGAGCATTATTAATAAACGGGGCAGAAATAATTGCAATTTTTTGTAAATACATTAAATCATTTTCTTCAAACGAATCCTTGTCATTCTTATTCATTAAAATTATATACCCAATTTTTGTATCATTATTATTTAGTGGTGAGCAAATTATTGATTTAATTGGAAATGAATTAAACAAATTTTCTTTGAACCGAACATCAGTTTTAATATCTGAAACAAGAATTGGTTTTTTATTAATAATTACCCATCCGATTATTATTGATTGTAGAATAGAATATTGTTCGTTTTTAATTTTAATTTCTTTTTTATAGACTGTTTTATACGTTTCTTGTGAACTTGGATTAATCATTAAAATTGAAGTAATATCAGAATTGAATATTGCTGATGTTTTTGATGATACAATACGAAGCATTTCATCAAAATTGTTTTGGTTATTTAGTATTTCTGCAAGCTCAAAAAGATATTCTAATTTTTTCAATTTATTTTGCTAAAGTAATATTATTTTAAAAACTATTTAAATCTTTAATTCATTGAAGATAATGTTGATCCTATCTTTATGATATTTCTCTTTAAATAATTTTACATATTCTTCATGATTAATAATTAAACTAAAAAAAATCTCAAATTTTAAAGAATTTAAAATTGTTTTACTTATTTGAATAAGTTCAAAAACATTGTCAAAAATGTTATTTAATCCTTCTTTTAATATAATTTTTGAAATCAATTCTTCATCCACAAAATTTTCATCTATAATAATCTGTGGAGAAGTATTTAATAATTTCAAGATAACATAGTTGAATCTTTTTCTTGAAAAATCTTCTTCAATATCTTCTAAATCATCTAAAATTTGTGCTGCTAGAGTTAAGTTAGTTGAAAAATTTAAAATGTCTTTTAAGATATTTTCTTTTCGGTATTTTTTGCAGACTGCTGATATTCCAATATTGAATAATGATATAACATTATAATAGGTGTTTAATAATTCATCAGGATCAGTTCTAATATTTTGCTGCATTTCATCTACTTTAATTGCCGCAAGTATTGTTAAACTAATTGAATCATGGAATGAGGTCCAAAACGAATCTGAACTTTTAAAATACTTTTTATAAGTTTTTATTGATTCTATTTGGAGTAAATCTGAGGAAGCTAAAAGTGTGTTACTTTTTATTTCACCGTCATACAAATCATCCTTTATTCTAAAAGCTAGTATTAAACAAAACTGAGCCCATATAATATCTTGCAAGAAAATATTTTGATGTGAACTAATTTTTGAATTATTTGATAAATGTTCATCCAGTGAAATTAAAATTTCACTCCAAAGAGGATAACCATAATTACATTTTTCATAATTATTGTCATGAAGATAATTTTTTTCTTTCATATAATTATTTAAATCAGCCTTTATTAATTCCGGCCAAAATTTAACTAATTCATCAAAGCGACTTTTAAAGTCCATTAAATACATTTTCAGAATTCTTTTTGTAAAACATATAATTATCTTGGTGAATCGGTATCCTCAATAGGAGGAATAGGAAAAGTTGGCCACCATGGTATTGGTGGTTTTATTGATATTGCTCCCAAAGTTGTTGAATAATTTTTAAAAGTTGCATAAAATTTACCAATCATTTCTTTATTTGAAACAGTTTTGTTTAGAATAGTATTAATTTCTACAATCTCAGAATCTGTTAAGTTAAAATTTGATTTGAAATTTTCCGGATTTTGAAGAAAATCATTAAAAAATATTTCATCAGTTAAAGCTTGATTATAGATTGCTTTAATTTTTTCTAGATCGATCATGGGTTTCCTCCTTAAACATTATTTTAATTGACGGATTCTATTACTTATTGAATCCTTATTTTTTGTTGAGTCAACTTTTATATATTCTTTATAATACTGTAGAGCTTTAAGTGTATCTTTTCTTTTATCAAAAATTTTACCCAATTTTAGATATACGGATAATTTTCCCTTATTTAGTTGAAGAATTTTGAAATATTCGATTATAGATAAATTAGTATCCAATTTTTCAAGATATAAATCAGCAATTCTTTCTCGTATTTCTAAATTATTAGGTTCAATATCTAAAATTGTTTTAAACGAATTAATTGCATTATTTGTCTCGCCAAACTCTAGATCATAATTTGCGGAATTTTCAATTGAATATATTAATGGAACACCTTCTTTTTTAATATTTTCAAAATAAAGCGAATCATAGTAATTCGATCGGTTCAGATTTTTTTGTTTATTGTATGCTATTTTAAGAAGTAAATAAATATCATTATTTACTGGTTTTATATTAAAAGAATTTTCCAAAGTTTTAATTGCTTGAGAATACATTTTTAATTTTGTATAACAGAATCCTAACAACGTATACACTTCGGGAAAATTCCATTTCATTTCCATTATTTGTTCTAAGAAATAAATTGATTCATTATAATTTGTAAGAGTACAATATAAATAAGCAAGATTGTACATAATTATATTATTCCTTGGCATATACTCTAAAGCAAGTTTTAAATATTTAATTTGATTTTCTATATCTTTATTAACATAGGCTTCAGCCCATTTTATCATAATCTGTTCATTTCTATTAGCTTTTTGTTCTAAGTTTTTAACCATTCTAAACTGTTCAATGGCTTCTTTAATTTCTCCTCTATAAATAAGTGTTGGAATTAACCATATTCTTGGGGAAATAAAAGTTGAGTCTAAACTAATGGCACTTTTTAAATATTTTTCTTCATTTACCTTATCAAGCTTGTAATTAAATTCACTTGCAATTAGAAATGATTTTAATGCGGAAAGATTATTTGTACCTTGAATGAAAGGCTGTAAATCTTTGTCATGCCTCAAATCAATTTTTTGAATTTGGAAATAATCCAAAATAACATTGGAAATTTTGTTTGCTATTTCTGGTAATTCGCTTTCCGTTTCAAAATAATTATTTTTTGAAAAAATTATTTCTTTTGTATCTGTTTTAATTAAATATGTTTGTAAATTTTTTTTCGTTTGGGAGATTATTGTTCCTACCAAATAATAATCTATTGACATTTCTCCCAATATTCTGTTCATATTTACTGCTGATCTTATATCACCAACTATTTTCAGATTTTCTATTAATCCATTCATACTTATTGGATCAATAATTTTAATATTTTCATAGTTAATTAAATTTTGTGATAGTAATGATTGAAGCAGTAGAGATGTTTCGGAAAAATTTTTACTGGATTCTGAATTTTTAAATAAAATTGCTATTTGTTTATAATTTTTTTCGCCATTAAAATAATTTTTTTTAATACTTGCGAAAAAATAAATGATTGAAATTATTAACAAAAATGCAGTCGCAATAAGTAATTTTGAAAATTTAAATATCTTACTTTTAGTAGCTACGGAATATTTAATTTTCAGCAATTTTATTATTTCGTCAACAGACTGAAATCTTAATTCCTTATTTTTGTCTAAGCATTTTATAATTATTTCTTCAAGTAACTTATCTTTTTTATTTTTGTTTATTTCGGTTAGATTAGGCTCATCATTTAAAATTGAAAATAATGTTGATTGTTCATATTTATCATTAAATGGCTTTTTATTACTTATTAGTTCATATAGTAAAACACCAAATGACCAAATGTCTGTTCTATGATCTAAATTTTCACCTTTGATTTGCTCAGGTGACATGTAAGCAAAAGTTCCGGAAGTTGATTCGGTCGAAGTTAAATTAATATCTTCGAAATTTTTAGCTAATCCAAAATCTAAAATTTTAACTTCATTTTTGTTTGTAATAAAAATATTTGCTGGTTTTATATCTCTATGAATAATTCCTTTTTCATGAGATGCTTGTAAACCATTTAATATTTGAAAAATTATATTTACAATTTGATCATGCTCTAATGATTTATTTTCAATTTTTTGTTTAAGAGTTTCTCCTTCATAATATGCCATTACTATAAAAACTTGATTATCATCTGTCTCAACAACTTCATGAATATTGCAAATATTTGGATGTTCTAAAGTAGCTGAAGTTCTAGCTTCACTAATAATACTAAATCTATAAACATCGTCAATATAACAATTGGAAGGCAAAAATTTAAGTGCAACAAAACGGTTAAGCTTTTCGTCGAAGGCTTTATAAACAACACCCATTCCGCCACTGCCGAGTTTTTCAATAATTCTATAATGATTTATTAATCGCCCAATCATTTACTCTAGCCTATGATTGATTAAAATAAAATCAAATAAACTGTAAGTAGAATCCTTGGGGAAGCGCTGGAAATGTAAAATGGAGAAAACTTAGAATTTAAAATTCATAATGTTTCTCACAAGGTTTAGGCTTATTGCTTTATGTGTATAAAATAGATTACGAAATTTTAAAAATCAAGTATTTTAATATTTTGTTATAAATATTATAAAGAGATATATAGTATAATTTGAATAAATATTTTAAGTCAAAAATTAGTTATTATCTTCAAGCCAAATTATTCCAACTTTCCATTTATCAATTCTTCAACCAGATTATCTGTTCTGTAAACGTATTTTAAAGCTTCAATCAATCCTTTGGAATCTGTTGCAACTGTTCTGTTATTTTCTTCCAAAAATATTACGTCTCCGGCAAGACTTTCAATATTTCCATCATGTGCTAAGCCAACAACTTCTTGATTTTTATTTATTAAAGAGCTTCCGGAATTTCCACCAACAATATCATTTGTTGATGCAAATCCAATTGAGGTAGAAAGATCCAAATCTTCGGGAATATTTTTCCATCTTTCATGCAATCCCCAAGGATATGTTTTTTTATTAAATGATTCATATCGATCCCACAAACCGTAGTATGTTGTTTTTCCCGGAGCAATCGTTCCGTTATATTCATAACCTTTTAATACGCCGTCTGAAATTCGCAAAGTAGAAGTTGCATCCGGAGGAATTTTATCACCAAAAATAATAGATATAACTTCTCCCAATGATTGATTTAAGACTTGTCGTGTATTATTCAATTCTTTGATTTTAGGAAATATATCTTCTTCCAATTTTTTTAATTCAATTACATATTTTATAAATGGATCAGAAATACTTAAAATTTCTTCACTTGATAATTTTGTATAATTATTAAACTCTTCTTTATTTGATATTTGAGATGATTTTATTAACTCCTTTATTTCTAAATTTTTATAAAGTATTTTATAATATTCACTTTCCTTACCAATTATTTTTTCAATAAAACTTTTATGTGCAATTAAAAAGTTGGTCTCAAGCTCAATATTTATAGAATCAGGATAGATCTTATTTATTGTTTCAGCTAAATTTTCATCTTTAAATTTTTCTAATCTTTTATCGTTTTTTAATTTTTTTTGACTGGCAAGTTCAACTAAATTTTCTGCAATTGTAAAATAAACCGGTCGTATAATTCTATTAAATCTAATTGCGGTATTTTTTGCTGAATAATTTTTTAATTCATCTAAAACAATTTTTAACGAATTCCAAATATTCCCATATTTTTCATTTAATATTGAATCAGTTTTTACTTTTTCAATTAACTCTTTTTCAAAATCTAGTTTTTTCTTCATAATAAATTCATTCTTCAATCCGCTTATTCTTCCGGCATAGGATTTACGAGCATTCCCATAACCCATAACACGATTTAACAAATCATCTCGTTCTGGATATTTAGAATACAAGTCAAAGTAAACATTATAAATTTCATTAAATCCTATTAAACTTTGCTTGTAAGTAAAATCGCGAAGGAATTCCAATTCAGCAAATGAAAGTAGTCTATCCGTTTTTCCAGGGCGACCAACAACAAAAATTAGTTCGTTTTCCTCAGCGCCATTTTTACTCCACTTAAAATAATTTTCGGTTTTAATCGGCTTTCCATTTTCATATGCTCTGTAAAACATAAAATCCAATTCATATCTTGGATAAGTAAAATTATCCCAATCCCAGCCGGTTGCAGCAATTTGAAAATCCGGTGCCATCACCAAGCGAATATCATTATATCTTTTATATCCATAAAGTGAATATTTTCCGCCGTTGTAAAGTGTAACAATTCTGCAATTCAATCCAGTTTCACTGTTAAACTTATTAGTAAGTGAATCTTTCATTTTATCACGCAGAATTATTTTTTCTTGATCAGTTTTGCCGGAATTCATAAAATCTTTAATTTCATTTGTTACATCTTCAATAAGAATTAATTGATCGACAAAAAGTCCTTCTATTTTTCTTTCCTCTTCCAATTCATCAGCATAAAATCCATCTTTTAATAAATTCTCGCCTTCTTTTTGTACTGTGTTTAATTCATCTCTTCCACAATGGTGATTTGTCATAATCAATCCATCTTGAGAAACAAAAGCTGCAGAACATCCGCCATCAAATTGCAACGCAGATTTTTGCACATCGCTCAACCATTCGTCTGAAGGCTTAAATCCATACTTCGCTTCAAACTTATCTACTGGAACTTTATCAAATGTCCACATTTTACCAAAATCATTTATCGACCATTTCACATTATTTATATCAATTGGTTCATAAAAATTTGATTGTGCAAAAATGATTTTTGAAATAAATAGTATTGCAAAAAGGCCGATGTTTAATTTTCTTTGAATCATCACTTCCCCATTTTTTGGAAATATTTTTATGCTCAAAATTTACAAATATTAATTCAATCAATTTGTAGAAATAAGTTTTATTTTACTTGTGTTAATTACGAATTTTATCCAATAACTTTTAGCGATAAATGGGAAAGGAAATATTTCAACTTCAATTCGAAAATAAATTAAATCTAAAAAATTCTTCTGCAAAAGAGAGAATTGGAAAATTAAATAAAATTGAGAAGTGGATTTTAGCCAATAGAGATAAGGTTAAAACATCACTTCACAAAGATTTTAAAAAATCTTTTATAGAAACTGATTTAACAGAAATCTATCCCGTTCTTTCCGAGTTAAAGCATGCGAAACGTAATTTATCAAGTTGGATAAAACCGAAAAGCGTAAGAAGGACGCTAACTTTATTAACTCATAAAGTATTTATTAAATATGAAGCCAAAGGAAATGTTTTAATAATTTCTCCGTGGAATTATCCATTTTTGCTAACAATTGGTCCATTGATTTCTGCAATTGCTGCTGGGAATGTTGTAATTATTAAACCAAGTGAATTTTCTGAAAATACCGGGAAATTAATTGAAGAGATGATTTCTGAATTATTTCCTAAAAATGAAATTGCAGTAATTAGAGGAAACAGAAATATTTCTTCCGAATTATTGGAACTGAATTTTGATCATATATTTTTTACCGGAAGTACCGAAGTTGGAAAAATTATTGCAAAATCTGCAGCAGAAAAATTAACAAGTGTAACTTTGGAACTTGGTGGAAAATCGCCTGTAATTATTGATGAAACTGCCGATTTAAAATCTTCAGCAGAAAAAATTGTTTGGGGAAAATTTTTAAATAAAGGTCAAACTTGCATTGCTCCCGATTATCTTTTAGTCAACAAAAATATTTCTTCACAATTTTCAAATTTTCTTATTGAAGCAATTAAGAAATTTTATAAAAGTTCTGAAAATAAAATTGAAGAAAATGGAGATTATGCAAGAATTATTTCAGAAAAACATCACAACAAATTGACCGGAATGATTGAAAATGCTTTAGCAAATGGAAGCGAAATAATTTATGGCGGAAAACATGATTTGGAAAATAAATTTATTGAGCCAACTTTAATATTAACAAATTGCAAAAATTGCAAAATTTCAGATGAAGAAATTTTTGGTCCGCTTTTACCAATTATAGAATTTGAAAAAATTGATGAAGCAATTGAATGGATTAAATTCCGCAATTTCCCATTAACGATTTATATTTTTTGTAAAAATAAAAAAGTTATAGATATAATTACATCGCAAACAGAATCCGGTGGAGTTGGAATTAATGATTTGGTTGTCCAATTCAGTCATAATTATTTACCATTTGGCGGAGTAAAAAACAGTGGAATGGGAAGGTCTCACGGTTTTGCTGGATTTAAAACCTTTTCAAATGAAAGATCATATATAAAAGGCGGTAAAATAAATTTATTAAAAATTATTTATCCGCCTTATACAAATTTCAAGAAAAAAATTATTGATTTATTAGTAAGATATTTTTAAATGTAAATTGCTTCAGTAATTATTAAAACTACTGAAGCACAAAATTTAATCAGCAATTTTTCCGGTTTTTATTTCCTCAACAATTCTATCGGCTTTATAAACTTTATCTAAAACTTCAATAATTGCTTGTGAAGCAACTGAAACCATTCTATTATCTTCCGGTAAATAAATAAAATTGCCAATAATGCTAGCAACGTTTCCATCAAAAGCAAGACCAACTATTTCAGCATCTTTATTAATTACAGCGCTTCCTGAACTTCCGCCAACAATATCATTTGTGGAAATAAAATTAAAAGTTGTTGATAAATCAAAATCTGCCGGAGGTTCAATCCATCTTGCCGGTAAATTCCAAGGATAAGTTTTCTCGCTTCCGAAATATCTATCATACATTCCATAAAAAGTTGTTTTTTCAATAGCTTTTGTTCCATTATAATCAAAACTTTCTAAAACACCGTCACTTAATCTTAATGTAAAATTTGCATCCGGTGGAATTTCGGTTCCGTAAATTTCATATAACACTTTTCCCAACATATTTTCTAAAATACTTTCAGTATCTATAATTTCTTTTGACTTTTTAGTAAGTTCATCAATTTTATCTTTAGTGTTTTTTACAAAATAAATTAATGGATCATTTGAGTTGAGAATATCACTTGCAGAATTTTCAAGAAATTTCATTGCGTTTTCTTTATTTCCAAGTGCTGATTTACTTAGCAAATATTCAACTGCTTCGCTTCCTTGGTAACTTCCGCAAAGTTTTTGTACAAAATTATTATCGTTGCCTAAATTCATTCTTATGTAATCAAGCTGAACTTCCAATTTTACATTTTCTAAAATTGAATCAAATGAGTCGGGATAAAGTGAATTTTTAACTGAGTCAAGATTTTTTGTATATTTTGGATTTCTTTCGGTTTCCGGCAAATTCATTTGTTCTGCAAATTCAATAATATTTTTTGCAATATCAAAATATTGAGAACCCATAAATCTTGTTTGTCTGTATGCAGAAAGTTGACTTTCAACCGGTTTCATTTCCTCGCGCAATTTATTTATTGCATCCCAAATGTGACTATATTTTGCTCTTAAATCATCATTAGCTTCAACTTCAGTTCTAATTTTATTTTCAAAATCTCGCTTTCTTGCAATTATGTAAGGGTCCAATAAACCAACTTGTGTATAATGAAAAACTTTTTGTGCATTTCCAATGCGTCTTCTAACATCTTCGAATTCATCTGCTCTATCGGGATATTGATATTTTAAATCTTCCAACAAATTGTAATAAGTATCAAACTGAAATGCTCTATTTCTGTAAGTAATATCTCTGTTATATTCAATTTGCGAAACAGTTTTTAATCTGTTTGTTGTACCCGGATTTCCGACGGAAAAAATTACTTGATCTTTCTGAACTCCGTTTTTGCTAAACTTGAAGAAATTATTTGATGTTACTGGTTTTCCGGATTCATCATAAACTCTGAAAAATGTACAATCCAAATCATAACGCGGATAAGTAAAATTATCCAAATCTCCGCCGAAAGATGCAATAGATTCTTCGGGAATAAAAACTAATCTAATATCATTAAATCTTTTATATCCATAAATTGAATGTTTTCCGCCGTTAAACAGCGAAACTAATTGGCAATCCAATCCGGTTTCTTTGTTGTAATAATCAACTAATTCTTTTGATTTATTTTCTTTGTTTTTAATTTTTTCTTCATCGGTTGAACCCATTTCAATTGCTTCATTAATTGCATCAGTGATATCTACCATAAATGCTAATTGTTCAGCATACATATTTGGAACTTTTCTTTCAGCTTCTAAATTTTCTGCATAAAAACCGGTTTTTTCTAAATCTTCTCCTTCTTTTTCAACGGCATCTCTGTGCCAAGTTGAGCAGTGATTATTTGTCATTATTAATCCATCTTCAGAAACGAAAGAAGCTGTGCATCCGGGAATTCTTAATGCAGATAATCTTACATCTTCAAACCATTCGTCAGTCGGAGTAAAACCATAAGTTTCGCTAATATATTGAATTGGCGGATAATCAAAAGTCCACATTTTCCCGGTATCAAAAATATCAGATTCTGCAACCGGCTCATCTTTTTGCTGTGCCAAATTCAATTGAGTAAAAAATATTAAAATTAAAATTGCCGAAAAAATTCTTGAATAATAGATTTTCATCATTCTCCTTTTTGATTTGTAAACATTGTGTAAACTTAAAAATTCGCAATTCATTTTACAAATTTGATAGTATAAAATAATAGTTGCTATAAATGAAAAGTTCATATTTTTATTTGATAATAAATTAATTTATAGATTTGGTTGGTTTTGAAAAATTGCAGATTTTAAATAATTAAATAAATGATTCGGGAAAATAGTTTGGAATTAGTTTTTTTTCATCTTTAATTGTACCGTAACAATTTGAACATTTTTTAACATAAAATACAATTGCAGATTCGTGTTTCATTAAAGGAATAAAATTAATTATTGATTGACAATTTTCGCATTGAACCAAATGCGAATGAGTTGATTCGGATTTGCAAAAATCACATAAATGTTCTTGTTCGGAATAAATTTGATTTTGCTGAATTGGGAAAAAAACTGAACAGTTTAAATTACCGCACTTTGCTATTTTGGAGTTTTTGATTTTAAATTTTCCTTAAATACATTCGAAATTTAGACTTGAAAAATCGATTTTTCTATGTAAAAATTTATCCTAAATAAATTATGTTTTTGTATTTTTAAGGCAATTGTAATTCATTATAAAAATTGAGGTGAAAATGTCTCAAATTCCGGGATTTAAAGCTTACGATATTAGAGGAAAAGTTCCTTCAGAATTAAATGCAGATTTAGCTTACAAAGTTGGAAGAGCTTTTGTAAAACATCAAAATGCAAAAAAAGTTTTGATTGGAAGAGATGTTAGAGAATCTTCACCGGAAATTTCTAAAGCGCTTGCTCAAGGATTATCGGATGCCGGCTGTAATGTAATTGATTTAGAACTTTGCGGAACCGAAATGATTTATTTTGGAACTCCTTATCTAAATGCAGACGGCGGAGTTATGATTACTGCAAGCCACAATCCACCGGAATATAACGGATTGAAATTTGTAAAACATGGTTCAAAACCTATGGGATATGATTCCGGATTGAATGAAATTGAACAAATGATTTTGAATAATGATTTAGGCGAAATTGCTACAGAAAAAGGTAAAATTGAAACTCTTGATATTATGGAAGACTTCACTAAAAGTTTATCAAAGTTTTATGATGCTGAAAAAATCAACAAATATAAAATCGTAGTTAATGCCGGTAACGGCTGTGTTGGTCCGGCTCTAGATTCTTTAGAAAAATATTTACCGATTGAAATGATAAAAGTTCATCACAATCCCGATTCAACTTTTCCGAACGGTGTTCCAAATCCGTTATTACCGGAAAATAGATTTTCAACAATTGATGCAATGAAAAAATCCAATGCAGATTTAGGCGTTGCTTGGGATGGAGATTATGACAGATGTTTCTTCTTCGATGAAAAAGGAAATTTTATTGAAGGATATTATATTGTTGGATTATTGGCAAAATCATTACTTAAAAAATTTCCGGGTGAAAAAATTGTTCATGATCCTAGATTAATTTGGAATACTCTTGAAGAAGTAAAAAATGCAAATGGAATTGCGGTTGAATCGGTAAGCGGGCATGCATTTATTAAACAAAAAATGCGTGAAGTAAATGCAATTTACGGCGGTGAAATGTCGGCACATCATTATTTTAGAGATAATTATTATTCGGATAGCGGATTAATTCCGTTTCTACTAATTTTAGAATTGTTAAGTGTAGAAAACAAAACACTATCCCAACTAGTTGGTGAAATGATTGAAAATTTTCCATGTTCGGGAGAAATAAATTCAAAAGTCGAAAATCCGAAAGATAAATTATTACAATTAAAATCTAAGTATTCTGATGGAAAATTGGATGAAGTTGATGGAATCAGCATTGAATATCCAACTTGGAGATTTAATGTAAGAATGAGTAACACTGAACCATTGTTGAGATTAAATGTAGAATCACGAAATGATATAAAATTAATGGAAGAAAAAACTAAAGAAATTTTGGATTTTATTAGAAGCTAATTTTTATTGAACTAATTCAATTATGAAAACGTCTTAATTAAAAAGTTTGGGAGTCAAAAATGTCAGAAGAAAAAATTCCAATTGATGTAGACAAATTGTTAAAAAATAAATTAAAGAATTTAAGTGTTGGCGAATTAGAAAAAGTAATCTCAACTTCAGTTTCAAATTTGATTGGCGAAGATTACAAATGTACAATTGATGAAGTAAAATATACTTTATTTAGCGGCGCAGATTTCCACATTAAAATTGAACTAAGCTATAATTCCGATAAATAAAATTAATTGCATATTTAAAAAATATATTCTAAATAATGCTGCATTTAATGTGCAGCATTTTTATTCGTATAAAAATAACGAGAGATTAATTCTGAATTTATTTTCATAATCTCCGGTAATAAAATATTTATAACCAAATCCTAATCCAACAAAATCATAGACAAAATAAATTTCCGGATCTAAATAAATTCCTCCGTTTACATTTAATTCTTCTTCATCGCAATCTATACAGCCGTTTATATAACGCTCTTCACCAAATGCCCACATATTTCCCAAAGTGAAAAATCCTGTAAAAAATATTTTGCTTTGTTCTGTAAATGTTAATTTAGGAGAAATTATTCCACCATAAAATGATAATTGTGTTAGTTGAACTTGAGATTCTTTTTCACCTTGAGTTGTATTATTTATAAATGGTTTTTTATCTTTAGGAAGATCGCCGCTAAAATTAATTCCCGCAAGAAATATATTTTGGAAAATTCCCAGACCCAATGAAAAACCATAAAAATTATTTGAAAATCCTTGCTCAATCGAAACATTTTTTTTAACTGAAGAAGTTTGCATTCCCAGATTGAAAAATCCTCCCCAAATTGAATTACTTGCAGAATTAGTATCAAGCTGGGAAAGACTATTTTGAAAAATCAGAATTGTTAATGTGATGATTATAATTATTTTTTTCATTTGATTAACTCCTTATAATAACACTTATATATCCTAATTTATTGCATTTGTGTAGAAAATGTAATTGAAATAACTTTTAATTAAATAAAAAATATTAAATTAAAATTAGAAATTTATTTTTGATAATTCATTTACTACAAAATTTATTTCATCTTGTGTATTATAAAAATGAGGAGAGAATCTTATTAAACCTTCACGCAATGAACATGCAATTTTTCTTTCTTTAAGAATTTTTAAAATGTATTCTGCTTTTTCATGTTTAATCGAAACTATTCCGGCAATATTTTTCTTATCGATATTGCTTAAAATTGTATCAAAACCCTTTTCAGAAAGTTGCTGAATGAAATAAATCGAATTATCTAAAATTTGTTTTTCAATTTCCACATAACCAATTTTTTCAAACAAACTTAGTGATTCATCAATTGCAATCATTGAAATTCTAGAATTTGTTCCGTTTTGAAAACGTTCGGCATTATCAAGTAATTCAAGATTGTAATCCAAAAAATGCCATGCGTTTTTTACTGAAGTCCAGCCAATATATTGGGGAGAAATTTTATCAAATAATTTTGGTGAAATATAAAAGTATGATAATCCTTGCAATCCCATTAACCATTTTTGTGTTCCTCCGGCAAAAAAATCAACATTAACATTTTGCAAATCAATTTTAGTATTTCCAGCAGCTTGAATTCCATCAACACAGAATATTATATTTTTCTTATTACAAAATTCACCGATTGCTTTAATATCTGCTTTGTAACCCGAAAGAAATTGAACCATACTTATTGAAATAAGTTTTGTTTTAGAAGAAACTAAATTTTCTATTTGAGGTAAATCAACAATCCAATTTTCAGATTTCGCAAAAAGAATTTCTACTCCAATATTTTTAAGATTCAAAAATGGATAAACATTTGCCGGGAATTCTATATCATTTAAAATTATTTGATCGCCGGATTTCCAATCCAACCCTTGTGCAACAATATTCATAGCATTAGAAACACTGTCACTCCAACCTAGAAAGTTCACATCAACATTAAGCAATCTTGATATTTTCTCTTTTGCAGATTGAACTTGTGGAATTGTTTCAAAATAATTTTCAACAATAGTCTCAGATCGCTGAATTAAATATTCATCTAATTTTTCTTTTACAAGTGATGAAATTGGTCCAACCGCAGCATGATTAAAATAGGTTAACCCATTTTTTATATAGGGAAAATATTTTCTAGTTTCTTCAAATTCTGTCATAATAATTTTCTCAAAATAAAAACCCAACTCAACAGAATTGGGTTTTATATAAATTGTAAAATTGTTTATTCTTCTTTTTTTGCACGTAATGAATCCCAAATCATATAAACACATAATAAACTGAACATGATAAACGCAAGAACCACAGCCGTATTTGATTCTGCCCATTCATGCATAAACCAATCTGGTAAATTATTTTCTTTTAATACAGCTTTAATTATTACACTTACAACACCCATTAAAGCTCCTCCAGCAATGAATCCAGAAGCAATTAATGTTCCTCTTTCTCTTCTTGCATTATTTAAATTTTCATCTTTACTTCTTGTTGATACAAAATGAGCAATTAAACCACCAATTAATAATGGAGTATTAATTTCTTGAGGCAAATACATTCCAAGTGCAAAAGCTAAAGCTGGAACATTTATCATTACAAGAATTAAAGAAACGAAAGCGCCGGCAATGTATAACATCCAAGGAGCTGGCTGGTTTGACATTAACGGTTGAATTACTGCCGCCATAGCATTAGCTTGCGGAGCTGGCAAACCGCCACCGGCAAATCCGTAAATTCTATCTAACAAAGAAATAATCCAAACTACTGTTGCGGCAGAAACTATTGTTCCAACAAATTTCCATCCTTCTTGTTTGTTTGGAGATGAACCTAGCCAGTAACCAATTTTCAAATCAGTTACAAATGAACCAGCAACAGAAAGAGCTGTGCAAACAACTCCGCCAATTATCAATGCTGAAACCATTCCAGATGCACCAGATAAGCCAACTGCAACTAGTATTATTGATGATAAAACTAATGTCATCAAAGTCATTCCAGAAACCGGATTATTTCCGGTAATTGCTATTGCATTAGCTGCAACTGTTGTAAATAAAAATGACATAATCATTACAATTAATAATCCGGCTAAAGCATGTACAAGATTAAAAACAACGCCATACAAAAAGAAAACAAAAAGAACAATTGCTGTAAGAATAATTCCTCCAACAATAATTTTCATTGAAAGATCTCGTTGAGTTCTAATGGATGAATCTTGATTATTCTTTCCTCCGAATATTTCTTTTACAGCTAAAGAAATTGCTGAGCTAATTACTTTAGATGAACGAACAATTCCAATAAATCCAGCCATTGCAATTGCTCCAATACCAATATGACGAACATAATTTGTAAAAATTTGTTCGGCAGACATATCCTTAATTAAAAGTTGAACATTTGCTCCAATTGGTGAAGTAATAAATTCTCCCAAATAATTTATAATTGGAATTAACACAAACCATGAAACAAATGAACCAGCAACAATTATAAGAGAATATTTTAAACCAATTACATAACCTAATCCAACAACTGCAGCACTTACATTTAATCTAAAAACTAATTTGAAATTATCAGCAATAGTTTGCCCAATCCCCACAACTCTTGAAGTAAATATTTCCGCCCAAGTTCCGAAAGTTGAAATTAAAAAATCATAAATACCTCCGATCAATCCGGCACTAATTAATACAATTGCTTGTGTTCCACCTTTTTCTCCGGCAACTAAAACTTCTGTAGTTGCAGTGCCTTCTGGGAATGGAAGCTTTCCATGCATTTCTGAAACGAAGTATTTTCTAAATGGAATGAGAAATAAAATTCCTAAAAATGCGCCAAATAAAGAAGCCATAAACATTTGAAAAAAAGATGCTTCCAAATTTAAAATATAAATTCCCGGTAGTGTGAATATTGCTCCGGCAACTACTGCTCCAGATGTTGAGCCGATTGATTGAATTATTACATTTTGGCCCATTGAATCTTTCTTTTTAAAAATATTAGAAAATCCTACAGCTAAAATTGCAATTGGAATTGCGGCTTCAAAAACTTGTCCCACTTTTAAACCCAAATATGCAGCAGCTGCCGAAAACAAAACAGCCATTATTAAACCGGTAATTACAGAATATGGAGTAACTTCAATAATTTTTGATTGTGGAGACATTACCGGAATATATTCTTCACCTGGTTTTAATTCAGTGTATGCATTTACCGGTAAACCAATTGGTTTTTCGCTTGATTTTAATCCACTCATAAAGTTTATTCCTTAGAATTTATTGTAATAACTTTTTTGAATTCAACTTCATTTGTATTTGTCGAATTAAAAATCAATTCAACAAAATATTTTGTTTCAGCTGGTTTGGATATTTTTGGCTCATCAAAATTTACAGAAAGTTTAATTTCATTAAACGGAAATAACGTAATATTTTGATCTTTCATAGAAATTTTTTCATTTTCTGCAAAGTAAGTTTTTTCACAAATATTCGCTTCTAACTCCGCATCAGCATTAGCAAAAGCTGGAATTAATACAAATTCATATTTTTCAATTTTTTCATTTTCATTAGTTTTCTTTGATACTGAAGATTGACCGGAAAAATATGATAGACCGTTAACATCAACAGCTTTGCCGCTTTCATCATAAATCATTAAAGCAAAATCAGTAACTTTATTAAAATCTTCTTTGCTTAAACTAATTTCAAATTCTTTTTTACTTTCACCATTTTTCAATTCAAATGGAATTTTATGAACATTATTACCACTTATTTTTACTTTATAATTTTTCTTATAGCCCTGTAAATTTCCTTTTACTTTTAAAGTTTTTTCTTCGCCAAAATAATTTACAATGGTTACAGATTTTTTTTCTGCAATTGAATTTTCAATAATATTTGTACCATCAATTTCAAGATTAAGATTATATGTCGATTCTTTCAAAGACGTAAATTGTCCAAGTATTACAAGCTCATAAATTCCTGGAGTTAAATCATCAATTTGGTTTGAGATATTAACATTTTCTTCCGAATCAAACATTCCAAAATATTTTTCTCGTCCATCGGGATCATGCAGATAATATCTTAATGAAGAATAATTTTTACCTTCGGCATTAATATTTATTTTAAGATTTGAAGTTCCAACTGGAATTTTTAAAAAATATCTTTTGTGCAATCCGGGCATTAATTTTTCATTTGAAAAAGTTAAACCATATTTATTTGATGAATTAAATTCATATGGCACAATAAAAGTTGCCATTAATTCAAATTCCGGATTAGCTAAATTATCAGCTCGTGATGCAAGTATTTTGGCATTATACAAACCGGGAGTTTTTAGAATTTCCGGATTTATTGTTGCATTTACAATTGTTGTTTGATCATTTCTAATATGCACTTTTTTCTGAACCGGTTTTAACCAATCCACACTACTTTTTAAATTGAACATTCTGTAAAATTTCTCAGAATCAATTGTATTATCTCTTGTAATTCTAAATGTAAATTTTTCGTTTCCATTTAAGAATGATGCATCTCTAATGTATAAATTTTGTGCGGAATAATTCGGCATATTAGGAGCAAATGCCTTTGTAGTATACGTCTCAAAGTTTTTGATTTCATCGTTATCAATATATTTTTTAAGCAGATTATATGCAGCTTCAATATTTATAAGTCCGTTACCTTGATCAATAAAATCATATCCTTCCATTTTTGTTGCACTTTCTTTTAGAACTTTATATAAAAATCGAGAAGGAATTTTAACATCCGGATATTCAACATTTGCAGCTCCAAGCAATACCGACATAACTCCAGCTGAATATGGAGATGCCATTGAAGTTCCCCAAAATCTGTCGCCACCGCTAAAATTTGGAACAGTAGAAACACAAGCTCCCGGTGCAACAACATCCGGTTTACTAACTTCTCCGCCGCGAGAACTAAAATGTAAAATTATATCTTTATCCAAAGTGGTACCGTATAAATCATTTCCAACTTCTTGAGCCAAAACCGCTCCAGTTGAAAAAATAGAATTTAGAGAAGAAGGTAAACCGGTTGTTGAGAGTCCCGGACCTTCATTACTGTTTGAAGTTGATATATATAAATATGGATTATTCTTAACCAGTTCATCTAAAAATTTTTCAATATCAGCATGCTGTTCTATCTCAGAGCCAATTCCAAAACTCATATTAATAATGCAAGGTTCTTTTCTTTCTTTAGAAATTTTATCGGCATACAAATAAGCTTTTTTCATACTTTCTGTAACCGTTGCACCGCCAGCAAAATTATTGTTCCCAAGTTTTAATCCCATAACTTTTGCGCCGGGTGCAATTCCATATAATTCATTGTTACCAATTTTATTTCCGGCAGCAATACCAGCGCAGTGAGTTCCATGAGAACCATCATCAAAATAAAAACTTACAATTTTGTTTTCCGGAAGAATATTTAAGCCGAGAGTAAAACCGGGCAGACTATTCTCTATGGGGAAAGTAAATGAATCAAATTTTTCTTTATAATTTCTTAAAGGTTTCTCATCATCAAGTTTTCCATTATTATTTAGATCTAAAAACACGACCCAAAATTTTTCCGAATTTTCTAGAGTTTGAAATGTCACAAAATAAAATTTATCGTCTGTTTTTTTATTTCCATTTACATCATCAACTCCGGAACCGGAATTTTTCCAAAGTGTTTCATCAATTACACCGATAAAATATTTATCATCTGTTGCTTTAAATTGTAATTTATTTGCTCCGGAAATTTTATAACCTTTAGTTTCATTCACAAAATATTCCACATCATTTTCTTCATCAATTTCGGCTTCAAAAAATGGAATATCTCCTTGCCCCGTAAAATCTTGAACATCAATTACTTTTATTTCGCCAGTTGAGGTTGTTGTTAAACCATCAACCCCCATATCAACGCCGGTATCTAAAACTAAAATTATTGTTCCTCTTCCATCATACTCTGGAAATTTTTGCTGGAATTTTTCAACTCCGGTATTTCTTAGAGAAATAAAAGTCTGTTCATTTTGCTGTGCAATTAAAATATTAATTGCAAAAAGAATTAATGAAACAAATAATAATTTTTTCATATTACCCCTTTAATCAATTGTTTTTTCTAATGATTTTTTCTGAGCATCAAGCTTGTTGTAGTCTAATTCTGAGCCAAGAACACTATGCGGAATTAAATATACAATAATTAATAAAATTGATGCAAATGCTGCCCAAAGTTTAGGATTTTTACTTTTCTTATACATAAAAAATGCAAATAACCATCCCAAAATTGTAATTAAAGTTTTGTTATCCGTTAAATCTATACCAAACGGAAAGCCCGTCCAGTATTCGCCGAAAGCAAATTTCTGCATAATTGGACCAAGAATAAATCCGCCAATAATTAGAAACGTTAAAGTCCAAATTGTAAGTTTTCTGATATTTTTTCCATTATTAAAATATTCTAATCCGGTTCTTGTCGAAAACAGCATTCCCATAAACATTGCAATTATGTGAGGAATTAAAATATAATTTGGGACATCCCCTTTAAATCTGATAATTACAGGATGATCATTTGGAATTTTTATAAAATCATTTTGTGAATTTAATTCAACAAAATATTGCAATTTCCCAGCTGGTGGTTGATGTGGTAATTTTCCAATTAATTCACCATTAATATTTTTCATCGGAATTTCAATCCATTCATCCGAAGTTTTATACCTTTTGTAAAATAAATTTCCGTATATATTTTTATTATTTACTAAGATTTTTACTTCGTGATCAGTTAAACCACCGTGTGATCTTGCAAATTTAAAATTTACAACACTATTGTTTAAATTAGTTTTTCCGGAGATTGGATATGTAGGACCAGTCATTCTTTGGTAAACTGCAGTTGATACAGTAATTATAAATGAAAGAATCCAAAGAAAAACAATTTTCTTCATACATTATTTGGATTTTTGTTAGCGTAATGATTTTAGATTTCTAAACATAATTCTTTATTATGTACGAAATCAACTTAATAATTAATAAGTATTGTTAGGGTTTTAAATAAATTTTTGAATTTGAAAGTCTTATAAAATTATAATTTCTAAATATTTAAATGATGTAGAAATTTATAAATTAGAATTTCTTGTGAGGAAATTTACATTTTACTTTGGCAGAATAAGTTGTACTGAAGTTCCTTTTTTTAATTCACTTATAATTTTTAATTCACCTTTCATATATGATATTAATTTGTTTGCAAGTGAAAGGCCTAAACCCGCACCTTCATATTTTCTGGTATATCCAACGTCTTCACCTTGCTCAAAAATTTGCAATATTTTTTCCAGATTATTTTTATCAATTCCAATTCCAAAATCTTTTACAATAATTATTCCGCTAGATTCTTCATTTAAAGTTGAGATAATAATCTCTCCATTCTCATTACTGTATTTAATTGCATTGTCAACAATTTCATTTATTGCTCTGTTAAGTTTTTCTTCATTGGCATAAATTTTTATTTCAACTGGTGTAAGTTCAAACTTAAAATTAATTGATTTAATTTTCGCTTGTTCTTTCCAATAATCTTGATTTAAATTAATTACTGAATTAAGATCAATTTTAGTTAGTTCAATTTCTTCATTTCCCGATTCTAAAAGTGAAACTTCAACTATATTATCAACCAATTTTAGCAAACGATTAACACCTTCTTTTAAATATGTTGTCATTTGTGTTGAAGATTCAAAATTTTTGGCTTTTACATCATCTTCAAGTAAATCAGAATATCCTACAATAGCATTTAATGGAGTTCTAATTTCATGCGACATATTTGCAAGAAATGTAGATTTTAATTTATTCAAACTGATTTCTTTTTTATAAGCCTCTCTAAGTTTTCGTTCAATTTCAAGCTGTTCAGTAATGTCAGTCATGCTTATAATATAAAGTTTGATGTGATCAGAATTATCATCCGTAAAAGTTATTTTTCCTAAATATCTTTTATTGTTCAATGAAGTAAAATGAAATTGAGAGTGAACACGATTGGTATTATTCAAATTTGTTATCGAAATATTTATTGAATTATACAATTCTCTTGATAATATTTCTTCAACTTTTGATTCCGGCTTTATCTCATTTTTTGATAAAAGAATATTTGAATAAAAACTATTATTTGCGTTTTCGAATAGAAGATAATTTTTTTCTTTTCTTAAAATTAAAATTGGATCAGAGATATTGTTAATAATTGATTTCTGTTTTTGTTCGGATATTTTTAATAATCTCGCTTGTTTAATATGTTCGGTAATATCATTTGCAGTAACAATATAACTTATCGATTTATCAATATTATCTTGAACGGTATTTAGTCTAATTTCTTTATATAAAATATCACCATCATTTGAAATATCCGAAATTACTTTCACCCAATTCTGATGATGGTCAATTGAGAATTGTAGATCAATCAATTCTTGAGTGGATAAATGTTTTTTGAAAACTTCTGCTAAATTTTTGCTATAAACTTCTTCAATATTTTTATGTAGGAATTCTTCAAAAGATGTTGATAAATAATTTATATTTGCATTTTTATCAGCAAGTAAAACTCCTACGTTTACTGATTCAAGTGCTTGATTATAAGAGTTAATTTTTTTTGTAATTCGAGTTCTGTTATCTTGAGATTCGATGTAAATTATAAAAACATCTTCATTCTTAATTATAACTTTTTCAAGATTTAATAAATATCCGCTGTAATAATTATTATCATCTTTAATCACAAAATCTGTTGAAAAACTTGTGATTCTACTTTTTGTAAGATTGGTAAAAAGTGATTCTAAATCCGGCTCAGATTTAAATTCAAATAAATTTTTTCCTTCTTTGAATTTGTGTTTGATTCGGGCGGAGTTATTGGCAAAAAGAATCAATCCGTTACTGCCAGCTAAAATTACCGGTTTAGTATTGGGAAATTCTTCAAAGGATTCAAATTTACTTATTATATCTAAATCGAAATAAGAGTAATTAAGAGTATTTTTCAAATTTTATTCAATCTGTATTAATAATGTCAATTTGTTGAATAATAATCGGAATATTTGGTTGGCTTTTTAGAATAAAATGGTTTTTTATTTTATCCGGATGCTTAGTTGTAATAAATGTATAAATAACTTTCAGTATATAATTTAGCTCACTATAAATTCCGTTTTCAATTCCTAAAGTAATTTCATCATAGAATTTTTGATTTATTGCAATATTGAATTCATTTATTTCCATTCTGTTAAAAAATCTTTTCAAATGAGAGATTTCTATTCTATCGGGAAATTCGAGAATTGCAATTTCATCTTTTTGAACTTCAATAGAAGCTTCGAAATTTACTTTTGAATTTTTGTAAAATCCGGATTTAATGATAGAAAATTCATGATGTGAATTTGTATAAAGTTCATTGAAATTTATTATTGTAAAAAATTCAATATCATCTACAAGAAAATGGAAAAGCATTTCATCATCCGATGGATATTCAAGATTAAGAATGTGCCAATTTATTTTAGACATCAATTTTGCGAGAGGTGAAAACAATGCCGAATCTTTTTTTTTCAGATTATAATCATTTGCATGAATTATATACGGATTTGTTGGAAGTACTTTTGTACCACTTTTAAATTTATCTTGCGGATTAATATTTGATATTTTTTCTAACATTGTTCTCCTAATTTCATTATCGGTACATGAAATTAAGAGTTTAACTGAAGTTTTCTTTAAGGAATGGTAAAAATTTTTCCTATTAAATTTTCAGCATTTTATTATCTAATGCATAGTCAGTAATTTCTGCGCTTTGTAAATTTTGAAGTGCCTTAACAAATTCTTGAATTCTTTTCAGCGATTCATCAATTACAAAAAAATCATCGCTTACATTTTCTTTTTTTGAATCTATTTCATCTTTTAGGGAATCAACCGACATTTTAAGGCTGCTTAAAGGATTATTAATTCTATGTCCAATTGTGCAAGCTAATTCAATTACAGCTTTTTGATGTTCGGTATTTTTTAATTCATTTTGCAAATTATGTATTCTAATTCCTGATCTAATTCTTGCAACCAATTCTTGATTGTCAATCGGTTTCACTAAATAATCATCGGCACCGGTATCTAAACCTTCAACTCGGTCTTTAAGTGAAGTTCTTGCCGTAAGCAATATGAAATAAATTAATTTATATTCTTCTTTACTTTTTACAATATTGCAAAGTTCTATTCCGTTTAATTTAGGCATTGTCCAATCAGCTAAAATAATTGCGGGTTTGAAATGGTTTATTACTTCAAGAGCTTCTTCACCATTATTAACACTTTTTATTGTATAACCGTTTTTGGTAAGAAGTCTTTCATAAATAAATCGTGAATCTTCTTCATCTTCAACAATTAATATTTTATTTGTTTCATTCATCAAACTTTTATTTTATTCTAAGAATTTTGTTACAAATAATTATTGAAATAAAAATAAATATCAACAAGTTAGAAAAAAAGTAAAGAATTTTTCTTTTATAAATTCTGGTTTGCAAAAGTCGGGAATGGATTATTGAGAGTATTTTACAATTATACTTATTCTACGATTTACAACATCATTCGGATCTTCTAAATTTCTTAATCTATTATCTGCATAACCTCTAATTTCATCAATTTGATCTGATTTTAATCCACTTCCAATCAATGCACGTCTTGCGGAATTTGCTCTATCGGCACTAAGCTCATAATTTGAATACCCAGCAAGCCCGTTTGAAAATGGTCTTGAATCTGTGTGTCCTTCAACAACAACTTTATTATTAACTTGAGTCATCTGTTTTCCAATAATTGAAAGAATCGATTTTGCTCTTTCGCTCAATGTTGAAGTTCCAACCTCGAAAAAAGCATCATTACTGGATTCCATAATTTCTATTCGCAAACCTTCGTCAGTAACTTCAATATCAATTTGATCAATTAATTCTTTAAAGTCTTGATTCTTGAGATTATCTAATAACTCCTCACCCATTGATTCAAGTCGCTCTTTTTCCATTTCTTTTTTTTGCAAATCAGTTAAAGGAGAAGGGATCATTTTTTGTTTACCCTTTCCTTCAATTGCACTTGGTCCGTTCCCAACTCCAAATCCGCTAGGATCATTAAAATAACCTGCAATATTTTCTTTTACAGCTTGGTCTTGACCAAGAATCCAAAGAACGATAAACAAAGCCATCATCGCCGTCACAAAATCTGCATAAGCTACTTTCCATGCGCCGCCATGATGTCCATGTCCGCCTGCAATAATTTTCTTAACAATAATGGGTTTATCATTACCTTGATCAGCCATTATTCAGATTTTCCTCTTAAATAATTTTCTAACTCTGAAAATGATGGTCTTGTGTGTGAATTTATTGTTCTTCGTCCAACTTCAACTGCAACTATCGGAGGATTTCCTTTTGCATACGCTATTACACATTCCTTTATTGTTTCCAAATATCTTACTTCGCCTTCAATCATGTGTTCAATATTAGTAGCCAAAGGGCCAACAAAACCATAAGATAATAATACACCTAAAAAAGTTCCAACTAAAGCAGCAGCAACGTGGTGACCAACAGCTTCAGCGCCGGCATTGATACTTCCCATGGTTACAATTATTCCAAGAACTGCCGCAACAATTCCTAATGCCGGAAAAGCATCACCAAGTTTACTTAATAATGCATAAGTTGGATGTGTTTCTGTTTTGTAAGTTTTAATTTCTATATCCATTAATGCTTCAACTTCATGAGGAGGAACTCCGCCCGAAAGCATAACTTTTAATGTATCGCAAAGAAATGTTATAGCAGTTTTATTTTTCAATAATTTTGGATCAGATTTGAATACATCACTATCATTTGGGTTTTCAATATGTTTTTCAATTGCTAATAATCCGTCTCTTTGTGCCAATAAAAATAAATCATAAAGTGCTTTTAAGAGAGATAAATTTTCTGATTTTGTGTGATGTTTATGACTAATTGCTTTGGGAATTGCACCAACTATATTTTTAATATCATCCAATGAAGCAGAAATTAATAAGCTTCCAATTGCTGCACCGCCTATTGTTACAAATTCGGAAGGCTGTAATAAAACCAAAAGCTGACCACCAGCCATTGAGAAACCAACAATTAAGCTGGCTAATACTACTATAGCTCCAATAATTATAAACATAATTTTATCAAATTTTTGTTATTAAATTTTGTTTATTACTTTTATTGAGTTCATGCTCAATTTGCTTAATTATCAGTTCTGCAAACATCCAATCAGATGGTTTCAAAAATTCTTTATTCAACAAATCATTTAGTAAATTTTTTGTAATTGTACTTTTTCCTTTTTCAACAATACTATAAAGAAAGTTTATTAATTCCTTTAAGTTTTTTGATTCTCTTCTTTCAATAGCTTCATTTATACTTATTTTACATTCAACAAATTTTTCGAGTAAATCAAATTCATTTTCAACTTTTTGTAACGGAATATTTTCAAACTCGTTTTCTATTTCAAAACATTCTTTGTTCAGCAATTCATTTACAACCGCTTTAAGCTGTTTTATATTTATAGGTTTTGCTAAAACTCTGTCTGCACCTGCTTCAATTGCTGCAATTACATTATTTCTTCCGGCATTTGCACTAATAACTATAACCGGAATTTCTTTAATATCATTTAAAACTTTTTTTAGCTGCAACATTTTAATGCCGTCAATGTTTGGCATCATTAAATCTAAAAATATAATATCGGGTTTAAATTCAGCGGAATCTTGCAAACCTTCATATCCGTTTGAACTTGTTTTAACTGTAAACCCGTATCTTTCCAACAATGTTTTTAGATATTGTAGTATCGAAAAATTGTCGTCAATTATTAATACCTTAACATTATTTTTTATCATCTTTTTTGATTTTGTTAATCTTTAATAATTTTAAATTTTCCGGCAATTCATTTTTTAATTTTGTTGTAGAATTTTTATTATTCTCAATAATCTGCTGATAAACTTCTTCTCTAAAAATTGCTATGTCCTTTTCTGCTTCAATTCCAATTTTAACATGATTATCGGAAATTGAAACGATATTTAGAATAATATTATTCCCAATTCTAATTTTTTGATTTTCTTTTCTCGTTAGTATTAACATTTTAAAATTCTCAATTATTAACAAAAAGTGGATAGTCCAATGGCAATTCTTCACTTTCGGATATTTTTTGAAATCCAATTTTTTCGTTTTGATCAATAAAGACTGGTGCTTTTAAGTTTATTGTTATTTTTTCCGGTTCTTTATCTAATTTCACAATTCCAAAAGATTCAAAATTGTTTTCTTTCTTTAGTTCTTCTTGTAGCAATTCTATTGGAAATAATGGAAAAATAATTTCCGGCTGATCTACTGAAGTAAGCCAAGAAAAAAAGCTGTCCTTTTCATTAATTAAAATAAAATTGTTCAATTCTTCAAATCCAATAATTCCTTCTTTGAATTTTAGTATTGAATCTTCGCTATACTCAATTTCGCCAAATTGTTTGTTTTGAATCTTCATAATTTTTCTCTTATTTGTTTAAAATTACTATATCTACTCTTCTGTTTAACGCTCTATTTTCCGGAGTATCATTTTCAGCTACCGGTTTAAATTCTGAATTTCCAACTACGGAAACTCTTTCTTGGATCAAACCTTGTTCATGCATTAAGTAATAGGCTGTATTGGTTGCTCTTTCCATTGATAAATGCCAGTTTGACGGAAATTCATTTGTCTCTATTGGAATATTATCAGTGTGACCTTCTATCCTAATATCATTAGGTAAAGTTTTTAATAATTGAGCCATCTTATTTAAAATTGGTTTAGATGCATCAGATAGTTCAGCTCGTCCGGATTCAAATAAAATATTATCCAAAATACTAATTACAATTCCTCTTTCGTTTTCAACAATTTTGATATTATTTGAATACTCATATTCATCAATAAAATTTTGTATTGATGTTTTTAAATTTTCTTTACCGTCACTCAAATCAAGATAATCAGATTTAAATTCAGGATCAGCAAAATATTCATTGCCAAAATAACTGCCCATATTCTCCATCATTTTCTCATACTTTGAAACATCAACATTTGAAATTGCATAGAGAATTATAAAAAGCCCAAGCAGCAAAGTAATTAAGTCAGCATAAGTTAATAGATATCGTTCCGGATTTGCTTCTTCAAATAATTCCGAAGAATCATCTTCTATCTTACGCCTATTGATCCTTGTTCTTTTTGAGGTAAGAAGCTCATTAGCCGTGACTTTACTATCGATGGGATTTCCCCACTGTGTATAGCCATCACTCCTTCTAATGAAAGTTCCATCATATGTTTTTCGTCTAAGTGACATTGTTTTAGTTTATCTGCTATTGGTAACCAAATTAAATTTGCGCTAAGAATTCCCCACAATGTTGCAATAAAAGCGGTTGCAATATTATGAATTAAAGTATTTGGATCCTTTCCGGCATTGGCTAGAGTCATTATTAAACCCATAACTGTTCCAATAATTCCCATCGTAGGTGCGTAACCTCCCATTTTGCTGAACATTGAAATATTCTGGTTATGTCTATTTGCCATTGCTCTTATTTCACCGTAGGCAATTAATTCTAATTGTTCAAGATCTGTACCATCCATTACAAAGTGCATCATTTTTTTGGGGAAAGGATACAATAATTTGCTTAATTGGCTTTGAATCGAAAGAATTCCTTCTTGGCGACTTTTTACTGCAACGTTTACAAATCCATCAATTAATTGTTTAATATCATACTTTGGTGGAAAATAAGCCAATTTAATTAACATAAATATTTTTTTAAATTTTTCTACTCCAACACCAATAATTGTAGCAGAAAAAGTTCCGCCAAAAACAATAAGCATCGCCGGCAATAGAAAAAGTGCATTGAAGGATCCGCCTTCCAGCAAAAAAGCACCAAAAATTGAAATAAATCCTAATATTAACCCGTAAAGACTTCCGCTTTTTTTGAGCATTACATATAATCCAGTAATGATTTAGGTAATATCATCGAAGATATTTTATAGCTCACATCTAATGCGTATTGGGAATTTTCCAAATCAAGTAAAGCTCTTGCAACATCAACATCTTTTTCTATAGATAATAATTCTGTGAGTTCAATCTCTTTGTTCAATAAAATTTCTTGAGTGTCTGATAATTTATTAGAAATACCTCCGGCTTCGGAAAGTTTATTTAATAAATGTTGATTAAAATCTTCAACTAATTGTTGCTGTTCGGCAGTTGGTTTTTCACCGGATAACAATTTTTGTTTTATTGATATTAATGTATTGAAAATATCTGCTTTTTGATTTAGTGAATTATTTAGTTCCGTAACAGAATTTTTTTCAGTCAATGAATCTAAATCTAAAACAATATCAATTTTATTAGCAGTATTCTGTATTTTAACTTCTCCGAAAGTATCACCGCTAATTGATTCAAATTCTCCGGTTGCGGAATTAAAAGTTATATCAGAAACCGTATCACTTGAAATTACATTTGAATCTTGATCAACAATATTATAATTCAAATCATAGGTGTTAGCAGAAGTTGATGTGTAAGTTAAATTTAAAGTATATTCATTGCCTTCTGAATCATAAATTTTATTTGATGTTGTTTGGTCAACACCAACTCCGGCAGATGAATTTAGGTTTCCATTTTGTTTAACAACGCTTAAAAATAAATCCTTTCCAGAAATATTAAATTTTTGTGTTATACTAGAAGCTATTTTTACAACTCTATCTCCGCCAATATGACTATTATTTGTAACAATATTATTTGCCTTATCATAGTAAAATGGTTTTGAGCTATTCTCTGTTCCGCTGAAATTATATTGACCATTAAATTCACTGTTTGCCAAATCGACTAATATTTCAATAGCCGAATCAATGCCGGTCGCAAATGAATCAAGTTCATCAGTAACAATTGCAGAATTTAATTTTGTTAGTTCAATCATTGTATTTTGAACTGTTGTCTGCATATTTTCCATAGATAATATTGCATCATCAACCATTGATAGGCCATAATTTATATTACTTTTGTAAGTTTCAATATTACTTAACTGATTTTGAATTCTCATAATTCTTGAGTTGCTGAGTGGATTATCTGAAGGTTTATTAATTTTACTTTGTGTTGTTAGCTGATACTGAATTTCTGCAAGTGTACTTTTATTCTTGCTTACATTTTTCATAAAATTTGTTTGAAGTAAAGTATCCGGAACTCTCATAATTATACCAAGTTAATTAAAGTTTCTAATAATTCATCTGCAACGTTTATTAATTTTGCCGCGGCATCATAAGATCTTTGATATTGCATAACATTTACCATTTCTTCATCAGTTGAAACACCGGAATATTCCGCTTTTTGATTTTGAAGCTGATTTAAAACCAAAGAATAAGATTCGGCATTTTGCTCTTGCAGATTTATTTCATTTGCAATTCCGCTTATTAACTCTGAGTACATTACTGAAAGTGTATTTCCATCAAGAACTTCAGAGTTTTGCAGTTCAGCCATCAACAAAGCAATTTTGTTATCGCCGCTTGTTCCATCGCTGCTTGCAGCAATATTATTGCCGTCTTTCAAAATCTCTTCATTTATATAAAGAACCCCGTTTTCCAAATGTGAGAAGAATTTAATTCCGGTTTTAGAAGGATTTGTAAGTGTATGTCCTTGTTCATGAATACTGTTAACATTATCCATTAACGTTGTTGATAGAATATTTAATTTTTCAAGTTGATCCGGGAGCTCATCATTAAATATTTTTAGTAACCCATTTAACTCACCGCCTTGCAAAGTGGCAGAAGCAGATTTTTCTTCATTCATTAAAGAAATTGTTTCACCATCTTGAACTAGATCAAAAGTTACATGATGCAATCCATCTACAGCAAACATTCCGCCAATTGAAACATTTGCAACATTATTTTTATCATAGTAAACATTTATACTTGCATACTGGCTTAATTCATCAATTAATGATTCACGTTTATCTATTAAATCATTTGCGTAATGATCAACAACTGAAGCTTCATAAATTTGTTTATTTGTAATATGAATTTGTTCCACTATTCCATTAATTGTATCAACCATTGCACCAGCTTCGTTTTTAACATCAATTTTGGTTTGACTAATTCCTTTGTGAATACTTTCTATTTTTTCCGAAAGCGTTTGAGCAGATTGAACAATATTTGTTCTTAATGCAGAGGACAATGGGTCAACAGCAAGTTCATCCCAAGAGTTAAAAAATGAATTTATTAAATTTGATAAACCATATTCAGATGGTTCGGAAAACATACTTTCAACTTGCTTAAGCATTGATGATCTTTTATTAGCATCATAATAATTTTGATTGTTTGCTCTAATTTGAGTATCTGTAACTTGATTTCTAATCCTTAGAACTTCATCAACTGCAACACCGGTACCAAATGAAAATACAGCTCTGTGGTCTGGTGGAGTTGCTCCAAACATTACAACTTGTCTGCTGTAAGCCGGATTATTTGCGTTCGCCAGATTTGTTGATGTTACAGATAATGCTTGCTGATGTGCAAACAAACTGGATTTTGCAATCCCGAAAATACTATTTAGTGCCATTTCATCCTTTCCTATCTACAATAGCTCTATTCTTCGAATTTAGTACAGCTGTAATTGTTTCACTAATTAAACTTCTTGATTGCTGAATAAGTGTTAAATTTTGTTGGTTTACTTTTTGAATTTCTTTAATAGTTTTTTTTATACTCAATTCAAGAGTTTTAATAATTTTATAAATTTTATCATCCACTTTACTCTTTATATTTTCCAAAAGTATTTCAAGTTTATATCGAGTATTTTGAATTTTCAGTTCATTGAATAATTCTTCCATCAGCTTTAATCTATTTTCTTCTGTAATTTGAATTGATAAAAGTATTTTTTCTTCTTTTGAAACAGATTCTTTTATACTGTTATTACTGCAATTTACAAGTGCAATTTGTTTTTCCAATGCAGACTGCAATAATTTCTCGAGATTTATGTTCTGCTTTTCTAAAACTGTTATCAATTTTTCAATATTCATTTTCATTCCAAAATATTTAAGTAATTATTTACTCTTGCTATATAATTTTGAGTTTCTTTAAATGGAGGAATACCATCATATTTATTTACATTTCCCGGTCCGGCATTGTATGCCGCAAGCGCCAAATTTGTATTTCCATCAAATTGTTTTAACAATTTTGATATATATTTAACACCACCATTAATATTGTCTTTCGGATCAAACGGATTAATAACTCCCATATCCGAAGCTGTTGAATCCATCAACTGCATTAAACCTTTTGCATTCGCTTTAGATTTCGCATTAACAATTCCGGCAGATTCTGTAAGTATTATCGATTTAATTAATTTTTTGTCAACATCATATTTATGTGATGCTTCATTAATTATTGGTTCAAATTTCTCTATTCTTTTTAGTGCATTATTGCTTGGCTTAGTATTTTCAATATCTTTTATTGCTTTAGTAACATTTTCATCAACTTCGTTTATTTTATTATTTTTTACATTTTTTTTGTTGTAATCTTTAATATTGTCGCCAGTCATAGAATTAAAAATTTTATCTGCTATTCCCATCCCTTTTGAATTAGAAATATGTTTTGCAATTTCAGTTTCAAACAATACATCTAAAACATCACCGCCGTAATTCTCATTGCCAAATAATCCATCAGTAGTTTTTGTCATGCTTTTTAACATCATTGCTGTTAGCATACTTTCAAAATCTTTTGAAGCTTGAGCTAATTTGGTTTTCTCTTCTTTAGAATACCTATCACCTGCAATTTTCCCTTGCTTAATATGAGATTCCGGTTTCGTTATTTTCAATTCTAAAGAATTCATTTTACATTATTACCAATTCAGCAGTTAGTGCACCAGCTTCCTTTAGTGCTTGGAAAATTGCAATTATATCTCTGGGGGAAACCTTTAATGAATTTAGAGCTGTTGCAACTTCTTGTGCATTTGATGCTCCGTTTATTGTATATGTACTTGTTTCATTTTCATTTTCTTTCACATCCGGAACTTGATTGTTAAACAGTACTGTGTTACCTTGTGAAAAAGGTGACGGCTGTGAAATTAATGGAAATGATTTAATTGTAATATTTAAACTTCCATGAGAAATTGAAACCGGTGATATTCTTACATTCGTTCCAGAAACAACTGTACCGGTTCTTTCATTCAATACTACTTTAGCAATTACATCTTTCTGTACATTTATTAATTCTATTCTTGATAAAAAATCGGTTATATTATTTTCTCCAGCTGGAATTGCCAAAGATACTTCTGCCGCATCAATTGTTGAAGCAACTGTTGAACCAAAAACTGCATTGATAGAATCAGCAATTGTTTTTGAAGTTGTAAAATCTGGTTCTTTTAAAACAACACTAAGTTCGGTTGGAATAAAACCCTCTTCAAGAATTGCTTTTTCTAATACTCCTCCATTTGGAATTCTGCCGCTTAAAGCATGATTTTTGGCAACTCTTCCACCGCTGCTTGTATTTATATCATATCCGCCAATGGATATTGCCCCTTGACACATTGCATAAACATTACCATCGCTTTTGGAAAGTGGTGTCATTAAAAGAGTTCCACCCATTAAACTTTTTGCATCACCCATTGATGAGACCGAAACATCAAATTCACTTCCTTGTTTTGCAAGATTAATAACTTTTGCCGTTACCATAACTGCTGCAACATTTCGCGTTCTTAAATTTGCATCCGGAACTGTTATTCCAAATCTTTTTAACATACTTGTTACAGATTGTACCGTAAATGTTGATCGATAACTATCACCCGTTCCACTTAAACCTACAACTAAACCGTAACCAATTAATTGCTCAGAATTAATTCCTTTGAAATATGCAATATCTTTTATTCTTTGTGCATGAATAATATTTGTAAAAAAAATAATTACTAAAATTGATTTATAAATTTTCATAGTTTCCCTCTAGAATAACCAATGGAAAAGTTTTGTTATCCAGCCCGGGTCTTGCATATTTTTAATTTGACCTTCACTCTGGAAAATAATTTCAGCATCAGAAATATTATACGAATAAACTGTGTTGTCTGTCTGAATGTCTGAGGTTCTTACAATTCCTCTTATTGTAATCATTTGTTCTTCATCATTTATAACAATTTTTCTACTGCCTTTAATTCGCAGAAGTCCGTTTGATAAAACCGAATCAATCATTGCACTTAGTTTTGTTCTTACCATTCCGGAAGATTTTGCGGAACCACTTCCTTTAAAATCGTTTCGGGAACCTAAATCTAAATCAACACTAGGCAATGCTGTTGCATCTAATCCCCCATCTAAGCCTAATCCAATATCACTTTCCCTACCGGTTGATTTTTCTGCCTCATTTGATGCTTCAGAAGATTCAACAACAATTATTGTAATTGCATCACCAAGACTTGCAGCTTTGTAATCTGAAAATAAAGATCTAAATCCATTTTGACTCATATTCTGTGCATTTATCAAAATTGGAATAACTAAAAACAATGCAAATAACTTTTTCATTTTTTACTCAATTATTTTTACAGTATTATTATTTAAAATTTCTGCTTTGAATATTTTTTTATCGTCAGTTTTTATTTTTATTATTTCGCCAATAATTCCTTCGGATCTTGCAGTAGCATTAAAACTTATCTGAATTATTCCTTTATTGTAAATTGCATTAACATTATCACCGCTTTTTATATCTGGAATAATTTCAATCATATTTTTTTCTATTATAGATTCTGAAGAAATATTTATTCTTGCTCTGTATTTATTTATGTTTTTAAAATCTAAAATCGGTTCAGCTCTTAATGTTGAAACCTCTTTTTCTTCAATTTTAAAATCGTTTAAACTTAATTCTTCATTTTTATTAATATATCTTGAAGTTACAAGTACATCTTGAAATAATTTAATTTTTATTGTTACAATCCCTTGTTTTTTTTCTCCCTTTCCGTTAAAAATATTTACTGGAATATATGCGTAATTTTTTTCAAGTCTAAATTCACGACTTTCATCCGGTATAATTTCATCCATTGTATGATTGGGAATTTTATATTCATACTTTTTAACATTAGTAAGATGTTTTTTCAAATACTTTTCAATAACATCAGCGTTATTAAAAAAAAGAATTGTAGTTAACAATATTTTAAATGCTAAAATCATTTTATCTTTTTAAGTTATTTGCTATTGACATCATTTCTTCAACAGTTTTAACAGTTTTAGAATTGATTTCATATGATCTTTGTGCTGATATCATTGAAATCATTTCTTCAACAATATCAACATTAGAAGATTCTAAAAATCCTTGATTCAATTCACCAAATCCTTCTTGTCCAGCTTGTCCAAGAATAGGTGAACCGGAAGCTTCGGTTTCATCATATAAGTTATCGCCGATTGCATGTAAACCCCCGGGGTTTACAAATTTTGCAAGTTCAATTGTACCCAATTCAACTATGTCACCACCAACTTCGGTTGATGTAATTACTCCGTCTCTTGAAATACTTAAACTTCTTACATCTTCATGAATTGCAAATCCTGGCTCTAAAACGTAACCATCAGATGTTACTATTGAACCTTCTGCTGAAATTTTAAATGAACCGTCTCTTGTATAAGAAAATGTACCGTCACTTTTTCTAACTTGGAAAAAACCATCACCATTAATTCCAACATCAAGCTGCTGGCCAGTTTGCTGCAAATCACCTTGTACAAAAACTTTTTGTGTTGAAGAAGGCTTAACACCGCTTCCGACTTGTATTTTTGTATTTGTATTTTCAATCGAACCTGGAATTACAGTGTTTTGAGGATTCGCAGAAATTTCTTGATAAATCAAATCTTTAAACTCAGCTCTATTTTTCTTAAAACTTGTTGTATTCATGTTAGCAATATTGTTGGATATAACTTGAATATTAATTTCTTGCGCATACATTCCGGAAGCCGCGCTTCTTAAAGCTCTTGTTGGCATTTATTTTTTCCTCTTATGTTTTTCCAATTTCTTTACTTTGACTTAACATTCCATCCAATGAAGTAATCATTTTTTGTGATGCTTCAAAATCTTTTTGTAATTGTATCATTGCTTGCATTTCCAATATAGGATTAGTATTTGAGCCTTCAATAAATCCTTGATGAATTTTAAACTGACTTCGATCAACATTATTGAATTCTTGTTCTGAGTAATAAAATTTTTGGTTATCTGATCTTTCCAACATTTCTGGTTGTTCAACATTTACAACTCTTAAATAATCAACAAAATATTTTCCAACTTTAATTTGACCGTCATCAGTAACTGTTACTTCACCTTTTGATTTTAGCATTAGTTCATCAAGATTGATATTTCCCTTTTCACCTAAGACTCTATTACCATCTTTTGTAGATAAATATCCTTCATCATCAATTATGAACTGCCCATTTTTTGTAAGCTCAATTCCTTTTTCTGTGTTGATTGCAAAAAATGCTTTGCCTGAAATTGCAAAATCAAGCGGATTGTCTGTTTCAATAAATTCACCTTCCGAAAAATCCGTAACTTGTTTCACACCTTGATTTTCGGCTCTTTCCATATATTCTGCAAAAGGTATTTCTCTTTTAAACCCATTTGTACTTAGGTTGGCAAGATTATTTGCAACAATTTGTATGTTATGAATTTTGTCATTCATACTTTTCGATGCATTGTATAAACCTTTTATCATTTTCTTTCCAAGTTATTTTGTATTCTTATTAAAAATTCCGAAAATTCTTTTGCAATTATTTTTATTGTTTTATCTTCTTTTGCAACTTTAGAAATCGAATTTTGCAAAATCATATTTTCACTTTTTATCAATTTTATTTTTTTAGCAATTTCAATAATTAGATTTAGCATAACAATAATTACGATACAAGTTTATTTATTCCATTTTTATGAAAGTTATTTTCAGCAAAATAAATTTGATCTTCATTAATATTTAGTTCAGTTTTTATTTGCCATTTTTCGTTAATTCCATTTTTCAAATCATTAATTTCTTTTTGCAATATATTGCTATCATATTTTTCAATATCAATACTGCCAACAAGAAAATTATTTCTTAAAAATCCTTTAACCTTTGCCGGAATTTCACCATGTTCAAATTCTAATTTGTAAGAAGGTAACCCGTTTGATAAATAAAGTTTCTTTATGTTATATTTTATAAATGATAGTCCGCTTCCTCTTTTTATAACAACAAAATCCGGATAGAAATCGTAATCCTTAAATACTGATTTCTGCAAAATATAAATTGAGCTAAATTTTATAAATTCATCGATATCCGTTGATATATAATTCGAATCATTAAAATATTTTATAAGATTAAGTAATATTTCTGACTTATTTTGAAGTGCCGAAGTGTTTTCTCTTTTCGTATCATAAATTAATTTAGAGTTAACTTCATTTAACAAATAAATGTCTTCTTGATTCAGCAATAAATTTTTTATCGAATTGAATAAATATTTGCATACTGTTGAAAAAGATATTGCAAATAAGTTTTCATACAGATCTAAAATTTGGGGAATTTCTTTTTCAGAATATTTCCAAACTAAATTAATGAGAAGAGTCAATTCTAAATCTTTAACCTTAATTCTTTGAGTGATTTTTTCTAATTGAAGATACTTTGATTTTATTAACGGCTTTTCTTCTAAAATAATTTTTGAGATTAGCTCTTTGAACCTTTCTGTATTGGTTATTTTAAATATTTCACTTATTTGTTCGAAAAGTATGTTTTTATTTTTTGTTAATAAATGAGTGAGATTTAATGAAAGCGTAATTGGATTTTTTTCAACAACAAAAGCAATTAATTCAGCTTTTAACGGAATCTTTTCATCAATTTCTGCAATAAATATTTTTCCATCAATTAAAACTTTTAAAGAGTGACTAAAAAATTCTAATGGAATTATACTTACTAAATTATTTTTTTCTGGTAAAAATAAATCAGCGTTTACAGAATTTCTAACTCTTGTTAGTAATTCAAAATCAATCATATTTTTAATTGTATTTTTCATCCTATTTGCTGAGATAATTTATGAATTCTTGCCGCCAATAATATTTCACCTTTACCAATATTTAATTCACGTGCTTTCTTGTTTACTATTGCAGAATCTAATTCAACTCCCTTAATAACTTTTGCAAATAATTTTATTTTTTTTCTTTCAATTTTATTTTTTGTAAAAGTTAGTTTTTCATTTCTGAGTGCTTCAATATTTTTCTTAAAATTTTTATTATAATTATTTCTGGAATTGTTACGTGATTTTTTCCAATAAAATAAAATCATAACTAAAAGCAAAAATTCAATAATTATAATACTGTTTGTTAAAAGTTTTTCTGTACTGTATGAAATTATTGGTTGATTAAGAGAATTTAACTCGCTTATTTTATTACTTGAATTAACTTTCGGTGCATCTTGTGCAAATAATTGCAAATTCAGATTCATTAAAACAAATATTATTAAAATCAATTTTTTCATTTTCTAATTTTTCTTTTTAGTGGAAATTTTAATACCAAAGCCGCACCGCTATTTTCAAATGAATCAAATTCTAAATTACCTTCATGTTTTTTCATTAAATTCTTAATAATATTTAATGATAAATTTTTCTGAACATCTTCTTTATTGGAAATATCTTTATCGGATATACCGCTAGTTGTAATTACTCTTAAAATTATATTATCTGATTTGTATCTTGTTTGAAGAATGATTCCGCCTTTTCTTGTTTTATAACTTTTGATGACGGTGAAAACATTTGTCAACAACTGATATATGTAATTAGGGTGACTAAGTATGGAAGGTAAATCTTCTTCAAAATCAAGAATACATTCAAAGTTTGCATTCTCTAAAGTTGATTTAATTAAATAAAAATATTCTTTAATTATTTCATTGAGATTGCATGGTTTAATTTTAACGTCTTTTTGACTAACATCGGCAAATTTTACAAGTCTGCCAATTACAACATTTATTTTTTTTATTTGAGATTTAATCTGGTTTAATTCAGCACTGTTTTTAAATTCAGTTTTTAGAATATCAACATTGCTTGTAATTACTTGTAAAGGTGTTACAATATCTTCAACAATTCCTTCTGTCAATTCTCCAATGGCGGATAGCCTGAAATCATTTGATAATTTTGCTTGATAAGTTTGAAGCTCTTCATAAGTTTCATTTAACTTTTCACTGAGTTTAATTTTTTCAAGTTTTCCGAGAAGTAAATTCAGAAACATATTTATGTTTTTCTTTTCCAATTCACTAATGTTTTTTTCATTCATTGATGTTAGGATTGAAAGAATTCCATAATTTTTCTTTTCATCGTAAACCGGAAAAATTAAATAAAATAATTTTGCACCATTTACATTATAACTTTCAAGTTCCGGAACTGTCATTATTTTTTTATCAGAATAAATTGAATTGAAAATTCCTTGTTGATTAAAATGATTCATATTTTTAACAATACTTGCATTCTCATCTTCATCAACCGGAACAAGCTTTCTCGTAAACTCATTATAAAATAAAAGTGAAACTGTTTTAACTGGAATAATTCCTTTTAGGTAAATAAGAAATTTTTCCATTAGTACTTTTACATTAAAATCATTTTTGATTTCTTTTTCAAAAGCCATTAAATTTTGAATAAAGTAAGAATACTTTTCCAACTGTTTCAATTCATTAGAAACCAACTCCGGTTGATATTTTTCTTCGTTGTAAAGTGATATTTCACCTAACGATTTAAAGAATGGTTCAACCTTTAAAGTATTTTGTTTGTGTAAGATCATTTTATAAATAAATCTGAGTTAACTTCATTAGTAAATAATTCACGGTAGCTTTCAATAAATGAATTTAATTCTTCATCCGATGAAATTCCCAATGTTCCCAATACTGATTTATCAAGTTCGATTCCTTTATCTAAATAGAAAGTACCGATTTCTAATTTTTGTGTCATGTAATCAACAAGATGAACTATAGAAATTAACACATCATTTTCAGCAGCTAAACTTGGCTGATGATGATTAAGAATACAGTTCGATAAATGTTCTGGCAAGTGCCATTTGTTGGCAAGGAAATTTCCAATTTCTTGATGATCCAATCCCAAATATTTTCTTTCAGTTTCTAACAATGGTGTACTTAAATTTTTTATATCTTCAGAAATTGCTTCAAATTCATTTCTAAAAAATTTATGCATAACCGGAACACCTAAATCATGAAGCAAACCAGCAACGAAAGCTTCGCTTCCAATTCTGAATCCCAAATCTTCAGCAACTCTTTTGCATGCAGTTCCTGCAAGCATTGAGTGAACCCAAAATTCTTTTTGATCAAGATATTTATCTGATTTGTTTTTGAATGAATCAACCATTGTTAATGCAACAACAATATTTTTAATATCTTGATAGCCAATTATTAATATCGCAAAATCAATTGTTGAAACTTTTCTTGTTAATCCGTAAAGTGGTGAATTAGCAATTGATAAAATTTTTGTAGATAATCCTTGATCTTTTCCAATCATTCTGCTAAGCGCTGCAGTATTGGTTGTCGGATCATCAAGAAGTTTTGAAACTTCTAACATTGTTGCAGACATTGCGGGCAGATTATAGACATTAGATAATGCTAATTCTGATTTTCTCCTTCTGTCTTGTTTTACTTGTTCTTCCATTTTTAGTCACCTGTTTTGTTTGTTATAAATTTATTGAGTCGATTTGATCTTGAAATAATTCTTTATAGCTGAAAATGAAATTCTCTAAATATTCAGAATCTCCTAATCTTAAAATTTCTATTATTGCCGGATCTAATGTTGCTGTGTTATCCCAACTAAAATCCCCGATCATTAATTGTTTAGTCATATAATCAGCAAGATGCACAAGTGCGGTAAGCTCCTTGTTATTTTCAGCTAAAGATGGTTTATGATGAAAATTAATTACATCTGCAATTGCTACCGGTAAATTCCATCTATCAACTAAATATCTTCCTATTTCTTGATGAGTGATTCCTAAATGCAGTTCTTCAGCTTCTAAGTATGTTAAATTTTGTTTTTTTACTGATTCTAAAATTTCTTTGAATTCTTTTGTAAAAAATTTGTTTATTATAGCAATTCCTAAATCATGTAAAAGTCCAGCTGTAAAAACTTCACCGCTTGCTTGATATCCCAAATCATCAGCAATTTTTTTAGATGCTGCCGCTGTTAAAATTGAGTGAAGCCAGTATTGCTTTTGATCAAACTTAGAATCGCCGGTAATTTTTAATGAATCCATCATTGATAAAGCTAATACTATATTTTTAACTTGGTTAAATCCTAATACAACAATTGCAAAATCAATGGTTGAAACTCTTCTCGGTATTCCGTGCAATGGTGAATTTGCAACAGTTAAAATTTTTGTAACTAAACCTTGATCATGACTTATCATTCTTCCAAGAATATTTGCACTGGTTTTGGGATCATCAATAATTGAAGAAACTTCCATTATTACTTGCGGAATGCTCGGTACATTGTAAACAGTTGAAAGAATTCTATAAACTCTTTCTTGTTTTCCTTCAATATTTTCAGTTGCTGAATTAGTCATATTGATGTTCAATTTGCTTTTTCAAATCTTTCATAATTTTACTGTGTAGCTGCGAAACTCTTGAAACTGTAATATCTAATGCTTGCGATATTTCTTTGTAATTCATGTGTTCATAATAATAAAGTGTAATAATCAAACGGTCTCTTTCTGATAAATTTTTTATTGCTGTAACTAACAATTCTTTTTGTTCATTGGAATTAAATTCATCATCCGGAGTTTCATATTCAGAAGGAATAATTTCCGAAAGTGTAAATCCGTCATCGTTATCATAAGGCTGGTCAATTGAAACATTTTTATAAATCACTTTGTTGGAATCTTGATTTTGATAATTTGCACGTGGCTTAATTTGAAGTTTTCTCAATTCATCAATAATTTTTCCTCTGATTCTTTGAATTGCATAAGTTTCAAATTTGGTTCCAAAATCCGGATCGAATCTGTCAATTGCTTCGCTTAATCCTTCAATTCCAAACTGGAAGTAATCCTTTTCTTCAACAACATTAAGATTCATAAATTTTGAATTATGGATTACATAATGAACTAGATTGGTATAATTAACCATTATCTGTTTTTTAACTACACTTGATGGTTCTGTTTTATATTCTGCCCAAAGTGTACTATTATCCATATTACTGTATCCCTAAAGTTTAGCTTAAGAAATTTTTTTGTTTATCAATTGATGCTTTGTTTATGGCTTTTATAAATGTGAGGGCAAGAATGGTTAATAGTAAAGTTGCAACAAAAAATATGATGAATGATCTTACTAAAATATCCTCAACTAACATGCCTTGCTGGCTAAATATTATTATCGAGATGAAAAATAATAGCAGTCCGATATTTAATATTATTTTGTTCATTTTATGTCCTCCGGTTCTTATAATTTCAAAGAATATACCAACATTATTTTGCTGTTTTAATTTGATTTTGGATTGTTTTCTAATTTTTTGGAATGTCGAATTGGTTATTATTAACCAATTGTTTGTATTTTAATTTTTGAGGAAATTTCTTGAAGTTGATTTGAAATTTCGGAAGTTTTTTTCGATTTGCACAATGGAATTTGATCTTTAATAGATTGAATTACTTCTTTGGAAAATGAAACTTCGCCTAAGTATTTTATTTTACTTTTTAGGAAATGGTCAACTGCTTTTTGAAGATTTTCGAATGCAATTATTCCTTCATGTTTTTCAAAAGTTTTATTTACAACAATATTTATCTCGGATTCAAATCCTAAACTTTTCATCATTTTTACAATTACGTAACCATCCATTACCGAAGTTGGTTCCGATGAAGTTACAATAATAATTTCATTAGAATTTTGAAGAATTTGAAGTGTTGATTTATTAATTCCAGCAGAAGTATCAAAAAGTACATAATCATATTTTGCAGAAATAATTTTCAACTCGCTTAAAAATAAATTGATTTTTTCCTCTGTAAATTCCGGATGATCAATTCTTCCGGATTCACCCAAAATGATATCCAAATTTTCAGAATAATTAAAAATTATTTCATCTAAATCGTAATCATAATTTAGATAATGATATAAATTCTTTTTTGAATGTACATTAAAAATTGCTCCAATATTTGATAAATTAATATCAAGATCAACAAGCAATACTTTTTTTCCTTCTTCAGAAAGTTGAAATGACAAATTGCTGCAAATAAAGGATTTCCCCGTTCCGCCTTTGCCGGAGGTAAACGATATTATCTTTGTCGATTCTTTTACTTCATTTTTCGCATGAAATAAATTGCTCAACTCATACAATCTTTTGGCTTGTCCAAGCATTAATTTATTTTTCCCGTATAAATCATATTTGCAATAAATTCATTATCTGCCGCAATTATATCATCTGGGATTACTTGTCCGTTTGTTAAATATTTTATTGGAACTTTTATTTCCTCAACAAGATTCAGCAGATTTCCGAAAGTTACGGCTTCATCCAATTTTGAAAATATTAATCCATTATAATTCAACACTTTGAATTTTTTTGCAACATCCAACATAATTTTATAATCGCTTGTGCTGTTTAGAACCAAATAAGTTTCATCTATTTTAACCGTTTTTAAAAATTGATTTATTGAATTAAGTAATTTTGCATTATTCTGACTTCGTCCAACAGTATCGATAAATACAATATCTTTATCTTTAAACTTTTTCATAAACTTTGGAATATCTTTTGGTTCATACGCAACCAAAAAATCAATATTAGAAATTTCAGAAAATATTTTTAATTGATCTAAAGCCCCTAATCTGTAAGTATCAATTGATATTAATCCAATATTTAAATTGTGAAGTATTTTGGAAATTACAGCAAGTTTTGCGATGCATGTGGTTTTTCCAACGCCGGTTGGACCAACAATAGAAATTACTTTTTGACCGCCGTCTTTATTTAACTCAAAATCACTTGTTGGAATTAAAGAAGCCAAAGTTGAAATAATATATTCATCTTTGTTTTCATCATTAAATAAAGCTTCGTACTGAGTAATTAATTTTAGAATTTTATTTATATTTTTTTCGGAAACATCTTTTTCGCTTAGTATTTTTTTAATAGACTGAAATTGAATTTTATCTAAATCAACTGTTTTTCTTTGTGGTTGAGAAATTTTTGAATTTGAATAAGATTGACTATTTGAAACTCCATAAATCTTTTCAGTAAGTTTTTTCATTTCAGAATCAAAACTTTTTACTTTCGGAATTTCAACTTTTATTTCTTTGTGATTATCATCTTCATCTAAACTTGCGGTAATTTCAAAAAGTTTTTGTTCAACACCTTTAGAATAATCTTCAATCACTTTTGTGCCAAGTACAATAGCTTCATCGCCAAAGTCACCTTTCATTTGGGCAATTGCATCTTTTAAAGTTGTTCCAATAAATTTTTTTATCTGCATTTTAAACCTCAAGTTTTCCAATAAATTCAATTTCAATATTTGCCGGCAATTCTGTAAAAGATAAAATTACAACATCCGGGAAAGATGAATTTATTAATCTAAATAAATACGGTCTAATTGTTGCCGATGTAATAAATATCGGCAGATAACCAAGTTTTCTAAATTTACCTACTAAATTATTTATTGAATTATTTAATGCATTTAACATATCCGGTGTTAATCCTAAAGTATGAGTTGCATCGCCTTGTTTAGATAAAGAATTTGTAATATATTCTTCCAAACCTTCTCCAATTGCCGCTGAATGAATAATATTGTGTTGATCTTTATATAAAGTTGCAATCGTATCACCAAGCGAATGTCTTACGTATTCTGTAAGTACTTCAATATTTTTTGTAACTTTTGAATAATCAATTAATGATTCTAAAATCTGAACTAAGTCTTTTATAGGTATTAATTCTTTCAATAAACTTTGCAATACTTTTTGAATTGTGCCGATTGGTAAAGATTCCGGATTTATATCTTCAATAACTGCCGGATATTCTTGCTTTAGATTTTCCAATAATTGTTTAACAGATTGACGTGTTAAAATTTTATCAAAATTTTTCTTAATTGTTTCTTGTAAATGTGTTGATAAAACAGAAACTGCATCAACAACTGTGTAGCCAACTAATTCAGCTTTATCCTTTTCTTGATCTGAAACCCAAAATCCATCAAGACCAAAAGCAGGATCTTTAGTTGGAATACCGCTTAATTTTTCTGTTATATTTCCGGAATTCATTGCTAAAAATCTATCAGAGTAAATTTCATAATGTGCAACAATATTTCCTTTAATTTTTATTATATATTCATTTGGCTTAAGTTGTAAATTATCTCTAACTCTAACCGGCGGCACCAATACGCCGTATTCAAGTGCAACAAATTTTCTTGTAGAAGAAATTTTTTGAAACAAATTTCCGCCTTGACTATCATCTACAAGTGCGATAAGTCCATAACCTATTTCAACTTCAACCGGATCAACTTGTAGATAGCCTTCAACTTTTTCTTCTTTTTCTTCTTTTGCTGTTTCAACTTCTTTACTTTCTGATAATTGTGCCGTTTTCTTATTTTTATTAACAAAAAATGTTGTGGTTGCTAATCCACCACCTAACATCAAAAACGGAATTGTGGGCATTCCGGGTATTAATGCAAATAGAATAATTGAACCAGCAACTGTTCCTAAAACTCTTGGGTTTGAAAGTAATTGTGCTTTCATTTGACTATCTAAAGATTTGCCTCCAGAATTTTTTGTTACAACCATTCCCGCAGCGGTAGCAATTAACAATGCCGGAACTTGAGAAACTAATCCATCACCAATTGTTAAAATTGTGTAAGTTTGTAAAGCGTCAACTACGTTTAATCCTTTTTGTAATACACCAATTAGAATTCCTCCCACAATATTTATAGCATTAATTATCAATCCTGCAATAGCATCGCCTTTTACAAATTTTGAGGCACCATCCATCGATCCGAAAAACTCAGCTTCGCGAGCAATGTCATTTCTTCTTGATCTTGCTTCTACTTCGGTAATAATTCCGCTATTCAAATCCGCATCAATAGCCATTTGTTTTCCGGGCATTGCATCCAAAGTAAATCTTGCTGCAACTTCCGAAATTCTTCCGGAACCCTTTACAATTACCATAAATTGAATAATTATTAAAATTAAGAATACTATAAATCCAACAATGTAACTTCCACCAACAACGAAATTTCCAAATGTTTCAATTACCTCACCAGCATATCCATCAATTAGAATTAATCTTGTTGAGCTAATATTTAATGAAAGTCTAAATATTGTTAAGACTAAAAGTAATCCGGGAAATGAAGAAATTTCCAGTGGTGTGTTTATATATAAAGATGCAATTAAAATTAAAATTGCAAATGAAATGTTTAATGCTAAGAAAAAGTCCAGTAGAAATGCCGGTAATGGAATTACCATTAATCCAAGAATAAAGATTATTCCAAATGCAAAAATAATATCGGTATTTTTTAAAATTTTACTCATACTATATTATGCTTTTTCTTTTTTTCTCATTTTTAAGTTTAAATATATAAGCTAAAATTTGAGCGACAGCTTTAAATAATGTTTCCGGAATTTCTTGACCAATTTCACATGCCTTGTAAAGTGCTCTTGCCAATTGAACATCTTCATGTAAAGGAATATTGTGCTGTTTAGCTATTTCTTTAATTTTTTGTGCTAATAAATCTTGACCTTTTGCAATTACTTTTGGAGCTGTACTTTTTCCAATATCATATTTTAGAGCAACAGCAAAGTGAGTTGGGTTAGTAATTACAACATCTGCTTTCGGAACGTCATCCAACATTCTTTTTCGTGCCATTTCAATTTGTTTACTTCTTATTTGAGATTTAATTTGTGGATCGCCTTCTGTTTGTTTGCGCTCTTCTTTTACTTCTTGCTTTGTCATCATCAAATCTTTTTTGTGTTTAAATTTTTGATAAGCAAAATCTGAAAAAGCTATAACTATATAAACAAGCGATACTCTCCATAAAAAATCAATTGAATTTTCTATTGTGTAATTAACTATTTCTTGTATTGTGAAATTTACTAATCCAATAGAATTTAGAATCATATCTTCCAAAAAGATATATGAGAAAATTCCTATTGCACTTAGTTTTACAATTGATTTTATTGTTTCAACTAAAGGTCTTGTTGTTAAAAAACTATTCTTAAATCCTTTAATGGGATCAAGTTTGGAGAATTTTGGTTCAAGTGCTTTAGGTGTAATTTTAAATCCCACTTGACCATAGCCGACTGCTAAAGAAACTAATATAATTCCAATAAAAACCGGGAACATAGAAAGAATAAAAAACAATGCACCTTTTATCATGTACATACTAAGAATATCTGCACTAATTTCAAGAGTATCTAGCGATGAAAAAATATAAACGCTTATATCCCATAATTTTCCGCCTAAATAATCTTTAGTTAAAAACAGAACAAATAATCCAGTAGTAAAAACCGCTAGTGAATTTAATTCTTGACTTTTAGGAGCTTGACCTTTTTCTCTGGTATCAAGCTGACGTTTACTAGTCGCTTGCTCGGTCTTTTCTTGTCCGTCTAATTCTGCCATCTCAGTTACCTATTGCTTTAACAATTTCAAATAGTTTTTCTTCATATTCATAAATTAAAGTTCTGAAAAGGTAAACATAGAGCGGCATTACCAAAGCAACTAAAAATAATCCTAAGCCAATTTTAAGAGGAAGTAAAACAAAAAACACTTGGAAAGACGGACTAACTCTTGCAATTATTGCACTTGCTAAATGAATTAAGAAAAATGCAACAAGAATTGGTGAAGAGATTTTTATTGATAAAATAAAAATACTCCCACTGTATTTAATAATTAAATCCAAAGCATTTTGAGTAATTTTAAACCCACCAAGTGGAATAACTTTGAATGAATAAGCCAAAGATTCAATTATAAATTGGTGGCCATTAATTAAAATAAAAACAATAACTGCTGCCATTGAAAGCAAAGTTGCTATAATATTTCCATCATCTCCGGTTACGGGATCAAACATTGAAGACATTGCCAAACCCATATCTCTTCCCACTAATAAACCAGCGAAAGAAATACCTTGGAATATAATGCTAATTACAAATGCCATTGTTATTCCAACCAACGCTTCTTTAATTGCAAAAATTATAACAAATATGAAATGATCATTTTCGGTAAAAGGATAAGTTTCAACACTAAAGAAAACAATATACGTTACAACCAATGCTAATGCTAATCTCAGCAATGTTGGTATTGAAGTATTGCTATATAACGGTGCAAAAGAAAACATAACCCCAATTCTAATAAATATCATTAATCCGGTTAGAAAATCTGCAATCAATATTCCCGTCATTTTACAACCGTTTCAATTAGACTAAAAATTTTGTGAGTGAATGAAACCATTTTATCTGTAATAAATGGCAAAGCAATTATTATAGTTACTGCAGTTATGATTAATTTCGGAACAAAAGTTAGTGTTGATTCTTGAATAGAAGTTGCAGCTTGAAAAATAGAAATTATAACTCCGACTATTAATCCAGAACCCAAAATTGGAATTAGAATTAATAAAACCGCAAAAAAAGCTTCGCTTAGAATTTCTATTACTAAATCTATTGACATTAATTTATCCCTCTTACTATTGATCCAATTATTAAACTCCAACCATCTACTAAAACAAAAAGTAATATTTTAAATGGCATTGAAATCATCATCGGCGGAAGCATCATCATACCCATTGACATTAAAATGCTTGATACAATCATATCAACCATTACAAAAGGAATGAAGAGAAAAAATCCAATAATAAATCCAGCGCGCAATTCACTTAATACAAAAGCTGGAATTAAAACATGTATCGGCAAATCTTTATGATTTTTTGGTTGCGGCATATCTGCAAGTTGAATAAAAAATTTTAATTCTTCCGGTCTTGTATTTCTTAACATAAAAGTACTAATTGGTTCAATCCCTTTATCATAAGCTTCTTGAATTGTAATCTTTTTATCAAGATAAGGTTGAAGTGCTTTTTCATTAAACTCATTCCAAGTTGGTGTCATTACAAAAAATGTTATAAACAATGCAACACCGGCTAAAAGCTGATTTGGCGGCATTTGCTGAGTTCCCAACGCTGTTTTAAGGAAATTAAAAACTATTATTATTCTTAAAAATGATGTTGTCATTATCAATATTGATGGAGCTAAAGATAAAATTGTAAGCAATAATAATAATTGTAACGTAACTGCTAAATCTTCCGGCTTATCTGATGAACCAACATTAATTCCAATATTAGGAATTGGAATTGTTTGTGAACTTTGCGCAATTAAGTACTTTTCAAAAGGGATAATTGAAATTACGAAAATTAATATGAGTAAATATTTTTTCATTTTATACCCATATTAGCTTTTAGCAGATTTAGAAAATTTTGTTTGGGTTTTGCAGAATTATCAATTGGTTCTTGAATAAAATTACTTTCATCAAATTTATCTAAAAGATTTACAGATTGTTCTGAAATTCCGAGCAAATAAATGTTGCTGTTAAATTCAATTACTGAAACAAATTTTTTAGGAAGTAGTGCTTGTGTTGATATGATTTTAACTTTTGCTGAATTATTTCCTTTTTTATCAAATGTATATAAATATTTTTTTACTAAAAATAAGAGTCCGTACATAATTCCTACCATAACAGCAAGAATTAAAAAAATTTGAATAATATCCCATGCTTTCACTATTTAACACCTTGCAGTCTTTCGTTTGCTTCTAATAGATTTGTAATTCTTATTCCAAAATGTTTATCAATTACAACAACTTCACCTTCTGCAATTTTTTTGTTATTCACGTAAACATCAACCGGTTCGCTTGCAAGTTTTTCTAATTCAATTACATATCCTCTTTCTAATTCCAAAATATCTTTAATTTCCATTTTGGTTCTTCCGAGTTCAATGTAAACATTTAGCTGAAGGTCTTTAAGAAATTCTAATTTATCATCTTCAAAGAATCCACGTTTTTTCGACTCATTAAATTTCGGGAAATCAGCAACGCTTGCATTTACAGATGATTCTGAATTTGCAGCTTCCAATGCAGCAAGCATTTGAGCTTCGGCTTCTTCTTCACTCATATCAACATGACCTTTGGATTCAACATTCATTGAAGATTTGTCTGAATTATTTTCTAAATTCTTTGCCATTTTAGTTTTTCCTTTTATCTACCTTTTTTGTAATCTTAACTGCTTTGTGATTGTTTACAACTCCGGAAATACCATAAAACATATGCTTTTTTTCAACACTAATTTTTATTTCATCGCCAACTTGATTATTCAATAAAATAACATCCCCAATTTTTAGTTTTAATAACTGACTGAATTTAATAGATGATTTTCCAAATTCTACTTCAAGATTTAATTCGGTTTTTTTCAGATGTTCAGTTAAAATATTCTGTGCTGTTGTTCCGGCATATTTTATTGGTCTAATAGAAGATAAATTTTGATTTGTAAGTTTTGATAAAATTGTGTCAAACGCATATGTTGCAAAACATAAATTCATCATATAACTTTGTTCGCCGATATGAACTTCAAAAGTTATTAAAAGCACACTTTCACTTTGTGATGTAATTTGAACAAAATCTATATCCGGCTCAAACTTATCAATCTTAAAAGTGTAATCACCAATTATCTGCCAAGCTTTTCCTAAATCATGAAGAATTTTGTTTATAACAACTTCCAAAACTTTTTGTTCAATTGGAGTAATTACTTGAGAGTTTTTTGAACCCTTTCCATTTCCGCCTAATAATCTATCTACTAAAGTAAGAGCAAATTCTGAACTAAATTCCAGAATTCCTTTTATATCTGTCTGGTTAATATCAAAAGTAAATAAGCAAGCGGGATTTGAAACTGACAAAACATATTCAGAATAATAGATTTGATCTACGGAAGTTACATTACAATTTACAATTGTTTGAAGTTTTGACATTAAAAATGAACTAAACATTTCTGCAAAGTTTTCATTTATATTATGAATTGTTCTAAGTTGATTTTTAGAAATACGATTCGGCAATCTAAAATCAAAAGGAATAACTTCTCTTTCTATTTTGAGATTTTCAAGTTCGGTTTTTGTTGAACCGGAATCTGCGCTATTTAACAGCGCATCAATTTCTTGTTGGGATAATACTTCTGCCATTTTAATTTAATACGTATTTACTGAAATAAACATTTTTAATTTTTGCCTTTGGCAGCAATTTATTTACTTGATTTGCAATTTCGATTTTTAAGGAATCTTTTAATTCAACTCTGCTTAAATCTGATAATGATTTCTGCGACATTGAATTTAGAATCATATCTTTTATCACAACTTCATTTTCTTTAAGCATTGTTGCTTTTTCTTCGTTCGAAACTCCAAATCCTACAGAAAGTAATAATAATCTTTGTCCGCTTGTTCCAGCCGGATTAATTATTAAATCTTCAATACTGAATATTTGATTTCCACTTTTACCATGTTCATCACCTTCTTCAGAATGTTCGGAATCTTCTGATTCTTCACCTTCCTCAGCTTCATCTGATTCCGCATGTTCAACATTTTCGCCTTCATGTTTTTCATTTGCAGCTGGAGCACTTTTCACTAAAAAATTTGCTGTAATAAAGTAAACCAAAACAAGTTGTACAATAAAAAGTGGGAGTCCAATTAGAATAACTTTAAAGTTGAAACCTTTTTTAGCTGGTTTTTCGCTTTTAGCTTCTTTTTTTTCTTCTTCGGCCATTCTTATCTCCAATTTTTATTTATAATTTCAATTGGTATGCCATTAGCAAAAATGAAGAAAAAATTAAGTTAAATAGAAAAAAGTGGGTTTTTTAATATTATGATTTATTGTAATTGTAGAATATTGACCATTTGATCAACTTTACTAAATTATAATATTAAGGGAAGAAATTTGGGGATCATTTTACTGGTCCCCATTTTTTGAATATATTATCTAACTAAATTTGTAATTTCTTGAAGTAAAGTATCCGATACAGTTATTACCCTTGAGTTCGCTTGGAAACCTCTTTGTGAAACAATCATTCTTGTAAATTCTTCCGAAAGATCTACGTTTGATTGCTCCAAAGCGCCGGATTGAATTGTTGTATTACTTGTTTCTCCGGGTTCACTGATATATGGCTCGCCGGCATTTGCAGATATTGTATACATATTTTCGCCAACAGATGTTAAAGCATTTCTATTCGGAAATGTTGAAACCAAAATTTGAGCTAATTTTCTTGATTGTCCGTTTGTAAATACACCTTCTATATAACCGTATTGATCAATACTGATATTTGCTAAAGAAGCTGCTGCAGAACCATTTTGTGAAGCAGCTGAAACCACAGAACTTCCGGAAATTTGTGTAATACCTTCAAAACCTTCACCAAGATTCAATTCAATATTTTCCTGCGATGCACCGCCAATTGGTGAAAAAGTTAACACCGGAGGATTTGGTGCAATTGAAGCAATCGATCCATCTGAATTAAATGAAATAGTTCCTTCGCCACCAGCTAATGTACCGCTTGCTGCTGGCATTTCAGTTACCCATTTCCAGTTGTTTGCATCAATCTTTGTAAATTTTAATTCCATCGTATGAGCATTTCCTAAAGAATCAAAAATAGAAACCGTACCGGCAACAATTGTAGGTTTTCTGTTGCTATCAACAACGGAACTTAAAGTTTTAGTTGCACCCTCTTCAACACCGGTTGGATTAAAAGAAAAATTTATTCCCAAATTTGTTTCAGTAATATCAAATGCCACTGGAGCCGCCCCATCAAAAGTTGTCATTGTTCCAGTAGCAGGATCAAATTCAACTTCAACTGTTACTGGTCCAACTGCCGGAGAAGTCGGATTTCCTTCGCTATCCAATAATTCATAAGTTAAATCATAAGTATTATCTGCTGTTTTAACATAACTTGTTGTAAAAGAATATTCATTACCAAAATCATCATAAACTACAGCTTCGCTTGCTTGTTCGGTTCCAACAGCAACATTATTCTGTAAATTTCCGGTTTGTACGAATTCTTCTGATCTTGTTAGTGATGAAGTACTGTCAAGATTTCCATCCCAAACTATATCAGTTGTAGGAACAGCAGGCAATCTTAAGTTTGAATCTATTACAATATTTTCTAAATTATTTCCGGGAGGAACTGTTCCGTCTTCCGTTGCAACTTTACCTTGTACAATTGCACCGTTTTGTGGATTTACTAATTGTCCGTCCGCATCAAATATAAATGCACCGGCTCTTGAGTAAAAAGTTTCACCATTTTTCTTAAGAACAAATAATCCATCGCCTTGTAAAGCTAAATCAGTTGTAATTCCGGTTCTTTCAAATGTACCTTGGTTCCAGTTTCTATCTACTGAATTTAGTTTCATTCCTAATCCAACTTGGAAAGTATTTGTACCACCGGCAGTATCTGTTGGGTTAGTTCCGTAACGAATAAATTGATTGAAAGTATCACTAAAAGTAACTCTACTGCCTTTATAACCAATTGAGTTTACGTTTGCAATGTTGTTTCCAATAACATCTAACATTGCTTGATGATTTCTGATACCGGAAACTCCGGCAAATAGGGAATTAATAAGAGACATTTTAACCTCCTAAGGTTTTTTTAAGTAAGATTCAACATCAGTCGGTCAGTTGAATCTGGGCGTCCTTTGAAGGTCCCGCCCGTTTATTTAGTTAATTAATTTTAAGCAAAAACTACACTGTCAATATTTGTAAAAATATTTTCAGTACTTTTTTCAACATTTAAAGCTGTAATTACTGTTTTGTTTGGAATATTTACAATGAACGCTTTATTGTTCATCATAACTAGTGAATCTTTTGCTCCTTTAGCTTCGGCTTTAATTACGGCATTCTGCAGCTTGTTAATATCTTCGTTGGATAATTCCAGTTCTCTTGATTCAATTCTTTTTGTTGCATGATTTGAGAATTTTAATTTCTCAAGTTCAGTTTTAAAGATTGAGTCAAAATTTGAACTTCCTTCTTTAATATTATTTGCTGGATGCTCTGGCTTAACTATTGGAACAAAAGGAACATTTATTCCATTAATCATGTTTGCCATTTTTCACCTTTATTTTGACTTATGTTCGTTTTGTAAAATTTCAAAAACATCTGATACTAAATACTCTAAGCCGTTTACCAATATTGATGTACCCGAACTTCCGAATCTAACTCCCTCAATTGTTCCAATTAAATATTGGGCAACTGTCATATCTTCACCATTTAGAGTTTTTGCTTTTAGTTCAAAAGTATATTCATCTTCTTGAACTATATCACCTTCATTATCGGTAAAATCCCAATCAAGTTTATAGATGCCTTCAGTTTTTTCCAAATCACTAAATTCTTTTACAACAACTCCGGATGAATTTTTAACAACAACTGTCAAATCACTTGCATTTGCCGGAAGTTCGTATCCAAAAGATGTACTTTCTTGGCCTTCATAAGCAATTGTATCTGCGGCAATTTTTGCATTTTTACCAATTAGTGTTGCGGTCATTGTATTATTAACAGATTGCGTTAATAAATAATTTGCATCAATACTATTATTTAAACTATCATTGATATTTTTTAATTGTTCCAAAGAACTGAATTGAGCAAGCTGTGCCGAGTAATCTGTTCCATCCATCGGTTCAAGCGGATCTTGATTTTTTAACTGAGCGATCATTAATTGCAGAAATGCATCTTTATCTAACGAGCTTTTACTTTCAGTTGCATACTCTGGTGTTGTTGCAATTGTTGTTGAAATTCCATCAATCATTTTTTAATTCTCCTATGCTATATATTCATAAGTATTGTAGCCTAAAGTTTTTGTTTTTCTATCTTCACTAAAATCAACAATTTCATTTTCAAACTGATTTTCGTTAGAATTGTTTTTCGTATTCGATCGCTTTTCACCTTTATGATTTTTCGGCTGACCGAGTGAAATATTTAATGAGTTTAATTGTATTCCGTTTTTGGATAATTCTTCTTGCAATTTTTCAACATTTCTTTCAACTAAATGTTTTGCTTGCTCGTTATCAACTTCAATTGATGCTTTCAAAACATTTTCAACAGTAGAAAGAGTTATTTTCATTTTACCAAGGCTTTCCGGTTTAATATCAAATGTTAAACTTCCCTTTTCTTGCGTTGAAATAAATTTACTGAGTTCTTTTATTATTTCAGTTGATTTAACAACCTTGTGAGCTTTAGATATTTCGTTTTCAATGTTTGATTTATTTGTTATTTCAAAATCTTTTTTCAACTCATCTTTAACTAATGAATCAAAATTAATTTCGTGATGCAGTTTTGCAGTTACCTTTTCGGCACTCAACGAATTTTGCTTGTTGCTATCAAATAAATTTTGTTTTGCATCTTCTTTGTTTAAATCTGTTTGTTCTTTTTCAACTTTAACAGATTTCTGCAAATTGTTATCTTCAAGCTTATTTGAAATAGCCTTAACATTACTTTTAACTTTTACAGATAATTTTCTGCTTTCTTCATTTTGTAAAATTTCTACATTTTTATTTTGAATATTTACTTTCAAATTTTCGTCAGTCGTATTTTCATTTTTTGTTAAAGTCTTTAAATTTTCTTTTATATCAGAATTATTGACTTTATTGAAATCATTTTTTTCTATTTTAGTTTTTTTTATTTCTTCATTTGTAATTATTTTTTCAGTATTCCCAATTTTAACTTCTTCATGTTTTTCTTTTCGTTCACTTTCAAATGTTTGAACATTTTTATTAATATTCTTTTCAGTAATATCTTTTTGTGTATTCTCAACTTTTACATTTTTTTCATTTACTTCAAAATTTTTATCGGTTTTTGAATTACTAATTTCTTTTTCATTATTTACTTTTATATCTGATTTTATTGATTCATCCGATGTTTTCAGTTCCTTATTAAAAATACTTTCTTGTTTAGTAAAATCACTTTTGGGAGTTTCAGAAAATTTGATTTCTGCATTTTGATTTTTATTTTCTTGCGGTAATGATTTACTATTTAGATTAATTTCCTTTAACTCTGCTTTATGGATTTCAGATTTTTGCTCAGTTTCAATTTTAAGAATATTTACAATTTTTGATGTTTTACTAAACTCAATATTTTCATTTATGTTAGATTTTTTTACATCAATTTCTGTGAAGTCTTTACTTTGATTCTCAGCAATTTTAACAGAATCAATATTGTTTTTTAATTGATTTGTATCGCTAATATTTTCTTTTGAAATAATTCTTTCATTGGTTTTAACAAATATATTTTCTTTCACTTTTTGAGATAAATCTAATTTTACTTCTGGTTTTGCTTCCTTTACTAAATTTGTTTCCGAATTTATTTTATTAGCATTTTTAGAAATTTCTGATTTATTTTCTGAAGTTTTTAATTCAGAATTTATGTTTTCTGATTTGAAACTTACTTTCTGGAGATTATTTTCATTTGCAACTTTTTCTAATTTCAAAATTGAATTTGGTTTATCTGTTGTAATTATTTTATCGCCTGAAATATTCTTATTACCATTTTTTAAATCAGTTTTTATTTGCTCACTAACGTTTTGATTAATTGGATTTATTAAAATATTTTTTGAATTATTTGCTTTAATATTTGCTTCGGAATTATTCAAAATATTTTTTAGCAATCTAAATTCAGATTTTTCTGATTTATAAATCTCACTAAAATTTATTTTCCTTAAATCGGGATCAATCCTATTATCTTTTATTTTTTCTTTCAAATTTAGTTCTTCAAAAAGTCCGTCTTGTTTTTTAACAATTGTAATTTTCGTAACACTAAATTCTTTATCACTAATATTTTTCGATGATTCAGCATTTTTAATAATTTCTGAATTAGGTTTAATTTCATTCAGAATATTTGATTTTTCAGATTCCAAATTTTTTGTTTTAATTTCACTTGGAATAAAACTTATTTTTTCAAGAGGTACGTTTACAGAAAAATTATTTTTGTTTGAAGCGACCAAGTTTGTATTAATTAGTTCAAGTTTAATATTATCTTTTTGATTGCCAATTAGCGGTTGAATATTTTGCTCAGTATTCTTAAATGTATAAACGGAAAGCGTAGGTTTAAAATTAGATTGTTCTTCTTCATTCAAGTTGATTGAATTATAATCAAGTGGAATTTTTATTGAAGATAAATTTTTATTTGTCGTATCTGCATTTTCTAAATTTTCCGAAGCTTTAAAAAGTGAAATTAATTTGGATTTTTCCGGAACAACCAAAGTTTGCACAATTACTTTTTCTGCAGATTGTTTTGTATCTGTTTCTTTTAACAATTCAATATTTACTGCAGATTTTAAATCCTCAAGATGAAGAAAGAGTCCGGTTTCTTTTGTTAAATTTTCATTTAGAGTTTCTTCCCCAACTAATTGGTTTATAAACTTCTCTAAATCTCCTTCAAGCGGTTCTTTGCTTATATAAGAAATTATATGATCTTTATTTAACACAATCTGATCACTTACAAGAAGTTCAGCAATTTCCGGTGGTAAAATATCAGCAAGATCAAGCTTTACTTTCTCACTGTCATTTTCACTCAATTCGGTAAACTTTATTTGAGTGCTTGCGTTTTCAATTCCGGCAACAATTGGTAATTGATTTTTTACAATTCCTTCCAAATCTGTTTCAAGCAATTTTTTTTGTTCTAAATCAGAATTCATTACAACTTTCACAATATCGGAAAAGAGATATTTATTGTTGGAAAGTTTTCCCGGTTTAGCAACCAGCATTTGGCTGTTTCCGGTTTCGCTGAAATATAAAGGATTAAATATCATTATTGTGCCCTTGTTAGTCTTTGTACAGTTTCATTTTCTAAATTAGAAAGTATTTCTGCTGCTTTTTTTTGCTTCATGGAATAAATAATATCGCGTGCTTCATCTTCAGGCATCGATTTAATATATTCCGCAGCTTTATTTGCTTCCATTGCTTCATAAAGTTTTATTGTCTTCTTCAACCAGTCTTGATATTTACCGCCACTTTTTTCATTCATTTTGTTTTTCAAATTTTCTATTTCTTTATCTTTCTCTGCTAATTTTTGTTCATATAAAATTTTTGTTGAATCAATCTCAGAATCTGAATTGTTATTACTATTTGACAAATGCTTTAGTGAATCTGAATTACTTAAATGCACACTATCACTAACCGCAAGACTATCGGCATGTAAAGTTGCTAAACTATCTTGAAGTGCTTTTTCAAAAGCGGCTTTGTCTCTAAAATCAAATTTGAACAAATCAACATATTTGTTATTAAAAGTATAAATTCCAATTGTTGTTCCAATAAATGCTGATATAAATAAGACCGAGTAAATAATTATATTTTTCACTTTATTACCTATTAAATTCCTTAACTGCAATTTCGTCTAATTCAATTTGCTCAATTTTTTCTTGAGCCTTAAAAAATTCTATTCTGTGTTTTTCTTCAAGCAATTCAAAAGTTTTTGTTTCTTTAGATTTTTTTATTAATTCTTTTAACTTTTTTTCTTTCTCAATATTTTTCTTCGTAAGTTCTTTCCGTAATAAATTTATCTGCCGATCTAAATAATTTTCGTGTTTTGTATAAAACTGAATATCTTTTATTCTGATTGTTAGATTTGAAAGTTTTTTAATTCGTGTCTCTTTCAATTCCAATTTTAAATTTTCTATTTCATTTTTTATTCTTTCTATTTCTAAATTGATAATAGAAAGTTCCTTCATTACTATTTTTTCAAATCTTTCTTTAATTGATTTTATTGTATCAAACTTATATTTGAATTTCGCCAATTATCATCCCAAAGGTTTTTCAATTAAATTGTTTAATCGATTTATTGAATCCGAATATATTGCTTCTTCATTTATACCTTGTTTAAGATAATTTCTTAACCCGCTTATTTTGTTAAGTGCATGGTCAATCTGCGGATTACTTCCCTTAACATAAGCTCCAATATTTATTAAATCTTCTGCTTCATTATATGCAGAGAGAATTTCATTAAATTCTTGTGATCGTTTTCTATGATCTTCCGGAACAATATCTGGCATAACTCTACTTATACTTTGCAGTGGATCGATTGCCGGGAACTGTCCCTTATTTGCTAATTTCCTTGTTAGAACAAAATGTCCATCCAGAATTGATCTAACGCTATCTGCAATTGGATCTGTCATATCATCGCCATCCACAAGAACAGTATAAAATCCAGTGATACTTCCCTTTGTAGATGTTCCGGCTCTTTCAAGTAATTTAGGTAAAACTGCAAATACAGAAGGTGTATATCCTTTAGTTGTTGGTGGTTCACCAATTGTAATTCCAACTTCTCTTTGAGCATGTGCAAAACGAGTTACGGAATCCATCATTAAAACAACATCTTTACCAAGGTCTCTAAAATATTCAGCAATTGTAGTTCCAATATATGCAGCTTTAATTCTCGCAAGCGATGGTTTATCACTTGTAGCAACAACAATAACTGATTTTTTTAATCCTTCTTCGCCTAAATCTTTTTCAATGAATTCTCGAACTTCTCTTCCTCTTTCACCAACTAACACAATTACGCTTACATCCGCTGTGGTATTTCGTGCAATCATTCCAAGCAAAACACTTTTGCCAACACCGCTACCAGCAAAGATTCCAACTCTTTGTCCTTTCCCTACAGTTAATAATCCATCAATTGCTCTAACACCGGTTTGAAGCGGTGAATCAATTCTTTTTCTTGTTAAAGGATTTGGCGGTTCTCTGTGAGTATTTTTAATAATTGTATAATTTATATCACCTTTATCATCAATTGGATTTCCAAAACCGTCAATTACTCTTCCTAATAACTGCGCTCCAACACCAATTGAAAAACTTTTTCCGGAAGAAACAATTTGGCAAGATGGTGCAATATTTTGAATATTACCAAGAGCAATTGATAAAACTTTACCATCTTTAAAACCAACAACTTCCGATTTACAAATTTCATAACCGGTTCTATCAATTACTGAACAAATTTCACCAAGTGAAACATTTGGTCCAACAGAAACTATTATAAATCCAATTACATCTGTTACTTTTCCATTAATTTTAATTGGATCAGTAACCTCAATTAAATGATTATAAGTTTCAACAATATCTTCAATCAGTTCATTCATTCGCTATTAGTTTTTGTGAGTTTATTTTCCAATGATTTAATAATTTCATTTATCTGACTTTCAATTCTTGCATCTAAATTTCCAATTTCTGTTTCAATTAGGCATCCACCTTTTGTAATACTTTCGCTTGGTTCAAATTTTATTTTTGAAATTCCAAAACTGCTCATTTTTTCTCTATTGGTTTTCTCAACTATTTTAAAATCTGACGGATTAAGTTTTATTGTAATTTCATTTGCACCATATACTTTGCTTAAATTTTGCTCAAGAATTTCTGTTATTATATTTTTTTGTTCAATCTCTCTTTTAATAATTCTTTCTGATATTTTTTGAGCAACATTTATAACTATTTTATGAAAATTATTTTCATACTGCTTTATTGTATCTTCAAATGTTTTTATAATTTTATAAAATTCTTCTGCTTGCTCAATTAATTCTTGATTATGTTTTTCACTTAATTTTTCTTCAGCATTTTGTTTCCCAACTTCAAAACCATTTTTATAAACATTCTCTAGTTCAATTTTATGCGCATTCTCAACTTTCTCTTTTTCCAATAATTCAGCATAATCATAAAATGCTTTATTCTCTTCATCCTTCTTCTGAATAATTGCTTTAAGATTTCTTGATTTAATGTTAAGTCTAATTTTGTCAGACATATACTTCTTCGGATCCGCCGCCTCTAAAACTAATTGTAACCTCTTCTTGTTCTTCTAATTTCTTAATTTGATCAACAATTCTTCCTTGTGCAGCTTCAACTTCTTTAAGTTTAACTGGTCCCATAAATTGCAATTCTTCTTTTAATAGATCAGCAGCTCTTTCAGACATATTTCCAAAAACTTTTTCTTGAACTCTTTCATCGGCAACCTTTAATGCTAAAGCCAGATCTTTTCTATCAACTTCTTTAAGAATTCTTTGAATATCTCTATCTTGCAAATGAATTATATCATCAAACAAGAACATCAATCTTTTAATTTCGAACGCAACATCTTCATCCTTGTTTTCAATAGCAGCAATAATTTCTTTATTCATTGTGATGTTTATTCTATTTAGAATATTTGCGACACTTTTGGTTCCGCCCAATTGCCCCATAGTTTGATTGATAGAAAATCCGGCAAGTTCATCCACAACTTTTTCAATTTGTGTTAAAGTTTGCGGAGAAATTTTTCCTAAAGTTGCTATTCTATAAATTACATCTGTTCTAATATCTTCCGGCAATTCTATTAATGCTTCTGCAGTTTGGTCCGGACTTAAATGTGATAAAATTAATGCAATTGTTTGCGGATGTTCTTTATTTAAAAAATTAACAAGCTGAGTTGAATCAGCTTTTTTTAGTACATCAAATCCATGAAGAGTTGTTAGGTTTTTTACTTTTTCAATAACTTCCATAGCTTTGGATAACCCGAAAGATTTTTCCAAAACTTGCTGTGCATAATCAATTCCACCTTCTAATACATATTCGCGAGCGGTTACTAAATCATGATAATCATCAATTACTTGCTCAACAATATGTGATGGAATATTTTTAACTTTTGATATTTCTGCTGATATTGATTCAACATCAGTCGGCTCTAAATACTTAAAAACTTGTGCGGCAGTTTCAACATTTAATGCAATTAGGAGCAAAGCTGATTTTTGAATTCCGTTTAAATCTTTTTTTGTAATTCCGGTTGTTTTTATTTGTTCACTAGTATTCATCTTCTTTCAACCATGAGTTTATTAATTTTGCTGCTTCTGCCGGATTTTTACTAACGTAATTAATTATTTTATCTTGTTTCATTTTCTTCATAACTGCTTCATCTGTAATTTCATCTTCAATATCACCCATTTCAAATAACGGCTTTTTAGCTTTTTTATTTTTCTTTAATGATAAACCAGGATCCCACATCGGTGGTTCAATTGCACCTGTTTCAAATGTACGCTCGGTAAAATTTCCACCTCCTGCGCCAACTGTACCAATCATAATTTTTTCTTCTTTTAGTTTTGTAAGCAGTGTTTTTAGAATGAACATTGCCCCAAGTATTCCGATTAAAAGAATTAAGTAATTCATATAATCGCCAACATTATCTAATGGCGATCCTCCAAAACCATCTTCGGATTCTAAATTATTTGTTTCAAACGGAATACTTACAATCGAAACCTCATCATTACGAGTCGGATCAATACCCACGGCTTGTCTCAACAATAATTCTAATTGCTGTAACTGCTCTTCTGATCTTGGTTCATTAACAATTGTTGTTTCCTCACCATTTTGAACTTCTGATTTCACTCCGTTTATAACTGCCGCAAGAGTTATTCTTTTAATGCTTCCAGTTCCTGCAATCATATGTTCAATTGTTTTGCTTAACTCGTAATTTGTTGTTGATGTTTCTGTAAATACTGCGTTAGAATCACTTAAACTTTTTCCGCTGCTTGTATTTCTTGAAGTTTGTTCACTTATTGCAACTTGAGATTCCGGATCGTATGTTTCTAAAGTTTTTTCTAATTGATTAAAATCCAATTCAACATTTACCTTAACATCAGAATTATCATAACCTAAAATTTTATCTAAAATTGTTTGAGCTTTTTTCGCAAGATATTTTTCAATACTACTTTTAATTTCATATTGTTTACCGCTGTTTATTGCAAGTTCGCTATCTTCCGGTTTTTTAGAAAGTAATCTTCCTTTGCCATCAATAATTGTTACGTTTCCAGCATCTAATCCTTCAACACTTGAAGCAACTAAATTTGTTATAGCCAAAATGCTGTTTTCTGGTAATGAATAATTTGATCTTAACTTTAAAACAACAGATGCAGTTGCTTCCTTTTGTTCATCCTTAAAAACTGCTTTCTCCGGTGTTACAATATGAACACGCGCATTTTCAATTCCTTCTTGTTGAATAATGGTGCGCGCAATTTCACCTTCGAGTGCTCTTTTAAAGTTTAGCTTCTGCATAAACTCTGACATACCAATTGTATTCTTATCAAAGATTTCATAACCAATCATCCCGGTTGAAGGAATTCCTTTTCCAGCAAGTGCCAATCTTACTTCGTAAATATCAGTTTTTGAAACACTTATTGTATTTCCATTATCTTCAAGTTTGTACTGAATTTTTTGAGATGATAGATAGCTTACAACTTCGGATGCTTCTTCCGGTGCAAGATTTGAATATAATGTTGTGTAGCTTGGTTCATTAAAAGCTACGAGAATAAAAATTAGCAGAACAATTGCAACAACTGCAATTCCGCCAAGCATTAAACGCTGTTGAATTGTTAACTTATTAAATATATTAACTAAAGCCGAGAATGAGTCTTTTGCTTTATCCACTTTTATTGCATCCTTGTTAATTCTTTATACATATCAACTGTTTTATTTCTAATCTGCATTAATAGATCTAAACTTGTTTTCGCTTTTTCGCCAGCAATCATTACTTCGTGAATTTCAACGTCTTTTCCCTCAATAAAATCAGTAGTAATTTGCTTACTGTCAAGTTGATCAACATTTACTCCCTTAATGAAATTGCTTAGTAATCCATCGAACTTTGAATTTGGATCTATATTTTTTGTTGAATTTTGTTGGGGAAATTTCGGTATGAAATTTCCTAACCCAATTGTTTTCATATTAACCTCTTTTATCAAAAAGTGAACCGACTAATACTGTTTTCTTATCGCCGTCTTTATTATAAAACTGGTAATCATTAATTGTGTTTTTTTCATTTGGATATAATTTCGTGAAATAGTTTTTTTCTTCTTTTGTTATATCATTAGTAATTTCATTTTTTTTGTTTTGAGCATTTGTAAGATTTTTTGTTGAAATATTATTAATAGGTTTGTAGTTACCTACTGAATTTGTAGAAATATTCATCTATATCTCCAATGAATCTTTTGCAATTTGTTTGGCCGAATTAAAAGCTGTTAAATTTGCTTCAAAACTTCTTGATGCAGAAATCATATCAACCATTTCTGTAACAACGCTAACATTTGGCATATTTACATAACCTTCTTCATTTGCATCAGGATGATCTGGCATATAAACTAATTCACCTTCGGAATTATCTGTTTCAACATTAATTTTTAAATTTAATTCCGGTTCAAAGCTTTCAACTCCTTTTGCTTGCAAATTATTTTTGTACATACTTTCAAGTGTAAACCCGGAATTTTTTAATGGCAGAGAATTTTTACGAGTTAGGTTTTCTTTATCTTGCTCAACCCTAATAAATTTGCGCTGATATGGAGTTCCTTTTTCAGTTTTTGTAGTGCTTGTATTTGCAATATTCTCTGTTATTAATTCCATTCTTTGTTTTTGTATACTCATTCCTTTGGAACTAATTTTAAACGATGAGAAGTTTGGTCTTATTTCCATTAACTACCTCCTCTAATAACTTTTTGCAAAGTTTGGTAATAGCTATTAATCTTTTTAGAGCCAAATTTGAACATTATTGAGTTTTGTGCTAATTCTGCCATTTCTTTATTAACATCAACATTGTTAATTCCGGAAAGATTTTCTGTATTTTCATCAAGTGTAATTTCAAAATCTTCATCTTTTAAATGCACGTTGGAAAGTGTTTTCATTCCTTGTTGAAGCATTTCTTTAAAAGCTACATCCCTTCTTTTGTAGCCAACAGTTTCTGAATTAGCTAAATTTTGACTAATTACTTTCTGCTTGATAGCACTATAATTAAGTAGATTTTCTAATATTTTATTTTCTGGGATTGGCATTTTAATCCACCTTTTTTAAGTGGATAACGCAAAACTAATGCCAGTAAAAAGTTGGTTTATTTAATAAATTTATTGTGGTGAACTTAAAAGATTGGCTAAAATTAGTCAGTTGAGAATTATTCTTCACTATAATCTAATAATACAGATTTGGTTTCTCCACATGAACAAACAAATTTTATTTCTTTGATATTGTCAAATTCATCTTTATTAAGGATAATTTTAATTCCTTCATGGCTTTCTTCTTCAACAGATATTTTACTTGTTCCAATAACTTCAACTTCTTCTGCAGAAATTAAATTTCCGGAAACAATTTCATTCCTATATGATATTTCTCTAAAAATAGATTCATTAAAATTATTCATAATTATACCGCTTGATTTAAAATTTTAGGAATTTCTTCTAACGGAGCAATAACATCAGCTAAACCGTTATCAACAATTGCTCTTGGCATTCCGTAAACAACGCAAGTCTGTTCATTTTGTGCGACACAAAAACCACCGGCGCTTTTTAATTTTTTAATTCCTTCCAATCCATCCTTTCCCATTCCGGTCATTATTACGCCAAGCATATTTTTACCGTAAATTTTTTGAACTGACTCAAGCATAACATCTACAGAAGGTTTGTGCAATACATTATCAGGCATTTGAGAAGTTTTAATTTTTATTGTTCCTTGTGATTCTTTTTCCAACATTAAATGAAATCCTCCGGGAGCAATGTAAACAACTCCATTTCTCACAACTTCATTATTTTCTGCTTCTTTTACTTCCAAATGACTTAATGCATTTAATCTTTCTGCTAATGATGCTGTAAATTTTGGAGGCATATGCTGAACAATAAATATTGGAATTTTTATTTTATCAGATAAGTAAGGAATTACTTTTTGTAATGATATTGGTCCGCCGGTTGATATACCGATTGCAAATGCTTTATAGTTCATTTTAGGTAAAGTAGTTAAATTACCATTTGATTTATTAGCTAAATTTTTTGTTATAACAGAAGAACTTATGTTGTTTAATCTATTTATAACATTTTTACTGCTGTATATTGCTTTTACTTTTCTAATTAAATCTTCTTTGATCCCGGTAATTGCAACACTTACAAAAGACATTGCTTTGGGAATAAAATCAACTGCGCCAAGTTCAAGTGCTTTTAAAGTTTCTTCAGCGCCTTCTGTAGTTAATGAACTTACCATCAAAACTGGGGTTGGACATTCTTTCATTATTCTTTTTAGTGCAGTCAATCCATCCATTCTTGGCATTTCGATATCTAAAGTAACAATATCGGGTCTTAATCTTTTTATTTTCTCTATTCCTTCTAAACCATCAGTAGCAGTATCGATAACACTTATTGATGGATCTGATTCTAATAATAAGCTAAGTGATTTTCTCATAAAAGCTGAATCATCAACAATAAGAATTCTAATTTTGTTTTTCATTTTAGTCTTTAAGCTTATTAATTATTTCGGCTATATCTGCAATCATTACAACTTTTCCATCCCCCATAATTGTAGAACCGGCAATTCCTTCAATATTACCTAAATATTTTCCAAGTGATTTTATAACAATTTCCTTTTGACCAATCAAACTGTCAACTTTTATTCCGTATCTTTTTTCTGCTAAACCAATTACAACAACAAATTGATAATCACTAACATGCTGCAAGGTATCCGAGTGATAAAGAATTTTATCAATATTGATAAGTGGTAAAACTCTTTCGCGTAGTTTTATACATTCAGTATGATTTATGCTATAGATTTCTTTCTTATTTACTTTTACAACTTCAACAACAGAGTTTAACGGAAGTACAATTGTTTCTCCAATTACTTTTACCAGTAAACCTTGAATAATTGCGAGAGTGAGCGGAAGTTTAATTAATATTCTAGTTCCTTTACCAACTTCAGATTCAATATCAATAATTCCTCTTAGGCGGGCAACGTTTGTTTTTACAACATCCATTCCAACACCTCTTCCAGATACATTCGTTACTTTTTCTGCAGTTGAAAATCCCGGGGCAAAAATTAAATTATAAATTTCTTGTTTTGAAATATCATTTGCTTTTTCTTTTGTAATCAATCCTTTTTGAATAGCTTTCTCAACAATTACTTTTGGATCAATTCCTTTTCCATCATCTTCTATAAGAATAATTATGTGATTTCCTTCATGCTCGGCAGAAAGTGTAATTGTACCTTTTTCTGGTTTTCCAATTTTTTTTCTTACTTCCGGAGTTTCAACTCCGTGATCTATTGAATTACGAATTATATGAACCAAGGGATCATTAATTTCTTCAATAAGAGTTTTATCTAATTCTGTTTTCTCTCCACTAATAATTAGATTAATTTCTTTCCCGGTTTCTTTACTTAAATCTCTAACCAATCTTGGAAAACGATTAAAAACTTTTTCAATTTTAATCATTCTTGTTTTCATTACGGCAAGCTGAAGTTCTGTTGTGAGCAAATCGATTTGTCGAGTTGTATCAGCAAGATTGCGAGAAATTTCCGTTCCTTCATATTTCATTGAAACATCGGAATTTAATTGGGAAAGTCTATTTCTTCCTAATACTAATTCAGATACTAAATTTAAAAGTTCATCTAATCGTTCAACATCAACTCTAATTGTTTGCTCAACGCCATTATTTGTTGTTTTTTTATCTTCACTTTGTTTTTTACTATTATCTGAAGAAACTATTGATTCACTTTCTTTATTTATTTCTTGAATTTCTTCATTTGAAGTAGCAACATCCAGCTCAACAAATTCTTCCAAATTATTTTCTTCATGATTTTTATTAACTTCAAAATCTTCAACGTTATCACTAGTAACTAGTTCAATAACTTTTTTCTTACTCTTAATTTTACTTTTATTCTTGTTATTACTTTTAATATTTTTTGCATTTTCTAAAAATGCTTTTTCAATTTCTTCGTCATTCATTTCCAAATTTATTACAGATGTTACTTTCGCATCATTTTTCTTTTTTGATTTTTTTTCAACTACATTTTTTGCAACAATTTGTTCATCAAAATTCTTACTATTTATTTTTTCAATAATGTTTTCAAGTTTTTTGATTTCTTTCGCTGTATCAAAATCTTCATTTTTATTTTCTTCAATTATAACAAGAAGTTCGCTTAAAGCATCATATCCGCTTAGTATTCCATCCATAATTGTTGAATTAAGTTTTACTTCACCTTTTCTCAGTTTGTTGAGAATATCTTCAAGTCTGTGTGTTAATTCTTGCATTTTAACAAGTCCAAGAAATCCCGAAGTTCCCTTTACTGTATGAAATGATCTAAAAATTTCATTTAGCAGATCTGTATCTTCCGGTGAACTTTCTAATTTCACCAAATCCAAATCTAATTTTTCAAGGGTTTCTTTAGTTTCAACAATGAAACTCTCAAATATTTCCGACATATCCGGATCTATTAGCAAAGAATAATCAGCCATTTTTTTTCTTTTATTTTTTATGAAAATAATTTGTCTATTTCTGCTTGTGACGCTTTTTCATTATTGATTATTGAATCAACCAAGTCTTGTTGATTTTCATTAGGATTATAAGTTGCCTTAGCATCAAAATGAACATTTGGTAATTTTTTGTGTTCCAAATTATCTTCTACACTAATTCCGGAAGAATCAACAGTTGAAAGCAGATTTCCTAATTTTTGTTGTACAGAAATTATCAAATGATTTACTGCTGCAAGTTGTTGAGCAGTTATGTCTTGAACTTGAAGCGACATAGTTATCTGATCAGTATTTGCCATTATATTTGTTACTTTATTTTTCATAAGTTCTAAAGTTAATCCAACATCAATTGCTTCCATAAGTTTTTTGAAAATCGCTTTAGCTTTTTCGTTCCCTTTAATTTCTTCGCAAAGTTCGGCTATATAATTTTCAACTTTTGTTCTGCGCAAAACCATTTCATCAATACATTCAGTAAGGTCATTTAACTGAAGTGTAATTTCATCAATTTTATCTAAAACTTCGGTCATTGCTAATTCTGTAGCATTTGTAACTTTATCTAATTGATTTGACGCTTCTGGTATTTTTGATCTAGAATCTTGAATTGAGCCGCTTACTTGTTCTATGAAAGGTATAAAGTCACTAATAAAAGCAACAAATCCTTCAATTACCGGAATCATTTTTTCGCCGAATTTAAATACGTTATCTACCTCGTGAAGCCGGCCAATTATATCATTTAAGTTTCTTACCGATTTGCTCATTATTAATTTCCTTTTAGTTAGATAATATTAAATCGATCTTATCTTTTAGAATCTGTGGTGTAAATGGCTTTACAACATAATTTGAAACTTTTGCTTGTAATGCTTGAACTATATCTTCCTTAACACCTCGAGTAGTTACCATCAAGATTGGCAATGTTTGTGTTTTGGAATTTGCGCGAATTGCTTTTGTTAGTTCAAGTCCAGACATTACGGGCATGTTCCAATCGGTTATTACAAAATTTATTTCAGCATCTGTTTCAAGCTTATCCAAAGCATCTCTGCCGTGTTCAGCTTCTGCATAATAATTATATCCAATAGATTTTAGGGTGTTAACAACAATTCTGCGCATTGTAACGGAATCATCAACAACCAAAAATTTTGTATCCATTTTGTACTCTTTATTTAGTTAATATATTTTGCCACTTCGTATTGAATTCTTTTTGGATCAAACGGTTTCACCATGTATGAGTTTGCTCCGGTTTCCAATCCTCTCTTAATTTCTTCACTTCCTTTTAAAGATGAGAGAATTATTATAGGAATATTTTTATTTGCATCATTTTCTCTTATTGCTTTTATTAATTCAAATCCGTCCATATTAGGCATGTTTAAGTCTGTTATAATTAAATCAATGCTTGCTGTTGGGAGCAATTCTATTGCTTCCATTCCATCGCAAGCGGCAAGAACTTCAAAGCCTTGTGCTTTTAACGAGAACGAAACAAACTTTCTAATTGTTGGAGAATCATCAGCTATTAGTATAATCTTTTTCATTTGATTATCCTTTTTTATATCCAATTGTTTTACTAAAACTTACTAATCTGAAGGCTTTTGAAATACCATGCAGTGTTTCTGAATATCCGATAAATAAATATCCTTCTGGATTTAAATTATTATAAAGACTATTTACAACTTTAATTTTTGATTCTTGATCAAAATAAATTAATACGTTTGCACAAAATGTAACGTCAGATTTATTTAACGTTTTAATTGCCGATTCATCATATAGATTAAGGACTTTGAAGCTTACCATACTTTTAATTTTCGGATCGATAATAAAATTGTTATCTACTTTTTGGAAATATTTTTTCAAATAAATTGGTGGTGTGTTGCGAATTGAATATTCTTTAAATATTCCTTTTTGTGCAGTTTCAATTACAGCATAATTTATATCGGTTCCAAAAATTTCTACAGAGAGATTTGGATATTTAGGTAATATCATTTCATTCAACATCATTGCAATAGAATATGCTTCTTCACCGGATGATGCTGCCGCACTCCATATTCTCAATTTTTGATATCCGGAACTTTTCCTTGCCATTATTTCCGGTATAATATTCCCTACTAATGCATCTAGCTGCGGCTGATTTCGGAAAAAGTATGTTTCATTAATTGTAATAGCTTCAAATAATAATTTCTTTTCTTCTTCTCTTCTTGGATTTGTTTTAAGATATTGTAAATAAAGTTCAAAATTATCAATTTTGAGATGTTTTATTCTTTTCTGTAATCTGCTTTCTAATAAATACTTTTTATTATCCTGAAAATATATTCCGCAAAGATCATAAATGTACTTTCGCCATTCGATAAAGGATTGCGGAGATAATTTTTGTTCCTGCTGAGAGCTAAAACTAAAACTTAGTTTGCTCAAAGGGTTAGGATTTAAAGTAGCTGATGAATTAAGCATTTATTAATCCTTTAATTGTAAAAAACTGATTCCTCTTTCCGCCAAAATATTTTGAGCGTTTTCTCTTACCATTTCGTCTTGATCATTAGCTAATGATTTCACAATTTCTATAATTCTTGGATCATCTCCATATTGAATTATTTCAAGAAGTCTAATTCTATTCCATGTTACAGAATCTTCAAGCATTGTATCTGCAAATACAAAAGCAGTTTCTGTATCTAGGAAAAACAATAATTCCATTGACGATGCTCTAACTTCTTCATCCGGATGTGTTAATAAATTTGTGAAAGTTTCAACATAATTTCTAACTTCAAGATCTGTTAATGTTTGTAAACTCAATCCACCGTCAAACTGTATCATATCTTTTATTAGAGATACAAATTGTTTTAAATTATGAGGATTTTGTTTTAAGTAGCTGCTGGCTTTTCTAAAAAATATTATAAGATTATTAGAAAAATATTCACTTAATTTATTATCAATTTCCTCATCGTTCGCATAAATTGAAAATAAATGTTCAACAATATTATCACCTTCAAACAAACTTATTAATCGCACTGCTGATTTTTTATATTGTATATCTGCGGTTTGTAAAGTTTCTAACAAAGAGTTTTTTAAAGCTATATCCGAAGGAAGCTGCAGCTTTCTTTTTTCTTCAAGTTTACCAATTGTTTCTATTGCTACCCATTTGAATGGTCCTTCCAAATATTGAATATCATTGATAAGCATGTTAAAAGATTTTTCGTTTCCAATTTCACCTAAACTTTCAATCAACGAATATTTTGTAAGTTCATCAACCCCGTAATAATTTTCGTTAATAAAATCAATACATTCATCTGTTCCTATTTTTCCAATCGCTTCAATTATTGTCGGTCGGAAAAGTTCATTTCTATCATACGCAGCAATAATTTCATCAATAGCTTCTTCACTTTTAATATTTCCAAGTGCTTCAATGCAAGCTAGTATTACGTTTTCATCTCTGGAATATTTTAGAATGCTTATTATTTCATAAGCCGGAGCTGGGTTTCCAATTAATCCTAAAATATCAATTATAAATTTTTTATCATCATCATTTGCGCTTGGTAAATAATCAACCATAGCTTTTATTGATTCATTTTTTCTATTTAGTAAAATTTCGCCGGCTAAGTTTCTTGCAGAAATATTTTCTGAAGAAATGTATGGAACCAAATATTTTGGAATATTTGGATTAATATTGTGAGATAAAATTCTTGTAAGTGTATCTTTTACACCATTATCATCTAAAATTAATTTTTGTGTTAAATATTCAACAACTTTATCCGGCATTTCAACAAGCTGAAAATTTTCTGCCGTGGTTCTAATTTTATCAGAATCGTTTGTATCAAGTATTTTTTTAATTACATCATAATGATTGCTCATTTTTACCTCTGATAATAAAGCCGTTGTTTTATCATTTCTCAAAATCTATATTCCACTATCGGATTTATTTGTTATTTTTTTACTTCAATTACAATAAATATGCCTTTAAATAATTCGATTGTTCTAAGAAAAAATAAGGGATGTTTTAAAACCCGGGCTGATATTAGCCAAATGAATGAAAACAAGAAGATTGCATGATTTCAAAATTGCATGATTTCAAGATTAGGTTTGTTTTAAATTTCAAATGATATAAATTATTTATTCTTTGAAACAAAGATTGAAAATAAAAAATCCCACCGGATTGATGGGATAAAATTTTTGTTTGCCACGAATACACGAATTTATTTCTTTCGTTTTACGTTTCACATTTTTACTGAATCGATTTTGTAACTTCAATTCCTAATTGCTCCATTCTGTATCTGAGTTTAGATCTTGAAAGACCTAATACTTTTGCGGCTTTTACTTGATTGCCTTTTGTTATTATGAGTGTTTTCAAAATTAAATCTTTTACAACCGTATCTATTTTTACACCTTCTGGTGGAACTTTTAATTCGAAATTTACATTTTGATTATTATCCGAAGAATCATTTTTTTTAAGAAAATTTAAATGCTGTTCCTTAATTTCATCGCCATCCATCATTAAAACAGCACGCTCCATTGCATTTCTTAATTCTCTAATATTTCCTTTCCAAGAATAATCTTGCAATAATTTAATAGCTTCTTCAGAAATACCTTTAATACTTTGATCAAACTTTTGCGCAAATTCTTTAACGAATGAAAGTGCCAAAATTGGTATATCGTCCTTTCGTTCTTTAAGTGATGGAATTGTAATATTTGCAACATTTAATCTGTAAAATAAATCTTCTCTAAACGATGCTTTTTTAACTTCCTCTTCCAAACTTCTATTTGTTGCTGCTAAAACTCTAACATTTACACTAATTTCTTTTTCTCCGCCAACTCTATAGAATTTCTTTTCTTGTAAAACTCTTAAAAGTTTAACTTGAATATCCAAACTTAATTCACCTATTTCATCAAGTAGAATTGTTCCACCGTTTGCAAGTTCAAATTTTCCCAATTTTGTTTTTTGTGCCGCACCGGTAAAAGCACCTTTTTCATGTCCGAATAGTTCACTTTCTGCTAAATCTTTTGGAATTGAACCGCAGTTAATTGATATAAAAACATTATTTTTTCTTGGACTAATTTGATGCAGATATTTTGCAAAAACTTCTTTTCCGGTTCCGCTTGCACCTTCCAGCAATATTGTTGTGTCATCACTTTTTGCTAATTTTTCTACCATATTTAAAACGCGCTGAATAGGTTTACTTTTTCCAAAGAATTCTCTGGTTAAACTATCGGTATTTAGCATTGCTTGAAGTTCATTAACTTCAAGTTGTAATCGTAAATGTTTTACACATTTTTCTAAAACAATTGCAAGTTGATCTATTTCAATTGGTTTAAGTAAAAAATCGAATGCGCCTAATTTCATTGCCTCAACTGCAATTTTTACATCGGCATATGCCGTAATCATTATAACAGGAATATGATAAAATTTTTGTTGAAGTATTTTTAAGATTTCCAAACCATTGTGTGTTGTTAAATAAATATCAAGCAGAACAATATCCGGTAAATATAATTTTACGGATTCTTCAACTTTTCCTCCATCCATGCAAACGTCAACATCATAACCAAGTTTTATAAGTACCTTCTTTAATGAAATTACAACAAGATTATCATCATCAACTAATAATACTTTGGGCTTCATTATTCCTCGCTTTTACCTATGAAATTGAATTGTGAAAATGGTTCCTTTTGTTTTATTATTTTTGAATTCAAATGCTGCTTCGTGCTCTTCTAAAATTGTTTTACAAACACTTAATCCAAGTCCGGTACCGTTATCTTTGCTTGTATAAAATTCTTCAAATATTTCATTCTTTTTTTCATCAAGAATTCCAAATCCCTCATCAATAATTTCAACATTTACGTTTCCATTATTTTCAAATGTATTTATAAATATGTTTGAATTTATATTACTTGCTTCAATTGAGTTTGAAATTATATTAACAAAAACTTGCAATATTTTTGTTTCGTTTACTTTTACTTTTGCAAGATTATCAATCAAGTTTAATTTGAATGCAATATTTTTTTTATTTGCATTTCCTTTTGTTATATGAATTGATTTTTGAATTATTTCATTTATGCAGTAATAATTATAGTCATCTTTTGATTTTCGAGAAAACTCAAGTGTTGTATAAATTAATTTATCAATCATATCTGCAGCTTCCAGAGATGAATCAATACACTCAATAGTTTCTTGATCAAATTTTTCGGTATTCATCTTAAGAAATTCTAAATTTAATTTAATTACAGAAAGTGGATTTTTTATTTCGTGTGTTAAACTTGCAGCTAACTTACCTAGTATTTTAAGTTTATTTTCATGTACATTGTTTGACAAGGTTAAACCTATTGTTTTCTTAAGAAAAGAATTGACTGAATAAATTTAACTTTTTTTTATAAATAAATGTATAGAATTGATTTTAGATTTTAGAAAGGTTTAAAAAGAAACTGCCTCAAACTTAATTTTTTGTGTGGATTATTTTGTTAATTTTTTTCAATAATCCAAAAATTAATTTTAAGGCAGCTACGCTTAGTTATTTTTCTTCAGAGAATTTTTTAATTATTTCATCTGCAACTTTATTAATTACTTCGTCTCTGTTATAATAACCGCTCTCAATTTTAGTCTTCACTTCATTCAGCAATTGAGCATCAATTCCTTCTGATTTAAGTTTTTTTGCGGCATCAGAAAGTTCAAGTTTATCTGTTTTTTGCTGAGTTTGCCGACTCGAAGCTTGTTCTTGTTTTTTATACAGTTCGGTGTATCGACTGTAATTATTTCCCACTCCTTTAATATCCACTTTTTACCTCTGATAATTTATTAATTTCTTTTTGTTAACGGTTTTTGATAATTCTTCACCGATACTTTTAATATTTTCTTTTTTTGCATCTGCAATACTATCGAATTTAGTTGAAATTTGTTTAACCTCGTTGTGAATTCTATCACATATTAGAACGTAAAGCTCATTTGTAGAGTTCTTTTTTATTTCACTTTTCTTTTTTTCAATTTGTTTGATAAACGAATTTATATTCCTCAATTTTATATCAAGATTATCATCGTTAATTGAACTAACTTCTTTATCAACCAATTTTAGGTAATTTCCAATTTCATAAAAATTATTATCAACATTTTCCATTAATTATCCGAGCAATCCCAATATTGAGAGAGAATTTTGTGTTGAATAAATCTGCGATAATTGAAGCTGCATTTGTTCATATTTTTTTCTTAATACAGCAGCATTTTTATCTATTTGAGTTTCTTTGTAACTAATTTTATCATTCAAATATGAAATAGAATTATCGTAATTATCAATTAAATTTGAAATTACGCCGTCATTACTTATATAGGTTTCAACCATATTAAAAAGTTTATTTGCTATTCCTTGTTCAGAATTAAATAAATCTGCAACTTGCTCAGGATTTGCTTCTAATGCTTCAGTTAATAAATCATCGTCATCAATACTAAGTCCGGAAGCTGGATCAAAATCAATTCCTATTTCAGATAAGAAACTATAATTTCCTTCAGCAATTCCTTCAACTTTTTCATAAGAAACTGAACCAAAAGACTGCATTAAACTTATTGCAGTTGCATTACCTACAAATATACCTCTTTGTCCGTCCTCATCTGCATAATAATTATTTTTTACAAATGAATATGCTTCATTAAAAGAACTTATTAAATCTTCAATATCAGATCTAGCAGCTTCCATATTATTTTTTACAATAACATTAACAGTGGGAATTCCAACTTCCATTTCATTTTTAAGAGTTAGAGTTACATCAGATATTAAATCATCTATTGTGTTTGAGCCTCTTATTACAGAAACGCCGTTTAAATTTAAGACTGCATCTAATTCACTTGAAGAAGTTGCATAGCCTCCGGTTCCATTATCTGAAAGCAAACTTCTTGTTTCAAAATTTAATCCAATTGAATTAAGAGCAGAACCAGTAACATCTTTTATGATTATTTCATTATCAGAACCGCTTTCTTTAGAAATAACTGATAATTTGGATTCGCCATTTTTAGGAGAGAATACTGCAGCTGAAACTGCATCACCCAATGCTTCATTGATTGCTTCAGCAATAATTTGCATTAGTTCTTCTTTTGTTTCTGCACCTTCTAATTCTACATCAATAACTTGGTCATAATCACCGCTTGCAGCTTGAAATGAATAAGTGCCTGCTGATAAACCAGCCAAGTTACTTGAGTTTACTGTATTTGACATTACTCTATCATTTTTTGCAAGCTGAATAACTCTAATATCATAAGAGCTTAAAGCTGCAGAAGAATTAGCAGTCACGGAAAAATATTCATCGCTGGTAAGTTCTGTTGTTTTTCCGGTAAAACTACCGCCAGCATTAACATCTTTCAAATCAGTAAGAAATGATTTAAGTGAAGTTAATTTTGTTTTTAAACTTCCCCAAGTTGCTGAGAGATTGGTAAACTTAGTTTTTCTCTCAAGTAACGGAGAAATCTTTTTAACATACTCCGATTGTTTTGAAGTATTTATTAAATTCGTTATCGATGAAGAACTTAAAATATCCATCTTTTTTTACTCCTAGCCTTCCATACTAACAAACGCCTTAATCCAAGTTTCGCGTAATTCTGTCATAATTTTTAATACAATATCATAATTTCTTTTTCTCATTTGATCTTGACAAAATTCATACAATCGTTTTAATCCCATTGATATTTCATTCACTTCTTCATTATCAAATCTTAAGGCATTTATCAACTCTGCTATAGCTTTATTAGTTTTTTCAATGTTTTCATTTCTACACTGAGCAATTGCAAAGTCATAAACTTTTAATAATAGTTTTTGGGGAGAAGCATTTAAAATTTCATTTACTAAATAGGCGTTAGCTCTATTTGACGAGTTATTTAATTTTAATGCTGCTGAGTAATTATACATTATTTTTTCCGTATTAAATTATAAAAGCTCTCCAAAATTGCCGGAGAGCTTTTGATTAAAGAAAACTATTAACCAAATAATTGAAGTACTTGCTGTGGAGCAACGTTTAATTGTGAAAACATTGCTGAAGCAGCTTGCGATCCAATTTGCGATTTTGTTGCATTTAATGATTCAAGAGCAACGTCAGCATCAAATAATCTTGAATAAGCTGATTGAGAATTCAAAATTGCAGCTGATAAGAATTCTTGTTTTGCATTCAATCTTTGTGTATAGTTACCAATTGCACCGAGTGATGCATCAACAGAATCTTCAAAGTTATCAAGAGATAAACTTGAGATTGTTGTTGAGGAAACTCCTTTTAGAGCATCCAATGCTCCTGCAACGTCAGCTGAAAGTCCACTAACGTTTGATGTAAATGCAGTTGTAGCTGTAGAGCCAACTAATGCATCACCACTTACATTACCATAGTCAATTGCTATAGTATCAGTTGATGCAACACCAGTTTGGAATGTAAATCCAGCTCCAGCACCATTTGTTACTGATTGTAACAAACTTGTTTCATTAAATTTGGTTGTTCCAAATGCAGATGCCAATTCGTCAGCAATTGCTTGAATATCTTTTGCAATAGCAGCTTTATCAGAAGTAGGATTACTTGCATCAGCAATTTTTCCTCTGATTTGAGTAATCATATCTTTAACACTGATTAACTGACTTTCTGCTGTAGCTAACATGTCTTGAGCAGAACCAACGTTACGTTGTGCAGATTGCATAATTGTTACTTTTGAATCCAATGATTTACCTACGTTAAAACCAGAAGTATCATCAGAAACACTGTTAATTCTTCTTTGTGAAGCTAAACGCAATTGTGCTGTTTGTGATTGTGCATTTAACTTTGCAAGAGAATTATATGCTCTTAATGCACCAACGTTTGTGTTAATTCTAAATGATTGTGACATTTAAACCTCCTTGTTTATTGATAATTTTGCAGGCATCCTTGCCCACTTTTTTGTTGTTTTTCAACACTTGTTGAAATTTTTGTTAGTTAATAATTTACTTCTGGCATATTATCGTGATGCAGTTTTGAAAGTTTACAGTTAAAAAATATTTTTTTTAGGAAGTTTTGATTTGTGACAAACAACAATATTAGTGTTACTTAAGCAGTGGAGTAATTTTTTCAGCTAAAATTTTAAACTTTTCTTTCGAATAGGAATTGCTTGAACTGAATAATTTATTATTTATAATAATTTGCAACTTTTCAAGTTTATTAATTTCATTTGAGGAAATATAAATTGATGCTAAATAAAATATTATGGAATCTTCAATTTCCGGATTGGATAAGGCAGATTCAAAAATAATTTTTGCTTCATTAATTTGATTTATAGTAATTAAAAATGCTCCAAAATCATTTAAATATTTTGAATTATCAAAAAATCGATCATATAGATTTGAATAAAGTTCTAACTTCAAATCATTATTCTTTACAAAATCAAAAATTTTTAAATAATTATTAATATTATTCTGATCAATAAAATTAGACAAACCTAGAATTTCATCTTTATAAAATTCATTACTAATTATATTATTTAAATATTTAATTTCTTCACTATTAATTTCACTTAGTTTATTAGAAAAATAATTCAGTGAATCCTGATCATTAAATTGAAGTGAAATTATAATTCCTTCATAAATTAATTTTTTATCATCAGTATAAATTTCTTGTTCACTTATTTTATTAAAATTCAATTTTCTTTCTGAATTACTATCAAAAGCATTTTTACAAAAATTTAAAGCTTTTTTATCATTCATTTTTGCATAAACTTGTGCGGCAATAATATTTAATAATGATTGATTTGGATTCAATTCTACTCCTTTATCAATATAATTTTTTGCGGCAAACAAATTATTATTTCTCATTTCAAAATCAGCTAATTGGAGATAGCAGACTTCCTTAAATTCATTTTTAAGTTTTAAATCTTCAAGAGCTTTCTTATAATATTTTATTGAATTTGTAGAATCTTCCAAAATCAAATATGAGTTTGCAATTTGATAAGAAATGTAAGAAGATTTATTTGTATTAAATTCTTCGAGAAGCAATTCTAAATTTCTTTTTGCTTTTATTTTAATTTCATCATTTGATACATTATAACCCATATGAAATATTTTAATTTCTGAGTCAACTATTTTATAATTATTTTTTAATAACGAATTTTCAATCTGCTCATGAACTTTTCCGGAAAATTTTATTGATTTATTATTTCTGAAAAGTCTTGCGTATTTCATTGATTGAGAAATTCCTTTTCTATCATCAAGACTTATAACCGAACATTTTACTCCTAAATTTTCATTTGATGAAATTATTTTTTTTAGTTCATTGATTGAATTATTTGATAAACGTTCATCTGCATCTAAGTATAGAATCCAATCGCAAGTTGATTTTGAAAGCGCAAAATTTCTTGCTGCCGAAAAATTATTTATCCAATTAAAATGCAATATTTTTGAACTAAATTGTTTGGCAATTTCTAATGTTTTATCTGTAGAACCCGTATCTACTATAACAATTTCATCAACAATATCTTTTACAGATTCCAAACATTCTTGAAGATATTTTTCTTCGTTTTTAACAATCATACTTAACGAAATTGTTGACATTAAATTTCCTTATCAAAAATATTTTCAATCAAAAGAGAATTATGATCAACCGATAAATTTAATTTTTGATTTACTTCTTCAAGTTTAATTTTTGCATTTTGATTTTTAATATCATTTACCACAGCCCATTCCAGCATTGCTTTAGATTCTTCAAGCATTTCTGCTTTATTAAAAATTTCACCTAAACCAAAACACGCAGTAGAAGAATTAGGATTTATTTCCAACTCTTTTTCAAACCAATTTTTCGCTTCTTCTAATTCAATATTTGATAAAGCTAAATTTCCCGCAATATTTATTAGCACTTCTTTAGAAATATTTTCATAACCAATTCTATCAGATTGATCAAAATATTCAATTGATAGTTTAATATTTTCAATCGCAAAATCTATTTCATTCTCATCAATATTTTGAAATGTTCTTTCGATGCTTTGTTTAAATAAATCTTTATAAATAGGAATTTTTATATTTCTATTTTTCCACAATTTACCTTTCAGCCATATTTCTTCGGGATCAGCTCCCCATTTATCAATAAATTTCTGCTTATTTATTTTCAATCTTTCCGAATAATTGTTTTCACCGTTTGCTTTAAAACTTACCGAACCATAATGATGTATAAAAACATCTTTTGCAATTACTGTTTTATATCCGGCTAATTGTGCGCGCAGACAAAAATCATCATCCTCAAAATTTCCCGGCGAAAATCTTTCATCCAAACCACCGATTTTTTCAATTACTTCTTTTTTAATTAATGTACATAAAAATGCAACGCGCGGAAATTCTTGAATTTGGTTTTTATTTTCAATAGAAATTCTATTTGCATATTTATGCATTTCATCTATTGAACTATATTTTGCATTTTTATCAATTTGAACTCCGCTTACAAAATTGCTGATTGGTCCGACAATACCGATTTTATTATCTGAATCAGCAATTTCAATCATTCTTTCTAACCAATTTTTTGTTACAACAACATCATTATTAAGTAAAACAACATAATTTCCGTTTGCTTCAAGAATTCCTTGATTTATTGCTTTGGGAAACCCAAGATTTTCTTCGTTAAAAATTACATTTACATTTTGATGTTGTTTTTTAAGCTTTGTAAGATATTCTTTTGTCCCATCTGTAGAATTATTATCAATAATAATTAATTGATAATTTGAAGTGTTTGATTGAACTGATTCTATGAATTCCTTTGTATATTTTAACTGATTATACGTTAGTGCAATAATTGAAGTTATTTTATTAATATTATTTAAGTTACATAGTTTTTCATTTTTATTACTTTGTTTCTTAATAAAAACGGAAGAATCTGAGTTATCAATATTTTCAATCTTTAAAACTTTGTTAAATACATTTAACCAATTTTTATAATTCTTACTTATTGTTCTGTTTTCATTCACGTAATTAAATACGTTATTCTTAATTCTATCAATTTCAGAAGGATTTTCAACCAAGTACGAAAGTTTATTAAACCAGCCATTACTGTTCTCGAGATTTACTAAAATGCCGTTTTCTAAATTTTTTACTGATCTTTTATATGGACCAAAATTAGAATAAACACCAGCAATTCCTGAAAAACCATATTCTAAAAATTTAATATCGCTTTTGGCCATATTGAATTTGTTGAATGATAATGGAGCTAAACCAATATCAAGATTTGCATGTTTTAAGAGTTCATAAAAATCTTTTAATGATGCTGCACCCGGAATAAATTCTACTTCTTTATATGAAATAAATTCAACTGGTAACATATTTATAAAAACTAATTTGATTTTTTTTTTATAATATTTTTTTAATTGTAACAAAGCTGGAATAACTTGTTCAAAATCTTCTTGATGAGTTATAGTTCCGGCAAAACCAATTCTAATTTCATCATAATTTGCTTTTGCAATTTTTTGGGGGATAAATATATTTTCATCAATTTGATTTGGAATAACAGAAATATTTTCATTATAAGCTGAGAAATAATTCTTGAGATTTTGGGTTGAAACTGTTACATGATCTGATAACCAAATAAATTCTAATAATCCTCTTCTATTTACGGGATCTGAATATAAACTATATGCTGGGTTTCTTTCGGGAACTTCTAATAAATTATCATCTATTTCATATATAATTTTTGCACCTTTGGATTTTAATAATCTGATAAAGTCTAAGTATATTAGATTATTTATTCGTTGTATGATTACTATATCTGGAACAAACTTAATTTTATATTCTTTTTCTTTTGTAATATCAACTATTTCAAAATCCACAAATCCATTCTTTCTCAAAAATGTTAATGGGCTGTTAAGTCGTATATCTGCTACAGCGCCGGAGTTATTTACTAAAGCTAAAATTTTTATTTTTTGTGACATTTTAATTCCAATACAAATTATATTAACTTTTAGTGTAAGACCTCGTTCAAAAACTTCAAATTATTTAATGCAATTTCATTGGTACTATCTTTATTAAGTACAGATTTTATAATTTCTTCTGCCTCAATAAATTTCTGTTCCATTATTGAAATTACTGCAAGATCATTTTGTATTTCTAAATTTTCATTATTTTTTTCTAATTCATTTTGAAGAATTTTTTTTGCTTCGTCCAATTTTCCTTTTTCAATCAAAACTTCAGCTATATCAATTTGAGAAAGTTTTCTAAATATCATAATAAATTCAATACCATTTTGCGAATGTTCAACTAATTCAATATTTAAATTAGTTTCATCAATCCATTTTAAAATTTGATCAAGAAAAGTATTATATTGCCAAACATGGAAATGAATATCACGATTTTCATCAAGATGATTTTTTACATATAGTTCTAGTAAAGCTTCATCAGTAACTTTACTTACTATACGCCCAAATTCTTTATAGTGTTCAATTCTATGTTTTTCTGGTCCATTGTAATATTCGAATTTTAAATGTTCATATGGTGTAAGTTCTCTATCTTTATCAAAAGTATATCTTTTATCTGGCAATGCGTAAAAAATAAATCCATTTTCTTTTACTACTCTAATATGATTTTCTATTGTTCTAAAAACATTTTCCGTGTGCTCAAGCATATGATTTGCAATCAAAAAATCATACGAGTTGGAAGGCAGACTCGAAAGTTTTTCACCGTCTTCAATAACTGTAGGATATATACAATATTGCTCTTTAGTTTCTGGCATCCATCTTTTAAGAGTATCGATATCAACTTTATCTACATAATCTGCGCTGCATCCTTCTTTTAATGGCACGGGTGCATGAAAAGCACCGATCTCTATTCCTCTTCCATTTAAATATTTTTCTGAAAGTACAATTCTCATATCTTGAATTGCATGCTGTGATCTTTTTACTTCCCTTACAAATTTATTATAATCATCCCTTAATTCAACTGAATTTTGCATGATTTGTTTATTAGGAACATAAACGTAATTTGTCATATTAACTCCTTAACTTACATCTTAAGATTTTGTATGTACTCAAGATTATCATTGGCGGTATTATTTGTTTTATCAAGTTCTAGAATCAAATTAATTAATTCATTAGCACGATTAAAATTATTTTTTTTTATTGCAATTAATGTTAAATGATTTAGAATTTTAATATCATGTGGAAAATCTTCAAGTAGTCCAATCAATTTTTTTTCCGCATTAGAATATTCATCCATTTCGAGAAAATTTTCTGCCTCATTAATTGTTAATTCATAATTACTAATCCAATAATTAGGATTATTATTCTTAAACAGAGAAAGAAATTTTCCATTTGCATAATTTTGAGTATGTTCAATAAAATTTTTTACATTATTCAAAAACTGCTGCTCAAGATTTTTTAATTGTGGTCTGACTAAATGCATTGTTTCAACGGCATGTTCAATATTTTCTTCACCATACGCAATTCCAAATTTTCTTGTTTCACTTAGACTCATCCATTGATCTGCTGAAGTACCTTCAAATGGAACTACTATGCTAATGCAACCACATAATGCAGCTTGAATACTTAGAAATGTTGCATAATCATAAGAATAGAAATATTTAGTTTTATTAAAAATTTCAACCAATTCTTGAGACGGCGTTGAGTCAATTATTTCGATACTTTCATTCAAATCATGAATTATTTTTCTATTTTTTCCTTTTCTCATAACATAACAACTACCGCTACGTTTTAAATTTTTATTATTAAACATATCACCGTAAAGCTCAATAATTTGAAGATAGTTAACATTTTTTTGACCATTTGTAAAAGATTTGGAATAATAAAAAAGTAAATCATCGTTTCCAAAATTACCATCACCGCCAAGCACTCCTGGTTTATTCAATATCCATCTAACAACATATTTTGCATTAAGGGGATTACCAATGATAATTTCCGGATAAATTGCGATAAATTTTGAACTTAATATTTCATAATTCGCTAATGAAATTTTATATTTTGCATTAGTTAAAAACGTATCAAAATTATTATCGCTTGGCCATAAATACGCTTCATAACCAAGTCGATTTATATAATCACATAACAAATGCAAAACTGTTACACCACCGCTATTGATTTTAAGCGATGGTGCAAATATTACATATTTAAACATTATCAAACTCTTACTAATTATTTCTATATTTTATAATCTTTGCTGGATTACCGGCAACAATACTATTTTCCGGCACATCATTTAAAACTACCGCACCAGCTCCAATTAAACTAAAGTCACCTATGCACACTTTCTCCCTTATTGTTGCATTACTTCCAATATGTACTCCTTTACCAACTAAAACATTTGCACCTACAACAGCATTTGTTGCTAAATGTGCAAATTGTTCAAGGGTTGAATCATGACCCAAATAAGAGTTTGGAAGTAGAATACAATTATCTGATACTATTGTATCCGTACTTAATTGTGCAAGCGGAGCAATCAAAACTCCATTGCCGATTTTACAAAATTCATTTGGAATTACCGATGTTTTATCAATAATACTAATTAATTTTTTTTGAGGAATTTGTAATGAATTTATTTTATTAAATGTTTCTTTTTCGTTTTTTAACCCAACATAAGCAATGAAAAAATATGTATTTTCGTCTAATAAATAATTGTCTAAATCTTCTGTTTTACCGATGATCGGAAATTTTTTAAATTTTCCTATCTTATTTCCAACTTTTTCAAAATCATTTAAAAAACCAATAACTTCACCTATTCGATTTTTTTCTATAATTGATGCTGCGATCATTCCTATTCCACTTCCGCCAAGTATTATAATTTTTTTCATATTTGATTCTTGCTAAGGTCAATAATCGTTTTAATTATCTTTTCTTGAGAAGTTTTACTTAAATCGGAAAATATTGGTAAACAAATAACTTCTTCAGAAATTTTTTCTGCATATCTAAGATTATTTGGGTCTGAAGTTTCTAAATTTCTGTACATTGGGAAATGACTAATTAGCGGATAAAAATATCTTCGTGCAAAAATATTATTGTTTTTTAATGTTTGATATACTTCATCCCTACTTTTCCCAAATTCCTTTTCTTCAATGAAAATTGGAAAGTAAGCAAAATTTTCTGAAACAAAATTTTGAGGGGATAAAAATCTTAAACCATTAATGTTCTTTAATTCTTCCTCATAATTTTTTGTAATAAATTTTCTTTTAGATTTATGGAATTCGAAATCTTTTAATTGAAGTAATCCCAATGCAGCTTGCATTTCATTCATTTTTGCATTAATGCCGGTAAAAACAACTGTTGTTTCACCATCAAATCCAAAATTTTTCAAATAATCAATTCGTTTTTTAATTTTTGGATCATGGGAAATAATTGCTCCACCTTCAAAAGTATTATAAATTTTAGTTGCGTGAAAACTTAAAACAGATAAATCACCAAAATTTAATATTGATTCATTTTTAATTTTAACACCGAATGCATGTGCCGCATCATAAATAATTTTTAATCCATATGCATCTGCAATTTCTTGAAGTTCTTCCACATCACATGGATTGCCATAAACATGAACCGGAAGAATTGCGGAAGTATTGCCGGTTAAAAGTTTCTCAATTTTTTTTGGATCAATATTACAAGTATTTGGATCAATATCACAAAAAACTGGTGTTATACCATTCCATTTAATTGCATGAGTTGTTGCAACAAAACTATAAGGAGTTGTGATTACTTCTCCTTTAATATCTAAAACTTGAAGTGCAGCAATTAATGCTAATGTACCATTTGCAAATAATGATATATATTCAACCCCAAGATAATTTGCCAATTCACTTTCTAATTGCTGATGAAATTTTCCATTATTTGTTAAAAATTTTGATTGCCAAATTTCCTTTAAAAGAATAATAAACTCATCCAATTCCGGAAGTGTAGGTTGATTAACAAAGATTTTTTCTATATTACTAAAAGTATCTTTTGTTAATATTTGGTTATCAACGGATTCCATACTTATTATACTTTTAATTTAAATTTATTTTGATCTGTGTCAGAATTCTTTTTACTAACATTTGATAGAGTATTTATTACAACCACATTTTTCTTATTTTTATTAAGTTTTTCATATTTTGATAAAATTTTTTTTGCTGCCGAAACTATTGGAGGACCGATAAATTTTCCATTTATGATTGTAACGCCAGTTCCTTCTTTTTGTGCTTTTTGATAACTATCTAATATCTCTTTCGCATTTTCAATTTCAAGAGAATTCGGGGTAAAATATTTATGTACTAAGTCAATTTCTTTGGGATTTAGAATCAGCATTCCTTCAAAACCTAAATTTTTAGCAATCTTTAAATTCTTTTCTAAATCGACTAAATCATGAACATTAATATGAACGGTATCAATTGGAACCACTTTATTAGCTTTTGCAGCCATTGCAATCATTGCTCTTGGTGTAAATAAGCTTAATGCTTCTGCATCATGAATTCCACCCAAATCCGTAATAAAATCTTCACATCCATATGCAATTGCTAAAACTCTTTTTGAAGCTTTACAAATATCCTGAACATTTAAAACTGCGCCGGTAGTTTCAATTAATGGAATAATTTTAAAACTTCCTATGGGAAGATTTTTTTCATATTCTATTGTTTCAAGTAATTTATCAAAAAAATAAATATCCTCACCTTTGGTTGATTTAGGATACATAAATCCATCAATTCCCGGAATAGTTAATTGATAAATATCCTTGAGTAAGTGTCCGCTTTCTCGATCATTTACTCTTGGAAAAACCGAATAATTAGCAAATTTTCCTTCTGCAATAAATTGTTGAATTGTATCTCTTGCATATTGCTTATTATATGAATTAGGCACTGAATCTTCAATATCCAATAAAAGAACGTCAGCTTTTGATTTTGCGGCACTTTCTAATAATTTTATATTATTTCCCGGGACAAACATTAAGCTTCGAAGTAAAAAGTTATTATTCATCATAATTCCTTTTTTTTATAAGTATTAGTCTTGTAAAACTTAATACTTCGAGATTATTTTGATTATATGCAATCGTCTCTACCGTAATTATTCCTCTATCATTTTTACTTTTTGATTCTTCTTTACTTAAGATTTTTGTTTTTGCATAAATTGTATCATTAGTAAAAACAGGATTTAAGTGTTTAACATTTTTATATTCTAAATTTGCAATTGCTTTTCCACTAATATCTAAAACCGTAATTCCCACAACCAAACTAAAAACTAATGTTCCAACAACGATTGGTTTCCCATAAATTTCATTTTTGGAATAATGAGAATTTGTATGAAGCGGATGATAATTCATAGTTAAAAGACTGAATAAATTATTATCACTTTCGTATATAGTCTTAGATAGAGAATGTGAAATAATTTCACCTTCTTCAAAATCCTCAAAATAATTTCCTAATCTATTTGGCTGCATTTTTCTAAATATTTTTGTGAAAAATGTTCCAAAATCATTCCAAATAAATTATTTCGATTTTTAAGCGTTTTGTAGATTTTCTGTGTAGCTATTCAGATTGCTGGCTACTATTAGCCAACATTTTCGAGGGATTTTAGTATGGTATTCAGTGGTGTAATGTATTCATCAATTTCTTTTTTTGCAATTTTATATTTGTGTTTGTAGTTTTCTTCTCTTTCTTCAACAAAGCTATCAATTATTTTTTCTTGTGTTTGAATTCTTTCATTAAATTTTTGCTCATAAATTTTTGTCTTTAAATTTGAATCAACTTCTAAATTTTTTCTTTCGCCGGATTGTGTTGATTTTACATATTCTAACTGTGCAATTAATTTTTTCTTATATGCACTTTTTTCCCAAAATGATGAAAATGCTGTAAATACTGAAATTCCAATTCCAAGTAAAAAAGTAATTCCGCCCCATTTAAATCCGTTTACGGCAATAATATTTATGCTGCTTTTTCCTTCATCCCAGCCAAACATTACCGACATAATTCCAATAACCAAAAAAACAACAAACGAAATTGCTGCGGTGAATATCATTGAACTGTAAAATACTTTTGAAGGATCATATTTATTACTATCTTCCAAATTATTAATTTTATCTTCAATTTCTTTTATATGTTCTGATAATGAGCCTTCCAAATAGTTAAAAGCTTCTTTTTCCGTCATTTTAATTTTTTTGAACGCATCTTCTCGCTCATGTTTTATTAGTTCCAATTGCCTTTTATTTTGTTCAATTTGTTTATCAAAAACTGTTATTTCGTCTTTAATTTGATCAAAGTAATGCGATTCAATTAAATTTCTAATAAATTCAATCAGAGTAATTAATTTATCTCTAAAAATTTGTTCAACAATTCTTATCAATCCATTCTTCTTGAATTTATAATTATCCAAAGCTTTTCTAAGAAAATCAATTTCTGCATAAACTTCTTGATTGAAAAATTCTTTTATTCTAAGATTATCCAAATTAATTAATTTACTGTAAGTCAATTCCATACTGTTAGCATCACTAGAAAAAAGCGATCGTAATAGAAAATCAATATCCGGAAGCATTTGCGCAAAACCAATTTCTGTAAAAACATTATAGAAACATGCATTGTTATAAAAAAATGTAAAAAGTTTTAAAAAATTATAATTAATTGCATATTGAAATCTCATTCTATCATATTCTAAAACACTTTTTAAACCATCGAATGCATTATCAAAATCATCTAAATATTTACTGCTTAAAGCAATAAAATAAAATGCGTTTACTCCATGTGGATTATATTGCAAAGCTTCATTAAATGTATTTCTGGCTTTGTTATAATTGTACTCTAGAAAATATACAAAGCCTTTATAAATTTTGAGATAATAGAGTAAATCTTTTTTTAGTTGTGTTTCAATTTCACACCCGCTTACCATTTCTATAGCTTTATCAAAAAGCTCAATTGCTCTTTTAGGATTATAAATATTTTTATCAAAGGTTAGTATAACTCCGTAAATGATAAGATTGTAAAAACTTTGATATGAAAAATTTCTTTCAATTTGATTGCTTATACTGAACGCATAATATTGTTTTTCTTTACTAGTTTTTAAAGTTATCCACTGAGTATAATATTTTTTAATTTCTCTAAAATTTGCAACATAATTGAATTTGCTGTTTTTTGTAGTTATAAGCTCTTCTATATTTCTAACAACATTTGCTTCGGAAATCCAAAAGAATGGCGCAGTATCTAAACGCAGCAAATAATCAGAAATTTCTTGCGGAAGTTTTATTGAATAAAATTTGGAAGTGTTATTAATGAAATGATCAAAACTAATTTCATAATGCAGAAGATCTGAAAAATGTTCTCTTCCGTAATTGCGGAATTTGGCAATTTCAAGTTCTCTTGAAAGATTTACTTCGTCGATATTTTCGAGTATATCCATTCGGTTTGCGAACATTCTTCTTCCATGAAGTTGTAGAACTTCTTCTACTAATTTATTGTGAAAATCCTTTTTCGTGGTATAATCGTATTTTGTAAGTAATTAGTTTAATAGGGAAAGGAATAAATCTTTTGGGGAAAATTGCATTTATTGAAGAAATTAAAATAATTCGTTTTATTTAATTAAAATTCTGCAAGGAAAAAATCTTATTGATTTCATTTAATTTTTAATAAATTTTTGTTAAAAAAATAGGAATATTATGGATTTTAGAATTTCAATTAAAACCGGAAGTGTTGATAATGCCGGAACCGATGCGGACGTTACAATTAAAATTTACGGAAGTCTATTTAATACACAAGATTTAATTCTGAATGAACATAAAAATAAAAATGTATTTGAAAAAGAGAGCATTGATGAATTTTTAATAAATTCCGATGATTTTGGTGAAGTTGAAAAAATTGAAATTTGGCACAATAATAAATGGTTTGGCGCCGATTGGTTTTTAGAATCGTGCACAATTGAAAATCTCACAAATAAAAAATCATATTTTTTTAACATTAATCAGTGGATAAAAGGAAATAAAAAATATGAGTTTGCACCAAGGCAATTAATAAATTATCAAATTGAATTAATTATGGGAACACTTCCCGGTTCCGGAAGTAATTCAAATTTATTTATTTCGCTTATCGGTTCAAAAAATTCTACAAATTTTATTAACATAAAACCGCTGATTTCTAACAAAGAATTTATTTCGGGATATACGGAAATTTTTACTTTACAAAATGAAGATATCGGAAACATTAATGAAATTAAACTCAAAACAGATAGCTCCGGTTTTAATTCCAACATTTACATAAACAGAATTAAAATAAAAAAAGAAGTTGAAAATAATTTTTTAACTTTTCCAATATTCACTTGGATAAAAACAGATCAAGAATTTTCTTTCAATCCAAAAAACATTGAATACACAATAATAATTACAAACGGAGATGTCTTAGGCGGCGGAACTGATGCAAATGTTTCCATGATTTTATACGGCACAAAAGGAATTTCCGAAGCAATTAAATTAAATGATTTGATTGCACGAAATGCATTTGAAGCCGGAATTGTTGATTATTTAAAAATCTCATCAAAAGATTTGGGTGAAATTGAAAAAATAAAAATTTGGCATGATGAAAAATGGATTGGCGACGGATGGTTTCTAAATAAAATTACAGTAATAAATGAAAGTACAAAAACAAAATCCATATTCCCATTTTATTCTTGGTTAGATGAAGCTGAAAACCCTCATAGTGTTGAAGTTGAACTCACAACGCAAAAACTTCATCAAAGACCATTTTATGCAATTGCGCATATGGTAAATACTCCGGCTTATGTTGAAGAAGCTTTGGATATGGGAAGCAATGCAGTTGAGTTTGATATAACACCAAAATTTGATTACAAAAACAAAACTTTTTCATTCGATGTTTTCCACGGATTCCGACCGGATTTTGATCCCGATAAAATAAATTTAATGGAAAGAAGTTTGGCTAAAACTGAATTGAAAATATTTTTAGAAAAATTAAAAGAGTTTGAACAAAATTTTCCCAAACTTTCTTTAGTAATTTATGATTGCAAACTTGGTGAAGTTCCCAAGAAATTGTTAAATCAATGTGGAATTGAAATGGCAAAAATTATTCAAGATAATTTTTTGCATAAAAATATTAATAACAGAATTTATAGTATAATGTCAGTCGGTAAAAAAAATTACACTCCTTTTTTTGATGGATTTTTCGAAACAGTTCCCGCAGAATTTAAAAAATATTTTGGTGCAGATTTAAGCGAAGAAAGTTTTAATACAACTGAAAAAGCCTTTGAGCAAAGGCGCGAAGGAAATTTTTGGTGGGGACATGGAATTGCATCTCAAGTTCCAAAGCCATTAAAACATTTTATTCCGCAGTTTTTAATTGCAGCGAAGAAAAGGGCAATTCGCGGAATTGTAAAAAAAATTTATTATTGGACTTTAGACGATCCCGATTCAATGGCAAGAATTTTAGTTACAAAATTGGATGGAATTATTGTTAACGATCCGTTAAAACTATTGCGTGTATTGGAGAAAGAAGAATTTAAACATACTTATCGCTTAGCAGATAGAAATGATAATCCGTTTAATGTAATTTAACTTTTGAATTGAGTTAAAGAGAATTTTTAAAATTTCACTTTTCTGTCATTCCCAGCTTGACTGGGAATCCAGTTAATTAAATTTGGATTTACTATAAAAACATTCGGAAATGACTTTAAGTAATGTAATTAATATCAAAAGTGATTTACAAATTTTTTTTATTATATCAAGGTTGAAATAAAAATTTATACTGCTAAATTTACCATCCCATTTTTCTAAATGTAGGTTTAATAAATTCAAGGATTTTTAATGAACATTCCACAAAATATTGCCAAAGTTTTAAATATTAGTAAATCACAAATTGAAACTGTTTTAAGTTTATTTTCAGAAGAAGCTACAATTCCGTTTATCGCAAGATATCGTAAAGAAAAAACGGGCGGATTGGATGAAGATCAATTACGCGAAATTGAAAATTTAAATAATTATTTAACGCTACTTGAAGATAGAAAAGCTGCAGTTCTAAAAAGTATAGAAGAACAAGGAAAATTAACCGAAGAATTAAAAGAAAAAATTCTTGCTGCAGATAAACTTCAAGATGTTGAAGATTTGTATCTTCCATACAAACCAAAACGCAAAACCCGTGGAACTATCGCAAAAGCAAAAGGATTGGAGCCTTTTGCACATTTTATAATTGATAATCCAAATTTCTCCGGTGATATTAATAAAATAGCCGAACAATATTTAAGCGAAGAAAAAGAAGTTTTCACAATTGAAGATGCAATCAACGGAGCAAAAGATATTATTGCAGAAATGATAAGTGATAATGCCGAAGTGAGAAAATTAGTAAGAGAAAGTTTGTTAAATTCCTCCAACATTTGTTCATCTAAAGTAAGTAAAAAATCAGCTGATGAAAATTCTAAGAAAACAGATGTTTATGAAATTTATCACAATTTTAAAATTGAAATCACAAGAATTAAACCATATCAAGTTTTAGCTTTGAACCGCGGCGAGAATGAAGGATTTATCAAAGTTTCTTTCGATTTTGTTAAAGATGATATTCTTCAAAATATTTATAAAAATTATTTTACATTCAAGAAATCATTCTTTGATAATTTACTTAACGAAACAATTATTGATTCGTTCAATCGTTTAATTCAGCCATCAATTGAAAGAGAAGTTAGAAATTATTTAACAGAAATTGCCGATGAACACGCAGTAAAAGTTTTTGCATCAAATTTAAAACAGCTTTTGCTTCAGCCGCCAATTATGAATAAAATTATTATGGGAATTGATCCGGGATTTGTTTCGGGATCAAAAGTAGCGGTAATTGATAAAACCGGAAAATATTTGGAAGGCGAAACAATTTATCCACATCCGCCGCAAAATAAAAAAGATTTTGCAATTCAAACAATTTTAAAATTTATCAAAAAATATAATGTTGAATTAGTTGCAATAGGCAACGGAACCGCAAGCCGTGAAACGGAATTATTGGTTTCATCAATTATTAAAGATTATAAATTGAATTGTCATTATTTAATTGTAAATGAAGCGGGCGCATCTGTATATTCGGCATCGCCAATTGCAAAACAAGAATTTCCGGATTTAGAAGCAAGTCAGCGCGGAAATATTTCAATCGCTCGTAGAGTTTTAGATCCGCTTGCCGAACTTGTAAAAATTGATCCAAAGTCGATTGGTGTTGGTTTGTATCAACACGATGTTGATCAAAAATTATTAAATAAAAATTTAGATGATGTTGTAATAAGCTGTGTGAATTATGTTGGCGTTGATTTAAATACTGCTTCATCTTCACTTTTAACATACGTTTCCGGATTGAGCAAAAGAATTGCAAATAACATTGTTAAATATCGTGAAGAAAACGGAAGATTTGAAAATCGTAATCAACTAAAAGAAGTTACCGGTGTTGGTGAAAAATTATTTGAACAAGCTGCTGGATTTTTAAAAATCAGCAATGGCGAAAATCCACTTGATTCAACTTTTATTCATCCCGAATCTTATGAAGCAACCGAAAAACTTTTGCAAATGTGCGAAATTTCTTCAATTGTAATTAATGAAAAAGGTTTGCTTGTAAAACAATTTGTTGAGAAAAAAGGTATTGAAAAAATTGCCGATCAATTAAATATTGGAACTCCGACTCTCGAAGATATAATTGAAAACATTGTAAAACCCGGCAGAGATCCGCGTGAAGATATGCCAAAACCAATTTTGCGCAGCGATGTTCTAAAAATTGAAGATTTGGAAGTTGGAATGACGTTAAAAGGAACCGTAAGAAATGTTGTAGATTTTGGTGCTTTTGTGGATATTGGAGTTAAACAAGACGGACTTCTTCACATTTCTGAAATGGCAAATAAGTTTGTAAAACATCCGATGGAAATTGTTAGTGTGGGTGATATTATTGATATAAAAATAAAATCTGTTGATGTTGCGAAAAATAGAATTGCTTTAAGTATGAAATAATAAAGATATTTTATACAAAGTTTACTATTTTGATTTTAAGATTTTTCCTATTTATTAGATAAAATGAAAATTTATAAGCAAATAGAAAATATAATTGAGACAAAAGGCGCAGCTTATTTTATTCTGATTGATCCGGATAAACTGCCGATAGAAAAAACTAAATCATTTATTCAGTATTGTGAAAAAAGCGGTGTTGATGGATTTCTTATTGGCGGAAGTTTAATGATTAATGGAAATTTAGATGAATCAATAGTTGAAGTAAAAAAATATACAAATCTGCCAACTATAATTTTCCCGGGAAGTGTAAATCAAGTTTCAAAATTTGCAGATGCGGTTTTGTTTTTATCCTTAATTAGTGGAAGAAATCCCGAACACTTAATCGGGAAGCATGTTCAAGCTGCACCGCTGATAAAAAAATATAATATTGAAGCTATTTCTACCGGATATATTTTAATAGAATCGGGACAAACTACAACAGCTGAATATATAAGTGGAAGTAAACCCGTTCCTAGAAACAAACCTGAAATTGCCGCAGCAACTGCGCTCGCCGGAGAATATTTGGGCATGAAATTAATTTATTTGGAAGGCGGTTCCGGTGCTGAAAAATCTGTCCCCGAAGAAATGATCACATTGGTTTCATCGCAAGTTTCAATTCCGGTTATTGTTGGCGGTGGAATTAGAACTCCGCAAGAAGCAAGAGAAAAAGTAGATGCCGGTGCAAAAATTATAATCACCGGTAATTATTTTGAAAATGAAGAAAATTGGAATTTAATTCTGAAGTTTGCACAAGCTGTTCATATTAGAAATTCAATAAACATATAATTTCATCTAACTTTAATTTATGCATTTAAACTAAATATATTATAGTGTTTTTGTTTTACAAAACTTCTAAAAATTTCGAACTTCACATCGAAGTGAATTTTGAAGCACGAAATACTTACATACTACTTTGATTAAAAGAATCAAAAATCTTTTACTTTGAAACTATTTCTATAAAGCAAAATCCATATTAGAGGTTTGTTGTTAATTGCTTTGCTGTCTCATTACATTCCAATAATTATAATCAAGCATAGGAGCGTCAGTAATTCCTAAATTGTGTCCCATTGTTACAATTTGTCCACGATGATATGTGGTATGAATAATCAAATGTTGCAAGTATTCATACTTTGCAAAATTTGAAGTAAACCACTCAGATTCAATCAAGTGAGTTTGGCTCATTGCTTCAAGATTTCCTTTTACATAGGTCGCTAATAGTTTTGCTTCACTTGCTAAATTTTGCATTTCTTGTTGAACATTAACTTCGGTTGCATTGTATTCAAAATTATGTGATTCAGTTCCACGTATCATTGCTGACCAATAAAATTGAGTATCGCTAATGTGTTTAAGTGTTCTTGCAATACTGTTAAAACTTGATGGGCATTCCCTTTGCAATAATTCTTCCGAATGCTTTTTAAGCCAAATGATTAATTGTTCTGTTACCCAAACGTTGTAATCAACGCTGTTTGTAATACTTAATTGTAAGCTCATATAAGATTATTTTGTTTGATTTTTAATTGTATGTTTTATTAGATATTTTTTATGCTTTAAAGGAACATACTGTTATTACGTTTTTTTTATCTGAAATCTTTTATGATTTTCAATAAAAATATACCTAATAATTTCTTTTTATAATAATTTTTAAAATAAATCGAATTTATATTTTCTCCAATATCTAACTCAAATGCATCAAATAACTTTGTGAAATTTCAATAAATAGCATTTTGTTTATAATTTCATGCATTGGAATATTTTCTTACTTTTAATAGCTTTAGTATATATCACAACAAATCCCTATATGAAAAAGAAAAAGCATTAATTCCTTTAATATTCTATTAATTGGCAATTTTTTTCATTTAAATCAATTTGTTAATAATAAAGTTGTTATTTTAATGAACTTGTCAATGATTTCGAACTTAACATTTATATTAAATTTCGAAATACTATCTATTTAATTAATACAATTCTCTTTAAAATCAAAAAACTTCAACATTTTAAATATCTCAATTACTTTTCAAATGTTTGTTGTTTTTCTTTTCATTTATAATCACAATAATCTGACTAAAACAGAAAATATTAAAATGATATCCCAATATAAACATCTGGAAAGAATATCTTTTGAAGTTCATCTTTATGTTTTGGCCATGGATTTGTTCTAAATAGTGCCTGGCCATATGTAAATTGTGGAGTAAGTGCTAAAGTAACTTTTTTAGATAACTTAAATTCAAATTCCCAGCCGAGAGAAATCTCATTAAATCCGTCAAAACCTTTATAAGTTTTTCCATCGATTGAGGATAGGAAGTGGTTATAATTAGGATAAAACATTTCCGTAATACATAATTTATTATAAAGAAATTGCCGATAACCTATTACTAAAGATATTCCATTGAATTTACCATCATCAGTTTTTTGATTTTGGTGCGCTAATCCCAATAACACATCACCCCTTGTGTTATGGAAACTTGTAATTTCAAGAAAATAAGCAATCCCATAAATTCCAATAAAAGGAGCAACTGAACTGGTGACAAATCCCTTTCTTAAATCTTTTTTTAATCCACTATTAGTAACTGTATCTGTGTTGGATAAATCATTTAAAATTGTGCTAAATGGAGCATTTTTGCTTTTATCAATTAAAAATTCTTGAGTAAGTAAGCTTTTTATTCCAAATCCGGATAGAACTATAACGATTAATATCCCTCGTACATATAACATTTTTACTATCCTTTTTACTTGCAAATATAAGAGTACAGTTTAAGATAAAAGGGTAAGAAAAATGGAAAGAAGTCTTAGAAGTAGGAAATTACGTCTTATTTTTTTTGAGACTTTGTATATAAGCTTTTGGCGTTGTGTTTTCAAAATACTTAAATACTCTATTAAATGTAGCTTTTGAGTTAAATCCACATTCAAATGCTATTCCAAGTATATTATAATCTGGGAATTTATTCGATTCAACATATTCTTTGAATGTTTGAATCCTATATTTGTTTATGTAAGTGTAAAAATTCAGCTCCATAGTTTTATTCAAATATTTTGACAATTCACTTGTGTCAATTTCCATAAGATTTGCCAAATCTAAAATAGTTAGATCCGGATTTAAATATGGCTTTGATCGTTTCATTAAAAATTCCAACTTATCATACAGCACTTTAGAGTTTATTTCAAGATTTGTTGAATTAATAATCTTAAAATCATTTTCAGAATTAAAGAACGTCGTTTGCTTATGACCGAGAAAACCAAGAATTAATATAAATACTGATGCAATTACAAATGCAACTTCTTGATAGTCTTTATATGATATAAATGAGAAGAATAAATTTGATATATGCAGAAATCCAAAAATGGAATATAAGATTAATCCAACAAAAACCAAATTTCTTAACCAATTTAGATTATTGTTATCCATAGTTGAATAAAATTCTTTTACCCTTTTCTGAATTCTGTTTAGTTCGACTAATCCAAAGAATAGATAAGTTGGAATTGAAACGGCAATAACTAATACAAATAAAAAATAAGTCCAGCGTAATTGAAAAGATTCACTTGTCATCAACCCAATTTTCTCCTCATCTGGGATAAACCAAAATCTTATTGAAAGGTTAAATATGAATAATACAAATGGAAGGAAATGAAATAAATATTTCCTAATAATATTTCTTGAACCTTGAAGTGATTTTATATACAACCATAGCAAAGGACCATGCAGCAATAAAAAAGCCGGGGTAAGCATAATTAATGCGGGATAAGGATATCCTTGTTTTTGATTGATAATTTCAATATATGCAGTTAAGATATTTATGCCATAAATAACAAAAAATGAGGCTAATAAATTGTTCGAAATGGTTCTATTCTTCTTTAAGAATAATAAGAGTGCCAAAACTAACGATTCAAATATTCCAATAATTAAGATAATATTCATTTAGATATATTTTTTATCATGTATACAGCTAACATTTGGCAATATGATTTATCAATCTATCTATAAAAAAAAGACGAGCTTTTAGCTTTATCTAATAACTAAAACCATTATTTTGATTAATGTAAAATTACTATTCTATTGTAAAAAAATATTATTTTCTTTTTTATAGTGGTTTTAAGTCTTTATCTCAGTTCCATTTATATTAGTGTATGAATATATGTTAAATAAAAGTAAACCCAAAAAATAAATTTTTAATTTTTCAGAATTTCCAGAAACATTTTAAGTTTTTAATCATCGTATCTATTTTAACTTATAAAGTTTTTTAAATGGAACGACTCAAAAATTTCCCAATCAATTTTTTCTCTATAATCTTAGGCTTAACCGGATTTACTTTAGCACTTCAAAGAAGCGAAACTTTTTTACATAATCCAATTAAAGTAAGCTCAATTATTTTAGCACTTACAATTTTAATATTTCTGGTAATTCTAATAATTTATTTTCTTAAAACTGTAAAGTTTAGATCAGAAGTTTTAAATGAATTTAATCATCCAATTAAACTAAGTTTTTTCCCAACAATTTCAATCAGCTTTATAATGCTTAGTGTGGCATTGGTTAAAATTGATTTTACAGTTTCAAAAACTCTTTGGATTATTGGTACAATTGGACAGCTTTTACTAACACTCAAAATAATTTCAATTTGGATTCAGCACACACATTTTGAAATTTTACATATGAATCCAGCTTGGTTTATACCTGCTGTTGGGAATATTTTGGTACCAATTTCCGGTACAGATTTTTTTTCAAGTGAAATTTCTTGGTTCTTCTTTTCAATTGGATTTTTCTTCTGGATAATTTTAATGGTGATATTTTTCAATCGAATTATATTTCATCATCCTTTGCCTGAAAGATTGCTTCCTACATTATTTATTTTAATTGCACCGCCGGCAGTTGGTTTTATTTCCTATTTTAAACTAAGTGGAGAAGTAAATGAATTCTCAAAAATACTTTATTACTTTGCACTTTTCTTAACATTGCTGCTTTTTTTTCAGATAAAAATGTTTGGTAAAATTAAATTTTATTTTTCATGGTGGGCTTATTCATTCCCGTTATCTGCAATTACAATTGCAACTATTTTAATGTATCATCAAACTCATTTCGTATTTTTTTCATATTTATCAATTAGTTTATTGATAATTCTAACTTTGGCAATTGGAATAATTTTTTATAAAACAGTTATCGCAATTAAGAATAAAGAAGTTTGTGTGGAAGAATAGTTTTCAATTGAATTAAAATATATTCGATGTCACATAAAACTTCACTTATTTTAAAATTGTGAGTAAAAATTCTGCGAAATTTTATTTTCTTAAAACATATTTACATTCAGTTTATTTTATATTCTAAAGAAAAATATTTGGAAATTAGTTAACTTTAAAAAAATTATTTAAAAAGTTAGGAGAATATAAATGACTGCAAACTTTGATATGATTCAAAAAGTTTATGCAAATATGAAAAGTAAACAAGATTCTGCCCGAGAAGTTTTAGGCAGACCAATGACTTACTCCGAAAAAGTTTTATATGCTCATCTATGGGAACCAACAAAAAAAGAATTTATTCGTGGAAAAGATTATGTGGATTTAGCTCCGGATAGAGTTGCAATGCAAGATGCAACAGCGCAAATGGCTCTTTTGCAATTTATGCATTCTGGAAGAAAAAGTGTTGCAGTTCCTTCTACATCTCACTGCGATCATTTAATTCAAGCGCAAGTTGGAGCCGTAGCAGATTTAGCAAGAGCAAAGGATGAAAATGAGGAAGTTTATAATTTTATAGAAAGCATTTCAAAAAGATTTGGTGTTGGATTTTGGAAACCAGGAGCCGGAATTATTCACCAAGTAGTTTTAGAAAATTATGCATTTCCTGGCGGAATGATGATTGGAACAGATTCTCACACACCAAATGCCGGCGGATTGGGAATGATTGCAATTGGAGTTGGTGGTGCAGATGCTGTTGATGTTATGGCTGGAATGGCTTGGGAATTGAAATGGCCAAAATTAATTGGAATAAAATTAACCGGAAAACTTTCGGGTTGGACATCACCAAAAGATGTGATTTTAAAAGTTGCCGGAATTTTAACCGTAAAAGGTGGAACCGGTGCAATTGTGGAATATTTTGGTGAAGGTGCAAAATCAATTTCTTGTACCGGAAAAGGAACAATCTGCAATATGGGCGCAGAAATTGGAGCAACTACTTCTACTTTTGCTTTCGATGAAAAAATGGCAGCATATTTAAAAGCTACCGATCGCGTAGATGTTGCGGAATTAGCAACACAACACGCAAAACTTTTAACTGCCGATGATGGAGTTTATGAAAATCCCGAAAAATATTTTGATCAAATTATAGAAATTAATTTAAGCGAACTTGAACCTCACTTGAATGGACCATACACTCCGGATCGTGCAATTCCAATTTCAAAAATGAAAGAAACAGCAAAAGAAAATGATTTTCCGGAAGAACTAAGTGTTGGATTAATTGGAAGCTGCACAAATTCAAGTTATGAAGATATTGACCGCGCTGCAAATATTGCAAAACAAGCAATGTCACAAGGATTAAAGGCAAAATCACAATTCACAATCACTCCGGGCTCTGAGCAAGTTAGAGCAACAATTGAACGCGATGGACAATTAAAAACTCTTACGGATTTTGGCGGAGTTGTTCTTTCAAATGCTTGCGGACCTTGCATTGGAATGTGGCAAAGAATGGATAATCCCGAACAAAAAAGAAACAGCATTGTAACTTCATTCAACAGAAATTTTGCAAAACGCCAAGACGGAAATCCTAATACATTAGCTTTTGTTGCATCTCCCGAAATAACAACAGCTTTAACAATTGCCGGAAAAATTACATTTAATCCTGAAACTGATGTTTTGGTAAATGATAAAGGTGAAGAAATAAAATTAGATTCTCCTTATGGAGATGAATTGCCGAAAGATGGATTTAAGCCAGATTTGGAAGGCTTTATAGCTCCATCCGAAAAATTTTATAACACAGAAGTAATTATAAAACCTGAAAGTAAAAGACTTCAATTTTTAGAAAGATTTAATGAATGGGATGGAAATGATTTTATCGAATTACCATTATTGTTAAAAGCAAAAGGTAAATGTACAACCGATCATATTTCTATGGCTGGTTCTTGGCTAAAATTCCGCGGACATTTAGATAACATTTCAGATAATTTATTTTTGGGTGCAATAAATGCATTTACTGATAAAGCTGGGGAAGTGAAAAATGTTTTCACTGAAGAATATAAAAATGTAAGTAAAGTTGCCCGTGAATATAAAGCAGAAGGTTTGGGCTGGGTTGTTGTTGGTGATGAAAATTATGGCGAAGGTTCATCTCGTGAACATGCAGCAATGGAACCAAGATTCTTAAACGGTAAAGCTATTATTGTTAGAAGTTTTGCACGAATTCACGAAACTAATTTGAAGAAACAAGGAATGCTTCCGTTAACTTTTGATAATCCCGCAGATTATGATAAAGTAAAAGAAGATGATAAAATCAGCTTGCTTGGTGTAAAAAATTTAGCTCCCGGTTCACAAGTAAAAATGATTATGAAACATTCTGATGGAACAACCGATGAAGTAATGTTAAATCATACATTTAATGCAAATCAAATTGAATGGTTTAAAGCCGGTAGCGCATTAAATTTAATTGCAGCACAAAATAAATAATTTTATAATATTGAAAAATAGAACGCAGATGACACTGAAAAAAAGATTCTCATTGTTTTTTGAGTGATTATCAATTTCTTCTGCGTTTTCTGTGTTCTATTTTATTTTTCTAAAATCAAATCTCTATAAGATTTTTTAATTTGATTTTCAAAATCCAATTCTAAAAATTTCACAATTTCATCAAACTCTGTTTTTGCTTCAACTTGAGAAATATTTTTAACAACAGTTTCTAATTCTATAAATTTTCCTAAATTTTTAACTTCATCCAAATGAATTCTTGTGCTTTTGTAAATGTATAATTCACGTATTTTTTCTACAACTGTTTCGGTTTCAAAAATATCATCAAAATAATTTTCAACAGTTTCTCCGGAAATATTTAAAACAAAATAATTGCTCCATCTTTCACCATCTTTTTCATTCCGCTGATATTTAATTAATTCATACCCATCATTATGCTTTCGCAATTTTAAAAGTCCAGCCGGAATTTTATAATAAATATCTTTTTGTAAAATTGTTTGATTTTGGAAAACATTTTTTTCAGAAAGAATTTTTAAAATTTCATCAAATGTTTCTAACTTAACTTTTATCTCCAAATTTACTGCCATATTGTCCCCAAATTTTGCATGGATTTTTGAACTTCTATTGTATAATTATTGTGTTGATTTTTCCAAATAATTGTATATTTTAAAATGTAAGCAATTTTGAGAAAACCATGAAAAAATTTCTTTTATTTTTTTTGATCATTCCTTTTGTAATAAATTATTCCCAAAAAATTGGACAGCTTGGCGAAGAAAAACCAAATATAGATTTTCCGGATAATGCGCTTGGTTTAGATTTAATGATTGGAGAGGGTGGTTTTGGACTTGGGGCTTTTTACAGACATAGTTTAACTAATACTTTGACTGTATTTTCTGATTTCTCAATTTCAGAATCCAAACATGAGCGAGAAATTGAACGATATGATATTTTTGGTTATCCGCTTCCAATTTATGGAAAGAAAAACAGACTATACTTACTTCCTCTAAATGTTGGAATTCAATATAGATTATTTTATGAATCTCTCACCGATAATTTAAGACCATATATTTCTGCTGCAATTGGTCCTACAATGTTTATTACAACTCCAGCTCCAAGAGAATTTTTCAATTCGCTCGGTTATGCTCAAGCTAAATATGGAATTGGCGGTTATGTTGGATTTGGTGCAAATTTTGGCACAAATGTTAATAATTTGACCGGAATTAATATTCGTTATTATTACCATCAGCTTTTTGGTGAAGGAATTGAGCAATATTACGGAACTTTTGAAAAAAATATTCAGCAAGTTACTTTAACAATTAATATTGGATTAATGTATTAATTTCAAAAAACTTCTGAAAAATTGGATTTTGGAAAATTTTAAACCATTACGAAACAGAAAGTAAATTTTAAATTGATTTGAATCACAATTTAAATTTTTCTATTCAATAAATTGGCTGTTAATCTTTAGGAAAAGATATAAAGGAGAGAGAAATGGAAACCAATTTATTTGAAAGAAAAGAATTTTTAAATCAATCTTGGATTACACCAAATTCAACAAATATGTTTACAAAATCAGAAATAAACCAAAAAATAATTGTTCATATAAATTTAATTAGAGCAACTGCAAACGAATCTGAATTATTTAAAAATTTTCTCAAAATGTTTTTGGATAGTTCTAAAAACAATATAATCTTTGATTTAAGTTCGTGCAATTTTATTGATTCAACATTTTTGAGCACAATAATTTCGTTTAATAAAAATTATAAATCAAAAGTTGATATTGTTGTTAAAGATATTAGACAATTAACAATTTTTAGAATTACAAAACTTGATAAGATTTTTGATATTTATTCGAATTTAGAAACTGCAACTGCTGCTTAAATTAGATGAACAGAATTTCTTCCAATAAGTTCATCAGCTAATTTTCTATACGCAACAGAAGCTTTTGCTTCCGGATTATAAACAAGAATTGGTACACTATGAAATGTTGATTCCGAAACTTCCACATTTTTTGGAATTACATATTGAAATAAGAAATTCGGAAATTCTCTTAATAAAACTTTTTTTGCATAATATGCGGCTTTTGTATTCTGCTCATACATTGTAAGAAGAATTCCTTCAACTTTTAAGTTTGAATTATATTTCATTCTAACCAAATCAATATGTTTCATCACTCTTGCAACTTCATTTAATGAAGATCTTGCAGCTCTAACCGGAATTATTACAGAATCTGCAATCATTAAAATATTTGTAGTTGTTCCAATTAGCGAGGGCGGACAATCAAATATTATATAATGATATGAATATATTTCCGAATCTAACACACTTTTAAGAATTAATTCATCCGAAGTAATATTAGAAAGTTTCACTTCTGCTTGATAATCAAGCTGGCGCATTGGAATAAAATCTAAATTATTATCAAAAGTTTTATGAATTACACTTTTAAATGCTTTTTCAAAAGTAAGAACATCTAACAAATCACCGGAAATTTGGGAAGATTTTAAACCAAGAGTTGGCGCACATTGCCCGGAAGGATCTAAATCAATTAATAAAGTCCGTTTTCCGCTTTGCGCAAATGCTACGGCTAAATTTACAGCCGTTGTAGTTTTTCCTTCTCCGCCTTTGGGAGTTGTTACTGAAATTATTTTTCCCATACTTCAATATAAATTAGCTTCTAATTTATAGAAAAATTCCTATGAATTAAATAAAAATTGTTCAATATATTATTCGTTAATTATTAAGATTTTTAAACAACTACAAAATTTGAAGGAATTAGAGATGAAAATATTCTTAATATTACTTTTAACTTTTCTTTTTTTTAATTCAATTATGGCTCAAACTGATTTTTCTCAAATCATTTACGAAAATTATTCAAAATATAAATCAGCGGAATTTAACAAAAAAAATTTCACTCATTCCCAACTCAAATCACAAATTGAAAAAATAAAATTAAATAAAAATTTCAAAGTTGATATTGCCGGAAAATCAATTGAAGAAAAAGAAATTTATCTTTTATCTATTGGTAAAGGAAAAACAACAGTTTTAATTTGGTCGCAAATGCACGGCGATGAATCAACTGCAACAATGGCTTTGTTTGATATTTTTAATTTTTTCAGCTCAAATGATGAATTAAAAAATTTCCGCAAAGAAATTTTGGACAGTTTAAAAATTTATTTTATTCCAATGTTAAATCCGGATGGTGCAGAAAAATATCAGCGAAGAAATGCTTTGGATATTGACTTAAACAGAGATGCACTTCGTTTGCAATTTCCCGAATCACAAATTTTAAAATCTGTGCGTGATAGTTTAAATCCGAAATTTGCTTTTAATCTTCATGATCAAAGCACAAGATATACTTCTGGAAAAAGTTATAAATCGGCAACAATTTCTTTTTTAGCTCCTGCTTTCAATTATGAAAAAGAAATAAATGAAGTAAGATCAAACACAATGAAATTAATTGTGAGAATGTTTGAGAGTTTAAATAAATATATTCCCGGACACATTGCAAAATACAATGATGATTTTGAACCGCGTGCGTTTGGAGATAATTTTATAAAATGGGGAACCGGTTCAGTTCTTATAGAATCCGGCGGGTGGAAAAATGATACCGAAAAACAATTTGTGCGTAAATTAAATTTTACTGCAATTTTAAGTGGATTAAATTCTATTGCAAAAAAAACTTACAAAAATGCTGAAATTGAAAAATATCATTCTATTCCATTTAACGATAAATTGCTTTTTGATGTTTTACTAAAAAATCTCACAATTATTAAAAACGGAAAAAATTATTTGGTTGATGTTGGAATTAATAATGAAGAACAAATTTCTAATAACACAAATTCGTATTTTGTGAGCAAAATTGAAGATTGGGGAGATTTATCAATTTTTTACGGTTATGAGGAATTTGATCTTTCTGGATGTGAAATTAAGGAATCACAAATTTTTACCGAAATTGATTCCGATTTTACAAAACTCAATTTTGATGAACTAATAAAAAAAGGAATTGGTTTTATAAAAGTTAAATATATTCCGAAAAATTTTGATTTCAGTGAAATTCCTTTAAACATTTTAATAAATGAAAATAATATTGATTTAGAACCAGGATATCAAAAAAGTGCAAATTTTACAATTTGGAAAAACGGAAAATTGATATTTAATGTAATAAACGGATTTATTTATAATCTTGAAAGCGGAATTAAAACTTACGGAAACGGCATTATTTTCGATTAATATTATTTGAAAAAACTAATTTTCTGCTTATTTTACTGTTCAAATTTTTTATAACTTAAAAAGCAAACCAAAAACGAAGGCAGGTGAATTTAATTGGTTGGAATTAATATTTCGGAAAACGAAAACATTGATAGAGCATTAAAGAGATTTAAGAAAAAATATGAAAGATCCGGTGTTCTAAAGGAATTCAAGAAAAGAACTTTCTTTACAAAGCCTTCAATTGAAAAACGAATGGAAAGAATTAAAGCTAAAAGACGCGCATATAAAGAGAATTTGAAAAATCAGAATTAAGTTAAAATCCAGCAAAAGCTGGATTTTTTATTTATTCAAATAATGTTTTTCAAAATAACTTACAATCTTATTAAATACTTCATCAACAGAATTACAAAAATCGAACAAATTCAAATCACTTTCGTCAATCATTCCGTTTTCAATAAATGCTTGAAAATTTATTATACTTTTCCAGTAATTTTCGTCATAAACAATAACTTTCATATCTTTTTTAATTTTTCCGGTTTGTACTAAAGTTAATATTTCCATAAACTCGTCAACAGTTCCAAATCCGCCAGGAAAAACAATTAATGCTTTTGCTAAATAAGCAAACCAAAATTTCCTCATAAAAAAGTAATGAAATTCAAAAGCTAAATCTTTATTAACATATTTATTTACGAATTGCTCATATGGAATGCTAATATTTAATCCAATTGATTCACCGCCGGCAAGTTTTGCGCCTTTATTTGCGGCTTCCATAATTCCGGGTCCGCCGCCGCTGCAAATTATGAATCTTTTTTTGCTGGTTGATAAATTCATTGACCAAGTTGTTAATCTTTTAGAAAGTTCAACTGCATCTTCATAATATTTTGACATACGAACTAAATTTTCTAACTTTTTCAAATTTTTTGAATAATTTTTACTTTTTTCTGAAGTTTCATTTAGAAAAGTTCTCAAACTCTTTTTTGCATCTTTTCCAGATTTTAATCTTGCAGAACCAAAAAACACAATTGTATCAACAATATTAAATTTGTTAAACCTCGATTTTGGTTCTAAAAATTCCGATAATATTCTAATAATTCTTGCATCTTGCGAAGTTAAAAAATCAATATTTCTGTAAGCTTTTATTGGAAGATTATTATTTTTCATTTTATTTCCATAGTTGATAAAGAAAATTAAATATATATTCAAATTAATGAACTTTATAGCAAAAATTATGTTAAATCGAAATATTCTTTATGAATTTTACTAATTTTCCGAACACAATTTTAAGAATCATGAAAAAACTTTTTTTTTACTTTCACTTTCTAATAATTTTTAATTTATCATTAAGTGCGCAATCAATTAAAAAAATTCAGCAAATTATTTCCGCAATTCCATCATCAACAAAAATTGCAGTAAGTATAATTAATGCAAATACCGGCAAACTATTTTTTGAGAAAAACAACTCAGTTCCTTTGATTCCCGCATCAAACACAAAATTATTTACAACTGCCGGTGCTCTTTATTTAATGGGAAATCAACATTTATTTGAAACTCAACTTCTTTCTGAAGATTCCGATTTTACAGATTCAATAATAAATGGAAATTTGTATATAAAAGGTTATGGAAATTCTACTTTTACGGAAAATGATCTTGATTCTTTAATTCTGAATTTGAAAGAAATTGGAATTTCTGAAATTACCGGAAATATAATTGCAGATGATACTTATTTTGATAATTTATATATGAGAGACGAATGGATTGTTGATGAACATGCAAATGTAAAACTTCCGCCAATTTCTGCGCTTGTGTTAAATCGAAATCAAATTGTTGTAACTTTATCATCAAAAGGTAAAATTGGTACTAAATTAAAATATTCTATTTCTCCGGATGCACCGTTTATTGATGTTGAAATGTTCGCAAAAGTAACAAAATTAAGATCTCAACCGTCATTTAATTTAATATGCGGAAATGAAAAAATTAGTTTAAAAATTTCCGGTGGATTAAGAAAAAAATCCACTCAAAGCAGTTATGTTGTAAATGTTGATAATCCGCCATTATTTATTTCACTTTTACTAAGAGAAAAATTGTTTAAAAATGGAATAAAGATTTTGGGCAAAAGTACATTCGGAAAATCTCCAAATAACCTTACGGAAATTACATCCAAAGAATTACACATTAACAAACTTATTTCTCTCATAAATAAAAACAGCAATAATTATTTGGCAGAATGTTTATTTAAATCCGTTGGAGCATTTTTTAGTGGAGAAGAAGGAAATTCATTTTACGCTACCCAAGCAATCCTTACAACATTTGAAGAAGATAATGTTATTGATGATCAAACTGCAGTTGTTGATGGTTCCGGAATTTCACGATTTAACACAATTACAACGGGATCAATATCACGATTATTATACAAAATTTATAAAGACAAAATTTACTTTAATGATTTTTACAATTCTTTGGCAATTTACGGAATTGACGGAACTTTAAGAGATAGAAGTAATTTTAAATTTTTGAAAGATAATTTTAGAGGAAAAACCGGAACTTTAAATGGTGTAACTGCACTTTCCGGTTATCTTAAAAATTCAGATAATACTGATTATATTGTTAGTATAATTATGGAATACAAAACGAAAAGTTCTTACTATTACAAAGATATTGAAGATAAAATTTTGATGGAATTATCAAAATAAAAGAGGAAAATAAATTTCCCCTTTTATTAAAATTTAATTTGCCGGTTTAGATTCTGAATTTTGATTATTTGTATTTGCCGGTGGTAATGTAGTTGTTGAAGGAACATTTCTTGCACCAGAACTTTGAATTATACTTTCTCTTTCGCTGGAAGTTGATTGACCTGGTAAGAAAAATAAATTTATAACAACAGCTAAAACCAATAATGATCCGCCTAACCACCATGTAGCTTTGCTTAAAAAATCTGCTGTTCTTCTTGCACCAAAAACGGTTCCAAATCCGCCGGCAGCTCCACCAATTGTTCCGGATAATCCATCACCTTTGCTGGCTTGTAAAAGAACTACAATAACCAATAAAACAGAAATAATAATTGAAATAGTAATTAATAACGTATACATATTTTCCTCAATTTATTTGTAGCGAGGGAGGGATTCGAACCCCCGACACGTGGATTATGATTCCACTGCTCTAACCTACTGAGCTACCTCGCCACTTTGTTTTTTACAGAACGTTAAAAATATGGAATTTAACTTCTATTTTCAAGTAAGTTGATCTATAAAATACGTGTTGTTCTTCTAAGTAAAAATATAAAAATCGGAGCACCAATAATTGCTGTAACAGATCCAACCGGTAATTCTGCCGGAGAAACTGCAATTCTTGCTATTGTATCTGCAATTGTTAAATATATTGCCCCAACAAAAAAAGAAATTGGAACAATTTTTCTGTTATCATTTCCCCAAATTAATCTGCATAAATGAGGAATGGTTAATCCAACAAATCCAATTATTCCGCTTACAGAAACTACAATTCCGATTAAAATACTTGAAGCAAAATATGCTATTTTTTTTTCTCTACTCGAATTTATTCCCAAACTTTTTGCGCTTTCATCACCCAAAGCAAGAATATTGTATTTATTTGAATTTATTGAAAGAAAAACTGAAATTATTAATACGATTATTGCAACAAAAATTAAATTTTCTGAATTTGCAAATGATAAACTTCCAATCATCCAAAAAACGGCTGTTCTTAAAGAACTATCTAAAAATATTACCAAAAGTAAAATTGCCGCAGAAAAGAATGCACCAATCATTACGCCGGATAAAAGAAGAATATTTCCATTAATTTCACCAAATCTTTTCCCCAGAAAAAAAACCAAAAACATAACAGTTAACGCACCTAGAAAAGCAAATATTTGAGTTCCGAGAAACGTTAAACCAATTAGAATTGCTAAAATTGCACCAAATGTTCCACCGCTAGAAATTCCTAAAATGTATGGTTCGGCCAAAGGATTCATCAAAATCGCTTGAAAAACTGTTCCGGTAATTGATAAACCACCCCCAACCAAAATTGCAAATAAAATTCTTGGCAATCTGATTTGAAAAATTATCTGATTAAATTTTTCATGTGCTGAATTTCCCAAAAGCGTATTAATTGTTTCCCAAAATGAAATTTCTACAGTCCCGATTGTTAAACTTATAATTCCAATTAAAATGGTGAGAAATGCAAAAAGGGATAGATTAAGAATTAATGAAAATTTATTTAAGGGTTTAAATTTGCCCATAATCTGTCAATCAATTCAGAAATATTAATTTTTGAGGCTGATGAAAAAAATATTATTTCTTCTGAAAATGTTTTCTGTAATTTCTTTTTTAATTTTTCTAATATTTTCGGTTCAATTAAATCAATTTTAGAAATGCCGATAATTTTCTTTTTCCCGAATAATATTTTGCTGTATTTGTTTAATTCGTTTAATAAAATTTTATAATCTTTGGAAATATTTTCTGAAGTTGAATCGATAAGAATTAATAAAATTTCAGTTCGTTCAATATGCTTTAGAAATTCATGTCCTAATCCTTTTCCTAAATGTGCGCCTTCAATAATTCCCGGAATATCTGCCACGGTAAAACTTTGAAAATCTTTGTACTGAACTATTCCCAAATTTGGTTTTAATGTTGTAAATGGATAATCCGCAATTTTGGGTCTTGCGGCAGAAATTGTTGAAATTAATGTAGATTTTCCCGCATTAGGAAATCCTACCAAACCAATATCCGCAACTAATTTTAATTCGAGAGCAATATTTAATTCACTGCCGGGTTTTCCGCTTTCCGCAAAACGCGGAGCTTGATTTGTTGAAGTTGCAAAATTACTATTTCCTTTTCCGCCTCTTCCGCCTTTAGCAATTACTATTTCAGAATTATCTTCATTTAAATCAGCTAGAATTTTTTCTTCATTTTTATCAATAATTAAAGTTCCTTTTGGTACTTTTATTATTAAATCGGAACCGCCTTTTCCATCCTTTAAAGATTTTTCACCGTTATTTCCATTTTCAGCTAAATATTTTCTTTGATATTTAAAATCTAACAAGGTATGAAGATTTGTATCAACTTTGATAATAACATCTCCGCCTTTTCCGCCATTTCCGCCGGATGGTCCGCCTTTGGGAACGTATTTTTCCCTTCGGAAAGACACGGAACCATTTCCACCGTTTCCGGCTTTTACAAATATTTCTGCGTAATCTATAAACATGATTTATTGGGATTGAGTAAAATAGTCGGTAATATAAGTTTTAAATTCTATAACATCATCATGCATTAAATCAATATGATTATTTCTGCAATAATTATTAGTAATTTCAAGCGCTTCTCTTTCATCAAATGCGTTTGAAATTTTTCTAACAATTCCATAATAATCTTCCATATCATAATCGAACATAGTTCCGATAATATTGGTCATTTCCTTTGTTGATACAAGTTCTTGAAAAGATGAGAAAATAACTTTAACGCCGGTTTGAGAATCAGTAAAATTTTCTTGGAAATCTTGTGATAAATTTTCTATTTGGTTTTGAATTACATTTTCAATTTTTTCATTTACATTTTTTTCTTCAACTTCATCTTTTTCTAAATATGTTAGATCGGTAAAAACTTCGGTCACTTCATCGTCATCATTTAGTTTTAATTTTTCATCATCAATTAAATTATCCATATCTTGAATTTCATCATTATCTAAATCATCAATATTTGTGTGCAAATTATTTTGCAAAAATTCATTTTCAAAATTTTCATTTTTAATTATTTCATCAATTTTAGAGTTGAAATCAATTTCTTCATTTTGTTCTAAAATTCTACTTTCAACTTCTGTTAATTTACTTTCCGAAATTATTTTTTCTTCTTCAATTGGAATTTCTGAACCAAGAATTATTGATTCAATTTGTTCATTTGAATCTACAAAATCATAGTTTGATTTATCTTCTACAATTCCCAAATATTGTTCATCCGTCGGAACATCAACAAGGAGATTCTCACTAATGTTTGTAATATCAAATTGATATAAAGATGAATTTACAATTTCAGAAAGATTTATTTCTTTAAACTGATTCCCCTTTTCAAATGGTAAAGGATTTGAAAGAAGTGAATTAAATATTGAATTTACATCAATTAAATTTCTAACTATTTTTTTTATATCGGGTTTACCGTTTGACAATTCAAGATTTACTGGAAGATTTTGTTCAATAATTTTTTTTGATATATCTTTTTCACAATCCGGTTTTCCAATTTCAATATTTTCTATTTCTGTTTTTTCAGAAGCGAAACTAATTTCATTTAATTTATTTTCACTATTTTCTTCAGTTGTAATTTCAGTTTTTTGTGATAAATTATTTTCAGTATTTGTTTTAATTAATTCAATTTTTTGCTCATCAGAATTTTCAAGTCCAAAAAACCTATTTTCATTTGTATCTATATTTTTTTCTTCGATAATTTCCGTATTAACATTTAAAGGAATTAAAACTTCCTCTTTAATTTCCTCAATATCAGCAATTTTATTTTCTTCCAAATTGATATTATTTTCGATCAATTCTAAATTGTTTTCTTCGGTAATTTCGATTCCGTCAAAATCAGAAATAAATAATTTTTGCACATCGCTTAAATTCAGTTTATGCGGTTTGTTATATTCAAATTGCAAATTTAATCTTTGTGAAAAATTGCTCAATTCCTTTTCTTCAAAAAACATTTGTATTACATCAAATGGAAATTCATTTTGCGGAAAATTTGTTTGATCAAAAAAATTAACCATCGAATTCAATGCAGTATTAATCAAATTTTGAAGATGATTCTTTTTTGTGATTTGATCAATTTTATTTAACAGAAATGCAAATTCTTTTCTGCTAATTGTTTGTGTTTTCTTTTTACTTAAAAATGACTGAACAAGTTTTGAAATGTATTTATAATAATATGCAAACTTTAATTTCGAATTTATTTCTGTTGTTGAAATTTCTCGTTTATCATCAAAAATAAAATTTAATAATGTTGTATTTGGTTTTGCTAAAAAATTTGCGTTAAACTTTACTGCTTCTTTTAATAATTCATTTATGTAAATGAATGAAAATTCTTTTTCTTTTTTTAACTCACGAGAAATTAAACTAAAAAGTTTTTCAATTTTTTCGCCGGAGTAATCAAACTTGGAATTTTTTTGGATAAATTGTTTTTCAATTTGGAATTGAAAATCAACACTACTCAAAATATATTTAATTATTGCCGGATGTAATTTTACATTTTGAAGTTCAAACAACGGAAATTTTTCACCAAGATATTTAATCTTCCCGGAGTTAATTTCAATAATATTTTGAATTTCTTTTTCTAACATAACTTTTATCCAAAGTTAAAATTTTGTTTACAAAAGTACAAAATTGAAGAATTTGAAGTGCAATATATCATTAAAAAGAAAATAGAACAAATGATTTGATGGAATGAAATGAATTGAAAAAATCGAGGATCGGACAAAATGATCTTTAGGAGAGAGCATTTTGGCTTTGCCCGATCCGAAAAAGAGACTTTAATTTAGTTTACCGTTCAGAGCTTCAAAAAGATTTGGATAAATTTCAAATACTCCATCGAATACGGATATAGATAATAATTCCGGTTTGCTTTTGTGATCAACAATTAATTTTATATAACCGTTCATTCTGCTTACTTTTTTAAGATATTTTACTAATGTTCCAAAAAAGATTGAATCCATGAAATACACATTTTCAAAATCTATAATAATTTTTGTTTTACCTTCATCAATTGTTTTTTCAACATACTCGGCAAAGTCTTTAGATTCACTAACCGTTGCTCTTGTTAAGTTAACTAAAACTATTGCATTCTGAGTTTTTACATCATAAATACTTTTAAATAAATTACGTTGCGGTGAAGTAAAAAAATCTGCACCGAGTATAACATTATTTTTATTTATTTGACTTAATACTGTATTGTTCATAGTTAATTTCCCCTAAAGATATATTTATTTTAATACTAATTGAGAGTTTGGAATTTTTTCATCGTTTGATTTTGATTTATTATTTTCGTTTTTATCTTCAAATTTTCTTTTAAATACTCTATTATTTTTTAAAATATTCCAAATCATTCCGTTTTCAACATTAATAACTTCATTCCCAACAGTTATATATTTTACTTCGGCAAAAAGTTTAACGTCTTTAACAACAGTTGGTGCATCTTCAATATAAAATTGAACTGTTTTTCTAACGTTTCCAGGTAATTCTTCATATAAACCGGTTGTAACAAAATTGCTGTCCATTCTCATAGTCATTAATAGCGAACCCCAATTATTTTTAGATTTTTTGTATCCAGTTTCATAGCTTGCAAAGGCTAGGAATGATACCGCAACAACAATTAAGAATAATATGAAATAAGAAGTATTTTTTGATTCCACAAGTCCCCCGCCCGAAATTGGATATAAAATGTTTATTTTTGATACTAATTAGGTGGATAAAATCTGGATTGTTGTGTTCTACATCAATTTAGAAAGTGAGAAGAAATTTGTAGTGCTGAAAAATCATTCCATGTTTTAGAAATATGGAATGTTTGATTTAGGATATTAATATCTATAATAATCTGGTTTAAATGGACCTTGAACCGTAACTCCAATATATTTAGCTTGATCTTCTGTTAAAGTATCTAATTCAGCTCCAACTTTTTCTAAATGAAGTCTTGCTACTTCTTCATCTAAATGTTTTGGCAGCATATAAACTTTGTTTTCATATTTATCAGAATTATTCCACAGTTCTATTTGTGCTAAAGTTTGATTTGTAAAAGAATTGCTCATTACAAAAGATGGATGACCGGTTGCGCAACCTAAGTTTACGAGTCTTCCTTCTGCAAGAATAATAATTTCTTTACCATCTAAATTGTAAATATCAACTTGGGGTTTTACTGTATCTTTTGTATGTCCATAATTTTTGTTTAACCAAGCCATATCAATTTCATTATCAAAATGTCCAATATTACAAACTACAGATTTATCTTTCATTAAGGAAAAAGCTTCGGCTTTTACTATATCTCTATTTCCGGTTGCGGTTACAATAATATCTGCTTCTGGAACAGCTTTTAAAAATTTCTTAACTTCATATCCTTCCATTGCTGCTTGAAGTGCGCAAATCGGATCAATTTCAGCAACAATAACTCGAACTCCAGCATTTCTTAAAGATTCTGCCGAACCTTTTCCAACATCTCCGTAACCAGCTACGACAGCAACTTTACCAGCCATCATTAAATCAGTTGCTCTTCGCAAAGCATCAACTAAGGATTCTCTACATCCATATTTATTATCAAATTTAGATTTTGTTACCGAATCATTTACATTTATTGCGGGAATTGGTAAAGTACCATTTTCTACTCTATCATAAAGCCTATGAACACCGGTTGTAGTTTCTTCGGAAATTCCCTTAACACTATTTACTAATTCCGGGAATTTATCTAAAACCATATTTGTTAAATCGCCGCCGTCATCTAAAATCATATTTAATGGTTTTCTTTCTTCACCAAAAAATAAAGTTTGTTCAATACACCAATCAAATTCTTCGGCATTCATACCTTTCCAAGCGTAAACCGGAATTCCGGCAGCAGCAATTGCAGCAGCGGCATGATCTTGTGTTGAAAAAATATTGCATGATGACCAAGTTACATCTGCACCAAGCTCAATAAGAGTTTCAATTAATACTGCGGTTTGAATTGTCATATGCAAACAACCGGCAATTCTTGCACCTTTTAATGGTTTTGAGTTTTTATATCTTTCTCTCAAAGTCATTAAGCCGGGCATTTCAGCTTCTGCTAATCTAATTTCTTTTCTTCCCCATTCTGCAAGAGAAATATCTTTTACTTTATAAGGAATATATTCTACTTCATTTTTTACTTCGCTCATTTTTAACCTTTCTTATACTTTTTAAATTTTTCTACTAAGTCTAATTTTTCCCAAGAAAATCCATCTCTTCCAAAATGACCATAAGCAGTTGTATTTTGATAAATAGGTGTTCGCAAGTTTAATCTGCTGATTATTCCTTTCGGTGTAAGATCAACTTCTTTTTTTATCATTTCAGAAATTTCATTATCGGAAATTACTCCGGTTCCTTTAGTATCAACAAAAATAGAAACCGGTTCGGCAACTCCAATTGCATATGCTAATTGAACCAAACATTCTTGTGCTAATTTTGCACCAACAACATTTTTTGCAATATGACGTGCTGCATAAGTTGCGCTTCTATCAACTTTGGAAGGATCTTTTCCGGAAAATGCTCCGCCGCCGTGAGGTGCCCAGCCGCCATAAGTATCAACAATAATTTTTCTACCAGTTAAACCGCTGTCTCCGTGAGGTCCGCCAATTTCAAATCTTCCGGTTGGATTAACAAAATATTTTGTTTTTTTATCCAATAGTTTTGCGGGAATAACTGTTTGTATTACATTTTTAATTACATCGGTTTTTATTTTTTTCTGACTTACATTTCCATCATGTTGTGTAGAGATTACAACCGCATCAATTCTTAATGGTTTATGATTTTCATCATATTCTACAGTAACTTGTGATTTTGCATCCGGTCTTAGATATGGCATTAATTTTTTATTTTTCTTTCTAATATCGGCAAGTTTTTTTACTAGCTTGTGAGCATAAACAATAGGCATCGGCATTAATTCCGGAGTTTGATCGCAAGCATAACCAAACATAATTCCTTGATCACCAGCACCGCCAGTATCAACACCCATAGCAATATCCGGAGATTGTGAATGAATTGCATTTAGTACTGAACAAGATTCTGAATCAAATTTATATTCTGCTTGTGTATAACCAATTTTTTTAACAGTATTTCTAACTATTTCTTGAATATCAACATATGCAGTTGTTGTAATTTCTCCACCTACCAACACCAAACCGGTTGTTACAAAAGTTTCGCATGCAACACGTGCATTTGGATCTTGCGCAAGAATTGCATCTAAAACTCCGTCTGATATTGCATCTGAAACTTTATCCGGATGACCTTCTGAAACTGACTCGGATGTAAAAAAGTAGGACATTTAAACCTCTTTTGTTATTTTTCTTAAGAATTTCATTTTATACTAAATTTAGATTTTAAAAGTAGATAAAAAGAAGTCCATAATCAAAATTGTGCGAAATTTTTCATTTAATTTTTTGAGTTTCAAATAAATAGAATTACTAAAATATTACAAATTAAATATCCTATAATTCAAGCCGGAATGGTTTGGGTTTCGGGATGGAAATTAGCTTCAGCCGTTTCAAACAATGGCGGATTGGGTTTGATAGGCTCCGGCTCAATGAAACCGGAATTGTTAAGAGAACATATTCAAAAATGTAAATCTGCAACTTCAAAATCTTTTGGAGTAAATTTACCTCTATTTCGCGGCGATGCTGAAGATTTGGTAAAAGTAATTTTAGAAGAAAATGTAAAAATTGTATTTACATCTGCCGGTCATCCGGGAAAGTTTATTGATTCATTTAAGAAAAATAATATCGTTGTTATTCATGTTGTTCCGAATTTAAAATTTGCATTAAAAGCAGAAAGTGTAGGATGCGATGCAATTGTTGGAGAAGGTGTAGAAGCCGGTGGTCATAATGGAATTGATGAGCTTACAACTTTTTCACTAATTCCCCAACTTGTTGAATCTGTAAAAATTCCCATAATTGCAGCCGGAGGAATTTCAAACGGGAATGGAATTCTAGCAGCACTGGCATTGGGCGCAGAAGGGGTTCAAATTGGAACTCGATTTGCAATAACTCAAGAATCTTCGGCACATGAAAATTATAAACAATCAGTAATTAATTCAAAAGATGTTGATACTCAACTCATTCTAAAGAAAATTGGAATGGCTCGCGTAATTAAAAATAAATTCAGTGAAGAAATTTCAAAACTTGAAAATATTTGCGCCGATTTGGAAACTCAAAAAGAATTACTTGGTAAAAAGCGGGAAATGAAAGGAATATTCGAAGGAAATTTGGACGAGGGAATGCTTGAAGCAAGTCAAAGTTCAGGATTGATAAATGATATTCCATCTGTTGAAAAATTAATGGAAAGATTGATTAACGAATACAATTTAGCATTACAAAATTTAATAACATTATAGAAAGGAAAACCCATGCAGCATTATCAAACAATTGTTGCTTTACATATAATTTTTGCCGGAATATGGCTGATATTTTTTGCAGCTGATTTAATTATCAAAAATAAAATTGAAAACTCCAATAACACAGAAATTAAAAGAGAATTAATTTCTCTTTATTTGCAATTATCAAATTTATTTGGAATTGTTGGTTCGCTCGGCATTGCAATTACCGGAACTATTGTTGTATTGCAAAATCCCGGTTATGGATTTTTTGATATGAGTCATGCACATTGGCTTGCAACAAAGCAAATTATTTTTGTGATAATCTTAATTTTAACTTTTGTAAAAATTATTCCGGATTCCAAAAAATTAAGAATTTCTCTTGGAAGTGAAAATTCCGAAGAAATAAATAAAAATCTTAAAAAGGTTTTTAACTCTAATAATATTGTGAATATTCTTGTTCTGATAAATTTTCTATTTGCTATTACTCACAGATTGTATTCATAAATATGTTTATAATAGCAACTTTTAATAGTATTTTTACGCAAAGATTTATCAAAATTATTTTTAGATGAAAAAAATTCTAATTCTTGGTTCAACGGGATCGATAGGCATAAGCACTTTAGATGTTATCAGAAATTTTAGAGATAAGTTTGAAGTTTTTGGATTAACGGTAAATTCGAATATTGAACTACTAAAAAAACAAATTGACGAGTTTAATCCGAAATTTGTTGTTGTAAAAAATGGGAAATATCAAGAATTACAAAATGAAGTAAAAAATTGCAAAGTATTAAGTGGCGAAGAGGGATTGATTGAAATTACAAAAAACGGCGATTATGATATTTTAGTTTCATCATTAGTTGGTTTTGCTGGATTGACTCCAACTCTTGAAAGTATAAAAAGAGGAAAAAGAATTGCTCTCGCAAATAAAGAAACGTTAGTAGCAGCAGGTGAAATTGTAACTTCATCAGCAGAAAAAAATAATGCTGAAATAATTCCCGTTGATTCTGAGCATAGTGCAATTTTTCAGTGTTTAGTTGGTGAAGAAAAAAATAATATTGAAAAATTATTAGTAACTGCTTCAGGCGGGCCTTTTCTTAAAAAATCTTTTTCGGATTTAGAAAAAGTAACTGTTGAAGAAGCTTTAAATCACCCAAATTGGAATATGGGAAATAAAGTTACAATTGATTCTTCAACAATGATGAATAAAGGTTTGGAAGTAATTGAAGCTCATTGGCTCTTTGGATTGCCGAAAAGTAAAATTGATGTTGTTGTTCATCCTCAATCAATTGTTCATTCAATGGTAGAATTTATTGACGGAAGCATAAAAGCTCAATTAAGTTTGCCGGATATGAAATTACCGATTCAATATGCATTGACTTATCCGGAGAGATTTGGAAGTAATTTTGTATATACACATTTTCCAACTTTGAAAGAATTAACTTTTTTTGAGCCGGATTTAAATAAATTTAAATGTTTAAAATTAGCTTTTGATTCGATGGAACAAGGCGGAACTGCTCCTTGTATACTAAATGCGGCAAATGAAATTGCGGTTGAAAAGTTTTTAAATAAAAATATTAGATTTACACAAATTCCAGAATTAATCGATTATGCCTTGAATAATATTGATGTAAGTCATAATATTAGTTTCGAAACAATTTTGGATTGTGATCGTCAAACAAGAAAATTAGTAGCTGAATTTTAAGATTCTAGATTTGATTAATAAATGATGATGGTTTTTTTTCTAAAAATCTTAAATCGTTAATCTAACTTTCTTAAATTTTTTTTAATAAGTGGAGATAATTTGGTTAACTCAATAATTTATTTCATAATAACAATTGCTATTTTGGTTTTTGTTCATGAATTAGGACATTTTTTAGCAGCACGAATTTGCAAAATGCGAACAGATGCATTTGCTATTGGATTTGGACAACGTTTATTCGGCTGGAATAAAATAAATGGTTTTACATTTGGCAATCTTGCAAAAGATTTGGATATACAAGGTCATACGGATTATAAACTTTGTCTATTACCTTTGGGTGGATATGTAAAAATTGCCGGAATGGTTGATGAAAGTTTTGATACAAAATTTGCAAATGAAGAACCTCAACCTTATGAATTCAGAGCTAAGCCTACTTATCAAAAATTATTTGTAATTACCGCCGGAGTTTTGATGAATTTACTTCTCGCGATTGCAATTTTTTGGGGAGTAAATTATTTTCAAGGAAAACAAATAATGAAGACTACTTCACTTGGTGAAGTTGCTGACACAACGCTTGCTTATGAAGCCGGATTTAGATCTTTTGATAAAATAATTTCTGTGAACGGTACAAAAGTAAATGATTGGGAAAATTTATTAAATTCTTTATTGATTGAAAATCTTGGAAAAAATGTAACCGTTGTTGTAGAAAGAAACGGCAGCGAATTTGATTTTACTGCGCCAAGAGATATTTTATCAAAAGCTTCACAAGAATCAGATTTCTTTCCAATTGGAGATACAAAACCATTAATCAGCAATGTTATGAAAGATTCCCCAGCAGAAAAAGCCGGATTAAAAAGTGGAGATATATTTTTAGATATAAACAATGCTAAAATAAAATCGACTCAACAAGTAATTTCTATAATTTCATCAAATAAAGAAGTTGAATTACCTATAAAAGTTTTGCGAGAAAAAGATACAATTTTAGCAAATGTTACTCCGGGCTCAAACGGATTAATTGGAATTAATATAGGTGATGCATATTTAGGTGATGTTGAGAGAAAAGATTATTCTTTAGGTGAATCCTTTGTAAAAAGTGTTTCTAATATTGGCGGATATACTGCACTAACATTTAAAATGTTAGGAAATGTAATTCGCGGAGATATTGCTTTTGAAAATTCATTCGGCGGTCCAGTTAAAATTGCTAAGTTTGCTTCACAATCTGCTGATGCTGGAATAATTCCATTTTTAATGTTTTTAGCATTACTAAGTTTAAGTTTGGCAATAATTAATATTATGCCCTTCCCAGTTTTAGATGGCGGACATTTTGTAATTATTTTAATCGAAGGAATTATTAGAAGAGAACTTCCAATAAAAATAAAATTGGCAATACAAAATTTTGGATTTGTAATTTTGCTAATGTTTATGGCTTATGTTATTTATACAGATATTGCAAGTTTGTAAAAATTAAAATTTTGTTCTTTGTTTTTTTCCCTAGATTTTTACTCTAGAATTTCACGAGGTTGAATTAATTTTCAGCCTCTTTATTTTTTCATTTAATCTTATTCTTAATCCTAATCTTTTTCTTACTTCATTTTTAATTATCCCAAAATATCTCAAAAAAAACTCTATCATTTTTTCTGATTTACATTTTCAAATTAATTTAACAAGGAATCAATGAAACAAATTTTACTAATATTTTTAATATTCATTTTCGTAAAAAATAATTTTTCTCAAAAAATAATTGATTATAAAATTGATTCTGTTGTTGTTTCATCAAACAGAATTCCGCTTTCATTTTCAGAAATAGGAAGAAGTATTGAAATAATTTCAACCAAAGAAATTAAAAATCTTCCCGTTACAAATATTCAAGAATTGTGTGATCAAATAAGCGGAATTGATTTAAAACAGCGTGGACCGGAAAATGTTCAAGCTGATGTTTCAATTCGCGGAGGAAGTTTTGAGCAAACTTTAATTTTAATTGATGGAATAAAATTAATTGATCCGCAAACCGGACATCATAATTTTAATTTACCGATAAATTTTTCTCAAATTGAAAGGGTGGAATTCTTAAAGGGACAAGGTTCGCAAATATATGGCGCAAATGCTTTCAGCGGAGTTATAAATTTTATTACAAAAAAAAGTGGAGTAAATAATTTAGGAATTGATCTTAGTGGCGGTGAAAATAATTTTTACAATTTTGGATTTAATGCTTCACAAAATTTAGGAAGTACATTTCACAATTTAACATTTACAAAGTCCAAATCTGATGGTTACAGAACTAATACTGAATTTGAAAATTATATTTTTTCCGTTAACAATTCATTCAAATTTTCCAATGCAATTCTAAATACAATTTATGGATATTCAGATAAAAATTTTGGTGCAAATAGTTTTTATACAATTCGTTTTCCAAATCAAGCAGAAAAAGTTAAAACAAATTTTGCTTCAATTTCTGCAGATGTTGATTTACTCAAAATCAAAATAAAACCAAATTTGTATTGGCGAAATTACAATGATGAGTTTGTACTAAATAAATTTGATGAATCATTTTATAAAAATATTCATACAACAAATTCTTTTGGCGGAGAAATTCAAACTTCTCTAAATCTATTTGGAGAAGTTACAAGTTTCGGAATTGAATTTTCAAAAGATATAATTGAAAGTAATAATCTTGGAAATCATGAAAGAGAAAAAAAAGGAATTTTTATCGAGCAAATTTTTAAGCCAATTGATAAAATCCATATCAGCATTGCCGGGTTTGCTTATAAATATTCATCGCTAAATTTTAAATTCTGGCCTGGAATTGATTTGTCATATTCTCACAAAAGTAATTTAAAAATATTTGCAAATTTTGGAAAAGCGTTTCGCATACCGACTTACACAGAATTATTTTACAAAGATCCGGTTACATTGGGAAATTCAAATTTGAATCCTGAAGAATCAATGAATTATGAAATTGGTTTGAATTATTTATCAGATTTCGGGGAAAGTAATTTTTCTGTTTTTAGAAAAGAAGGAAAAAATTTAATTGATTATGTTCTGAATGAAGAAACTAATATTTGGAAAGCGAAAAATTTAACCAAAATAAATACAAACGGTTTTGAATTGGGATTTTCAATAAATCTAAAAAATATCACCAATAATATTTTTGATAAAATAAAAATCGATTATACTTATTTAAACTCTGATAAAATTAATTTGGGAAATCAATCGCGTTATAATTTAGAATATTTACGAAATGATTTAAATGTGCAAATTTTTAATAATCTTCTTTTGGATATTAAGCAAAGCTGGTCGATAAATTATGAAGACAGAATAAATTTTGAAGATCATTTTACAATTGATACCAAATTGCAAAAAACGATTTTACATTTTGATGTTTTTTTCAAAGTTTCTAATTTATTGAATAAAACTTTTCAAGAAATTCTCGGAGTTCCTTTACCGGGAAGATGGATTATTGGCGGAGTTAAATTTGATTTACTTTAGAAAAGATTATTGAAAAAATTTTTCCTTACAAATGCAAAAGGCGCGATCCCAGCTTCATATATTGATTTAGATATCCCATCTTTTAATATCTGAGGTAATTTTTTTAATATGCATTACTTATAAAGTTTTCAACAATTCTATCACCTTTTTTTACAACTATTCCACCTTTAAAAACTTTATATCCGTTTTGGTTTAGCCATTTCAAAACTTCGTGATAATCTTCCAATTTGGATCTAGCTATTAATAAATCCTGCAAGTAACTACCGTCTTTTTTTGATTGCGCTTGGTGACGGTACATGTTTTCAATCGATTGTTTTACTTTTTGAGAATATGATCTCGGCATAACACCCCCTGTGATATGACAATTTCTTAATTATTTTGGAGCCAATATTAATAAATTATAAGATGAGATTCAAAAATAAGATTTGATGTGTTATTTTTATGCTATGTGAAATTTTTAAAAATCTATCCCTTAAGATTACATCTCTTGTATGTTTTTTTATGATTTGTGAGATGGGATTTCCACGAAAATGAAGATGTGATCCCCAAATTCCAATTATAGTTTTAGAGATCCCATCTTTTGCATAAATCTATTTTTTATCGTTCAACTTAAAACTAATTGGAATTGCAACTTCCGCTTTTACAAATTTTCGATCTTTTTCACCGGGAATAAATTCTGTTAATTTAATTGCAGATATTGCTGCTTCATCCAATTCTTTGTTTACACTTTTTACAACTTCTGTAGATTCCACTTTTCCATTTTCATCAATTATTGCTTTAACAAAAACTTTTCCTTCAATTCCCTCTTTCTTTGATGATTCGGGGTATTTAATATTTTTTGCAAGTTCTGGAATTCCACCTTTAATTTCCGGCAGTTTATCAAGTTCTTCTTGCGCAAATATTACAAAAGACGATAACAATATGATGGTAAAAATTTTATTTAATTTTTTCATTTTACACTCCTTTATTTCTTTACTTCATCGTTACTTAATTTGAATAAAATTGGTATTGAAACTTGTACTTTTACTGGAACACCTCTTTGCCTTCCGGGTTCAAATTTTGTTGCTTTTACTGCTTCCATCGCAGCTTCACTTAATCCGCCATCTAAACCTTTGATAATTTCTGCTGAAGCTACATTTCCGTTTTCATCAATAAATGCTTTTAAATAAACACGACCTTCAATTCCAGCTTTTCTTGCTAATTCCGGATAAAATATTTTTTGCTGAATTGCTTGAATTCCACCAATTGGAGAAGGCATTTCTTCTACAGCTTGAAAATACTCCTCAAAATAATTTTCACTAAGCAAATTTAATGTCGCAGAATGTTCATAATCAAAAAATAATTCTAACTTATATTCACCTTTGGAGTCATAATTCAAAACTATAATCAAATTTACTTGACTTTTAACTTTTTGTGAATTTTTCTCAGCTGGAATAAATTTCCATTTTTTTGCTAACTGAATTAAACTCTTATCAAAGTTTTGATTTATACTTTTTATAAGTCTAAGAAACTGAACTTTACCGTTTTCATTTATCATTAAATTATAAATAAATTTGTGTCGACCTTGTTTTAACAATTCAAATAAACTTTTAAAATCAAACAATTTTTGCATTTCATCGACATTTATTCCAACATTTTCGGCATCAATTTTTTTATCAACCTTATCGCTTTTTAAAAATATCTGATCATAATTAAGAATAATTTCAATTTCATCTTTTTGGTTATTGCAGCTAATCATAAAAAAAATTGTTAATAAAAAAATTATCTTTTTCATTTTCTCCTCACATTTTTGGAGTTACCACAATTGCGTTTTCTATTGTTCCTCTAACTTCCGCTTGTGGCAACGTGTTAAATAAAACTTGTATCATTTGGTTTTGCTGATTTATCTGCTGAAACGATAATTCCAATTTATTTCTATACTGCATTGATTCATTGTAAAAGAAAAATGAAAGTGCAAGAAGTAAAAGTGCAAATCCGTAAGTCATATAACTAAAAAGTTTGTTATAATTTTTAAAGTGTATTGGAATTTGTTTTTCATGTTTCAATTTTGAAAATATTTTTTCATCTAAATTTTGTGGAAATTCTTCTACGCTTTCTTTTATAACTGAATTCAGCAAATTCATTTCCTTAAAATAATTTCTTGCTTCTTCGTTTTGTGATAATTGCGTGAACAAAAATATTTCTTCGCTTTTGTTTAGTTCATTATCAAAATATTGATTTATAATTTCTTTCACTTTTTCTGTACTCATAATTTTTCTCTCAAAATTTAATTTGTCATTTCGAACCTTCGATTTATCGAAGGGAGAAAACTCTGAAATGAGATGTCTCACAAAAAACAAGTTCGACATGACATTTTTTTCTACTCTCATTCCGTCATTCTTCAAACGGAATCTATCTCTTCTTCTGGATTCCCGATAAAAACATTCGGGAATGACAATTTTTGATTATACTAATTTTGAAATTTTATTTATTAATTTTTGTCGCACTTTGTAAAGTCTGCTTTTTACAAGATCAATATCAATTCCCATAGTTTCTGCAATTTCTTTGTAAGAAAGTCCGCCGTATTCCTTTAGTAGATAAACTTCTTTTTGTTCAAATTCCATTTTATCCAATTCAGAAAGAATTAATTTTTTCATTTCTTTTAGCTCAATAAAACTCTCGAGTTCAAATTCATCTTTTTTATTCTCAATAATATTTTCATCAAAATGAGATTGCCTTTTTTCTCTTTTGTACACATTGAAATATTCATTCCGCGCTGATTTGAATATCCAATAATTTGCACTTTCTAAATTTTTTACTGATTCAAAGTTTTCATAAAGTTTTAAGAAAACAGATTGCACAATATCTTCAGCAATCATTTCATCACCCGATAATCTCAAAAGAAAATTGTATAAATTTTTTTTATACCGATTATAGAGCAAAGTGAATTGTATAATTTTATCAGAATCAGTTTTCAAACTTTTTATTATTTGTTTATATAAAAGACAATTTAGTTTGGTAAATGTTGCTTTAAAGAAAATCTTAATTACAAAAAACACAAAGATTTTAGTTGATGGTTCGCTCAGTTCTCAAAGAAAACTTACATCTTTTGAATATGCTTCTTCCAAAATTTTATTGTATTCTTCAAAATCTATTTCTTTTGTTCCAAACATTTTTAAGTGTGGTGTGGGAAATTGTACATCCAAAAAAATAAATTTCTTTTTATTAAGATGCGTGAGTAAAACTGAAAGTGCTGATTTGCTTGCTTGTGAAACTTTTGAAAACATTGATTCGCCAAAAAATACTCCGCCGATTGCAATTCCATACAAACCGCCAACTAAAATATTTTTCTGATAAACTTCAACGGAATGTAAGTAACCAAGTTTTGCCAAATTTAAATATGCAGAAATTAATTCTTCTGATATCCATGTTGTTTCTCTATTTGCACAATTTCTAATTACTTCAATTGTATTTTCATCAAACCGAAATTCAAACTCAGAAGTTGACATAAATTTTTTCAGCGATTTGGGAATGTTAAATTTTTCCATTAAAATTATACATCTTTCTTTTGGCTGATACCAACTAATTTCATTATTTTCATCAGCCATCGGAAATGCGCCTTGAGCATATAGATTAAGCATATTAACCGGTTTCAGTAAATCTTTTGGATTTATTTTTGAAAATTTGCTCATTGTTAAAAATTTGTGAATATGAGAAAGATTAAGTTTAAGAGTAAGATATAAAAATTATTCTTCAAACTTGACATTTTTTAAAATATTGATTTGGATGATATTTTTAAATCATAATCTTTTTATAAATCTGAATGTCCACAAAAAATAAAACCGAAAATCCGATCGAAAAATATTTTATTTTAAGTTATCAATTTATTTAAACAGAATAACAAATTGGAACAACGAAAAAAATCTTTCTTGCTAACAATTAGCGCAGTTCTTTTGTGGTCAACTGCAGCAACTGCATTTAAGTTAACTTTAAATGGAATGAATACCGTTCAGCTATTATTCTATTCATCTGTTGTTAGTTGCATAATTTTATTTTTACTTTCGTTCAAAAGTTATTCAAATGAATTAAAAAAAATATTTTCGAAAAAATATATACTTAAAAATATTTCGCTCGGATTTTTAAATCCGTTCTTCTATTATTTAGTTGTGTTGAAAGCTTATGCGCTTTTACCGGCACAAGAAGCAATGATTTTAAACTATATCTGGCCTATTATAATTACTTTATTTTCAGTTTTATTTTTGAACTCAAAATTTACGACAAGAATTATTTTGGGAATTATACTTGCATTTGCCGGCGTAATTGTAATTGGAACTAAAGGAGAGATTTTCACGTTTAAATTTGAAAATACTTTAGGACTTGCGCTTGCTGTATTTAGTCCTTTTATTTGGTCAATTTATTGGATTTTAAATTTGAAAGATTCACGCCCAGAATTAGTTAAATTATTTTCGGGATTTATTTTTGGTACAATTTTAATTTTCTTTTATGTGCTTTTATTTGATGAATTTAAACTTAATAATTACAATTACTTATTCGGAGCAATATACGTCGGCTTGTTTGAGATGGGAATTACTTTTTTCCTTTGGTTAAAAGGTTTACAATTAAGTTTGAACAAAGCGAAAACCGCAACATTGGTTTATCTTTCTCCGTTTCTTTCAATAATTTTTATTGCATTATTTTTGAATGAAAAAATATTAGAATCTTCAGTTATTGGTTTGCTTTTAATTATTGCTGGAATTTCAATTCAGCATGTTGTTTTTGAAAACGGAAAAATTAAAATTAAGTTATAGTAAAAGTTTGACCAATAGAATCAAGTCCTAATTCAATTTTATAATTTTGTACAGATTTTTTTAACCAATCGATTGGTTCTTCAAATGGTTCTGCACCAAGTTTAAAAGTTTTTGTATGAATTGGAATAAAATATTTTGCACCAATATTTTCTGCCATAATTAAAGCTTCTTCCGGATTGCAATGAGCATACGTCCAAGGATTATAAGCCCCAATCGGTATAATCGCAATATCGAGATTTTTATCTTTCAAAATTTCTAATTTTTTTGAATTTCTTGTATCGCCGCCAAATAAAATTGATTTCCCATTTTTCTCAATCAAATATGCATTATAACTTCTTCCATCTTTTAAATATCCTCGAGATCTGTCCTTTTCCCAAGGAACTCTCCAGCCAAAATGTTCAACTTCCAACGCAGTTATTTTAAGATTACTTATTTCAATTTTTTCGTTCCAATCAATTACAGAAATGGATTTCCACTTTAAATCTTCAATTACATCTTTTGTTAAAAATGCAATTATCACATCAATTTGGTTAGGAAATTTATTCGTGATTTTCTTCAATGAATTATAATCTGTGTGATCAAAATGTGCGTGTGATAAAAGAATTATATCTGGCTTAGGAATTTCTTCAAAACTTAATGCCGGCGGAGTTAATCTTGCTGGACCGAAACTAATGCCCAAAATATTCATCCCAATTCTATTAAGCAAAATTGGGTCCGTTAATATTATTGTTCCGTAAAAATTTATTAAAATTGTAGAATGACCAATCCACGCAATATTTATTTGATCATTTTTCCAATTTTCCGGAGTTGGTTTGTATTCCAAAATATTTTCGTTTTCTTTAGCTAAAATTAATTTGGGAAATAAAAATGTTCCGATTGCGGCGATAAAACTTTTTCCAATAAAATTTCTTCTGTTAAGCATTAGGAAAACTTTCTAATTAGGTAGGACAATTTTGTTCGTCAATTCATTTACATCATCGGGTTTTAGAGGAAAATGTTCACTCAAAATTTTTCCAACTTTTTCAATTCCGGAAATTATTCCTTCGGAAAAATGTCCAATTTTAAATTTTTGTTCAATTTCCTTACTAACATCTTTCCAAACATTTGTTTCAACTTTTTCATTAATTCCTTTATCGGCAAGAATATAAAATTTTCTTTCACCTAACATGAAAAAAAGAAGAATTCCGGTTTTGTCTTTTGTTTGGTGCATATTTAATTTATAAAATTCTTTTTCAGCTAAAGCACGCAAAGTTGAATTTCGTTCACTGAACTTTTTTTCTTCTTTTATGTTAACTCTAATTTCTCCGGAAGTTGTAAGTTCAATTTCAGAAATTTTGTTAGAAATTCTCAAAAAATCATCGTCATCAAAAAAGTGGTAAATTAATTCGTTCATATTATTTTAAAGGTTTTTTTAAATATATAATCATTTATGAATTTATAAAAGGTAAACAAAACAGATTATCGTTCCGAAAAATATAATTTTTTAGATTCCGTCTAATAGATTGCATGAATGACAAATTGAATATTTCACAAATCTCTATTCAAAAAGTATAAAATTGTTTAATCCTTTCTCCAATGGTATATTTACATTTGAATTTATAAATATAAAATGCGGGATTTAAAAATGAATTTAAAATTAGAAAAATTAAAAAATTTCAAACCAAGAAAAGGTCCGGTTTTATTAGTAATTATGGATGGAGTTGGTTTTGGTAAACAAGATGAAAGTGATGGCGTTTATTTAGCTAAAACTCCAAACTTAGATAAAATTTTAACACTTCCAAATCAAACAAGATTAAAAGCTCATGGTACAGCGGTTGGTTTACCGAGTGATGACGATATGGGAAATAGTGAAGTCGGACACAATGCACTTGGTGCTGGTCGCGTATTTGCTCAAGGTGCAAAACTTGTAAATATTTCAATTGAAACTGGAGAATTTTTCAAATCAGAAAATTGGAATAGAGTTTTGGAAATTGGGAAATCTGGAAAGACTGTTCACTTTTTAGGTTTACTTTCGGATGGAAATGTTCATTCTCATATAAAACAACTTTTTATTTTAATAAGCAAATGTGCAGAAGCCGGAGTGAAAAAATTAAGAATTCACGCTTTGCTTGATGGAAGAGACGTTCCCGGAAGATCAGCACCGAATTATATAAATCCAACCGAAGAATTATTGAAGAAAATTTCCGCTGAACAAGGTTTTGATTATAATTTTGGTTCCGGCGGCGGAAGAATGATTACAACAATGGATAGATACAACGCTGATTGGGATATTGTTAAACGTGGATGGGAAGCTCATGTTTTAGGGATTGGAAGAAAGTTTAAAAGTGCAACTGAAGCAATTAATAAATTTTATGCAGAATCTGAAAAAATTGATCAATATTTAGATCCGTTTGTAATTGTTGATGAAAATGAAAAACCAATTGGAATAATTGAAGACGGCGATGCGGTTGTAATGTTCAACTTTAGAGGCGACCGTGCAATTGAAATTTCACGCGCTTTTGAAGAAGAAAATTTTGATAAATTTGATAGAGTTCGCGTACCTAAAATATTTTATGCGGGTATGATGGAATACGATGGTGATTTGCATATTCCGAAAAATTATTTGGTTAATCCGCCAAAGATTGATAGAAGTATCAGTGAGTATATGTGTGCGGAAGGATTAAACACTTTTGCAATTTCTGAAACACAAAAATACGGTCACGTAACTTATTTTTGGAACGGAAATAAATCCGGTTACGTTTGTGAAGATAAAGAAACATACGTTGAAATTCCTTCTGATAAAATTGAATTTGATAAAGCTCCAAGAATGAAAGCAGATGAAATTACTGATAAAACAATCGAACTTTTAAAATCCGGCAAATATCAATTTGGAAGAATAAATTATCCGAATGGTGATATGGTTGGTCATACCGGAGTTATGGAGGCTGTAATAAAATCTGTTGAAGCTGTTGATGACGGCTTGGCAAAACTTCTTCCGGTAATTGATGAACTTGGCGGTATTGCTTTAATTACTGCAGATCATGGAAATGCAGATGAAATGTTTACGGTTAGCAAGGGTGTGAAAACTCCAAAAACTGCCCACACATTAAATCCGGTTCCGTTTGTAATTTATGATCCGAATTTTAACGGCGAATATAAAATGGCAGAAATTGATACTCCTGGATTAACAAATATTGCTGGAACAATTTTAAATTTACTAGGTTATGAAAATGTAGAAGATTATGATAAATCTTTGATTGAAATGATTTAATATAGAATTCAAATTTTTGTAGAGATTTGAATAATCAAATCTCTACGATTTTTTTTCTAAAGTTAAATTTCCTTTTCCACAACAATTGATGCATCTTCAATAATCATATCATAAAAATATCCAGCGCCAAAATCTTTATCTAATGCAAGAAATCCTTCAACTATTATTGTATTTCCAACTTTTGCATCTTGATTTGAAGTTACTGTAATATCAACTGTTTCGCCAAATTTTGTTCCGTCCTGAATATGAATCCAATTTCTTCCCATAATTCCGCCGTTGTATTTTGTAACAACACCTTTAATTTTAATTTTTTTACCAGATAGATTTTTTTTATCCTTTGCAATTGTTTCAACAGTTTTTCCATCCGATAAATGTTCAACTGAAATATTTGAAGAAGCTTCAACTTTTGGTTTTGTATGATCTGAAGATGCAGCCATTTGCGGAATTTGCTTTTGTTCAGAAGTAGCTGATTTTGAAATTTCATTAACAAATAAAATACTTGCAAAAGTTTTGTTAAGCGATTTGCTTTCAAAATTTTTCATTTCCATAGCATCTTTGAAATAATAAGTTTCACCATTTTCAACCGGCATTTGTCTTATAGCAACCCAAAATTCTTGCCCGTTTTCGTCACCTTTTAAAAATGTATAACCGCCGCCGTTCATATGCTCAGTAACTGTAATTTTTTGCATTCCGGCCGGAATATTTTCTGAGTTTTCGGTTTTCTCATTACATGCAAGAAAAAAAACTTGTAAAACAATTAAAAAAGCCAACAATTTCTTCATTTTAATTCCTTTCGATATTAGTAAATATTTTTGATAGTAAATTTATGAAATAATTTTATTAGATAAGTTGTCTAATAATTAAAATCGACTTTAGGTAAATATTTTTCCACAAAAATATTTGTTGATTAATGAAACAAAATTACTTTATATTTGTCAAAAAGGATAAACAATCTTGTTTTGAAATTCACTTACCAAAGGAGAAAAATAATGAAAAAAATAAAAGGTCTTTTTGCTGTTTGCATATTCCTCTTTTTAGCTTCATCAATATTTGCACAATCAGATAACAGTGTTGCAGAAACAAAATCAACAGTTGAAAAAGCGGCTTGTTCAACATCTTCTGCAGCGTGTGATTCAAAAGCTAAAGAAGCAAAAATGTCTGGCGTTTCTACAATCTCAAATGATGTTCAAGTAAAAGTAGTAAATACAATGGATAATAAATCTTCTGTAAAAAGTGAAGCTGGATGCTGCGGTTCAGATAGCAAAGTTGAAGGTGCAAAAATGTCTGATTCAAAAAAAGGAAGTTGCAATTCTTCTGTAACAAAAACAGCTTCAGTTGAAAATCAAAAATCACATAATGCAGATTGTAAATGTGAAGGCTGTGTAAAATCATAAGAATTTTCAAATATAATTCCGGAAGATTTATTAAAATTTTCCGGAGTTTTGAATCATATATTTGTAAAGTTACGATAAAGAATTTTTGAAATAGTTTAATGTAAAGTACTAATTTGAAGAGTGTTATTTTATAAATTGCTTGTATCTATCATATCTCTGCATTATATCTTTTACAAATTTTATAGTTTCAATGCATTTACAAAACCCGTTGCGAACAACTTCATCATTATAATATTTTTTTGAAGATTTTTTCATCAAAAAAGTTTCAACATTATTTTGCCATTTTGAGGAATCTGCATCGTATTTTATTGCCAATTTTCTTGCATCTTCAATATGTCCGTATCCCAAATTATAAGAAGCGAGTACAAACTTAACTCGTTCATCTTTATCTTTAACTTTTTTCTTCCAAAAATCATCCAGCCATTTTAAATATTTTGCACCAACTTGAATGTTTTGTTCCGGATCCAATAAATCATTCGCACCATAAGCTGCACCGGTTTCAGGCAAAATCTGCATTAAACCAACTGCGCCAGCCCAAGATGTATCTTCGTTTACAAATTTTGATTCTTGATAAACAATTGAAGCCAGTAATCTCCAATCCCAATCTATTAATTTTGAATATTTTTTTATAATATTATCATATTGTGAAATTACTCCGCCTTCTTTAAGCAAAAATTTACTTTGCCTTCTATTTTTATAATACATCTTATGTTTGTAATATCTTTCATAAATAACTTGGAATTCCATCGTTTTCTTAAAACCATCAATCCATTTATTTAATTGATTTAGCAATTCTGATGAATTTTTATTTACAGCCCAAGCAATTCTCTGCGGAAGTGAAATTTTTGTATCAATATCAAGAATTGTAAAATATTCCTTATTCAGATTTGCAACATTTTCATCAGCAATTGTAAAATCTATTACGCCGTTTGCAACTTGTTCAATCAAATCTTCTGTAGAAAGTGTATCATTTGCTTGCAAAATAATTATATTAATTCCGTTTTCTTCTGCTAAATTTTCTAATCGTTTTGAGTATGAACTTCCTTTTCTAACATAAACAATTTTATTATTAAGCTGATATGGTGATTTTACAAGCGAATCATTAATTTTATCAAAACTTAATCTTCTCCAATTCTTGGGTTTTCGTTGTACTAAAACTTGTGATGTTGTATTAAAATGATTTGTAAAATCGAAATTGTGTTTTCTTTCATTTGTTACTGTTAAATTGTATGCAATTAAATCTGCATTATTTTCTTCAAGGTTTGAAAACATTTCATCAATATTTTTTTCAAGTTTGAATTCAACATCAACACCTAATTTATCTGCAAACTTTTTCAATAATTCATATTCAAAACCCATTGTTTTGCCTTTGAAAATAAAATAACTGTAATTATTGTAGCCGGTAATTGCAACTAATTTTCCGCGGTTTTTTATTTCTTCAATTGTGTGGAATTTTATTTTTTCTTCAGTTATGCATGAATTTAGAATTAATGAAAATAAAAATAGAAATGACACATAGAAAAGATTAAGTTTAATTTGCCGCAGTTTCATATATATTATTATTTTGTTTGCTTCAATTTGTTTGAACAAATAATCTCAAATTATTGCACTTATTCAAAAGATCAATTTTTAATCGATAATAAAACAAAAAATTAAAATTGAATATTGCAATTTTCGATATTTCGGCAACAAAACGAGAAGTTATAAAATCATCGTTAAGTTCCCATAAACGTATTTCAAATTTATATTTGTTCGGCAGTATTGAAAGTTTGGCAAAACTGCCATTTTTTTCAAATGTCGATATAATCATTATAACTGCGGAATCTGTAAAAAGTAATATAGCATTTTTTACAAAATTTACCACAGATAGAAATCATTTAGCAAATATCATATTTCTGTACAATCATGAAAATCAATCTACTTTAGATTTTTTAAAATCTGTTAAAAATCTAACTGCTTGTTATGTTCCCAGTTTAAACAAAAACGGTGAAATTTTATTACGCGAATTAAAATTAAAATTATTTCCGGTAATAGATAAAATTATTAGTTCACATAAAACTGAACTGGAAAAAAATAAAATTCAAAATACAAAAACTGTTAAAAAGGTTGATAATTATTGTGCTGTTTTTATTGGTGTTTCAATGGGCGGACCAAAAGCACTAAGAACTTTACTTCCGGAACTTTTAGAAAATATTGAATTACCGATTATTATTGTTCAACATATTATGCAAAAGTTTTCAAACATTTTTGTTGATACATTAAGCAGCTTAACTAATAAAAAAATTTTACTCGCTCAAAATAATATGATTATTGAAAACAATACTGTTTACATAGCACCCGGAGGAATTCATATTGAAGTCGGTTTAAATAAAAATAATGAATTGATAATTTTATATAACGATTCTCCGCCGGAACAAAGTTGTAAGCCTTCAATAAATTATTTATTTAGATCTGCTGCAGAAGTATGTAAGGAAAAATCAATTGCCGTAATTTTAACGGGAATGGGAAAAGACGGAACAGATGGAATTATGAAGTTAACTCAAAATAATGCATACACAATTGCTCAAGATGAAAAAAGTTGCGAAGTTTGGGGAATGCCGCAAAGTGCGATTCAAACCGGTTGTATTACACAAGTACTTCCTTTAGATAAAATAGCAAATCATATTTCTGAACTTTTATCATAAAAATTATCATTTCATTTTTTTAATTTTCATCAAATTTCTCATAATAAAAACAAAGTATTTTTTCCATAAATAAAAGAATTTAGAAATAATTATTTTACGATACTAAAATTTTACTTTTCTGGAGAAAACAATGTCTGATGAAATAAAACTAAGTTCAAATTTAGAATTATCAAAAGAATTTCTTTCACCAACTTTTGATGAATGGAAAGCAAACGTTGAACTTGAGTTAAAAGGTGCTTTATACGAAAAAAAAATGTATACAAAAACGTATGAAGGAATTGAATTAAAACCAATTTATACAAAAGAAGATTTACAAAAACTTAATTTTGTTGATTCACTTCCGGGATTTGAAAATTTTGTTCGCGGAAAAAATAAATCCGGTTACTTTGAAAAAAGTAGGAAAGTAAATCAAGAAATTAATATTGCAGATACCGAAGAATATAATTTAGCTTTAATCGATGCATTAAAAAATGGTCAAAATTGTATTAACATAAAATTGGATTCTGCAACAAAATTAGGAATTGATGCAGATTATTCTGATGAAATAAATGTTGGCGATTCTGGTTTATCAATTTCTGCAATTAAAAGTATTGAGAGGTTATTCAAAAATATTGATGTTGAAAAAATTCCCTTAATAATTAACACCGGAACAATTTCTTTACCGTTTCTTTCATTAATAAAATCATATTTTGATTTGAAAAATATTGATACAAAATTTTTAACTGGTGTAATTTCCGCCGATCCGATTTTTGAATTAGTTCAAACCGGAAAATTGAATTATGACGAAAATTTTATTTTCAGCTCAATGAAATTATCAATTGATTGGGCAGAAAAAAATTCTCCAAATCTTAAAGTTATAGGAATTAATACTTTACCGTTTGCAAATAGCGGGGCAAATTCTGTACAAGAAATTGCAATCGCTTTATCAGTTCTAACTTATTACACAAATAAATTAATTGAATTGGGTTTAACTCCGGAAGTAATTTTTAACAAAGTACAATTCACATTTGGCATAAGTACAAATTATTTTATGGAAATTAGCAAATTTCGTGCAATCAGAATTTTGTTAAGTAACTTTGTAAGTGCTTATGGAATTGATTCTTCCAAATTTGAATTTGATGTTAACGCAAAGAATACAACTTTTTACCATACGGGATTGGATCCTTACGTAAATTTATTACGAACAACTACACAAACTTTTAGCGCAATTTTAGGCGGTGTTGATGGAATAACTTCTGCACCGTTTGATGAAACAAGCAGAACTCCGGATAATTTTTCACGAAGAATTGCAAGAAATACTCAAACAGTTTTACGAGAAGAATCACATTTGGATCAAGTAATTGATCCAGCTGGCGGCTCTTATTTTATTGAAAGTCTGACCGAAGAAATTGCAAAAAATGCTTGGGAATATTTTAAGAAAATTGAAAATGAAGGTGGAATTTTTGAATCGTTAAAAAATAATTTCATTCAAAATGAAATTGAAAAAGTTTATGGAGAAAGAAGTAAAGATATCAACAAACGCAAAGCTGTAATTGTTGGAACGAATATGTATGCAAATATTAATGAAAAACCTTTGGAGAAAATTGCAATTGATAATTCTGAATTTTATAAAAAGAGATCTGAATATTTAAAGAGATTTAGACTAAACGGAACAAATGAAAAGCATGAAATTGTAATGAAAAAACTAAATTCAATTTCTAACAATCCCGAGATAGAGCTTATAAATATTATGTCGGATGCATATTTGCATGGCGCAACAATTGGAGAAATTACTAGCGCTTTTACTTCATCTTATAAAAATGAAATAAGAATAAATCCATTGATGCAAAAAAGAGCTTCCGAAGATTTTGAAAATCTTAGAGAATTAAGTAGAAATTATAAAATTAAAAACGGATTTTTACCGAATGTATTTTTAGCAAATATGGGTTCAATTAAAGATTATAAAGCCCGTGCTGATTTTTCAAAGGGATTTTTTGAAATTGGCGGTTTTGAAGTTTTTGATCCGCCTGGTTATACTGATATAGAAAATTTAATAAACGATGTTTTGGATTCCGGAACATTGATTGTTACAATTTGCTCGACCGATGATAAATATCCTGAATTGGTTCCGAAAATTATAAAAGCAATCAAATCTAAAAATGGAAATATTCAAATAATTTTAGCTGGCTATCCAAAAGAGCAAATTGAGCAGCATAAAAAATCCGGTGTTGATGATTTTATATTTCTCGGAGCAGATGCAATGAAAATTCTCACTTCCCTCTATAACAAAATTGGAGGGCAAATATAATGAACAAACCAAACTTTAAAGATGTAAATCTTAATTTAAGTTTTGATAAAAAATCATATTCCAATTGGAAAATGGAATTTGAAAATTCTTTAGGAAAATCAACTGAAGAATTAATTTTTCAAACGATGGAGCAAATTCCGCTAAATCCACTTTTCACAAAAGAAGATTTAAAGGATTTTGAACATTTAAATTTTTTGTCGGGCATTCCTCCTTTTCTTCGCGGACCATACAGCACAATGTACGTAGTTCGTCCATGGACAATTAGACAATATGCCGGATTTTCAACAGCCGAAGAAAGTAATGCATTTTATAGAAGAAATTTAGCTCAAGGTCAAAAAGGTCTTTCCGTAGCTTTCGATCTAGCAACACACCGTGGTTATGATTCGGATCATCCTCGTGTTGTTGGCGATGTTGGAAAAGCCGGTGTGGCAATTGATTCCGTTGAAGATATGAAAATTTTATTCAACTCAATTCCATTGGATAAAATGTCAGTTTCGATGACGATGAACGGAGCCGTTTTACCGATTATGGCTTTCTTTATTGTTGCCGCTGAGGAACAAGGAGTAAAACCGGAATTATTAACCGGAACAATTCAAAATGATATTCTAAAAGAATACATGGTAAGAAATACTTACATTTATCCGCCGGAGCAATCAATAAAAATTATTGCAGATATTTTTGAATTTACTTCTAAGTATATGCCTAAGTTTAATTCAATAAGTATTTCAGGCTATCATATGCAAGAAGCCGGAGCAACTGCTGATTTGGAAATGGCTTACACTCTAGCTGATGGTTTAGAATATGTTAAAACCGGAATTAAAGCCGGATTAACCGTTGATACTTTTGCACCGCGTCTATCATTCTTTTGGGCATTAGGAATGAATTATTTTATGGAAATTGCAAAAATGCGTGCGGCAAGAGTTTTGTGGGCAACTATAATAAAACAATTTAATCCAAAAAATCCAAAATCAATGTCGCTAAGAACTCATTCACAAACATCCGGTTGGAGTTTAACTGAACAAGATCCGTATAATAATGTAGTGAGAACTTGTGTTGAAGCAATGGCAGCGGCATTGGGTCATACTCAATCTTTACACACAAATTCACTTGATGAAGCGATTGCACTTCCCACTGATTTTTCTGCAAGAATTGCACGTAATACACAGCTATATTTACAGCATGAAACCGGAATTACAAATGTGATTGATCCATGGGGCGGATCATATTTGGTCGAATATTTAACCGATGCACTAATTAAAAAAGGCTGGAATCATATTTTGGAAATAGAATCTCTTGGCGGAATGACAAAAGCAATTGAAGCCGGAATTCCTAAAATGCGGATTGAAGAAGCTGCTGCACGTCGTCAAGCAAGAATTGATTCCGGTCAAGAAACAATTGTTGGAGTAAATAAATTCAAACTAGACAAAGAAGATCCAATTGAAATTCTTGAAGTTGACAATACTGCTGTAAGACTTTCTCAAATAAAAAGATTAAATCAAATTAAAAAATCTAGAAATGATGTTGATATAAAAAATTCTTTAGTTGCGATAACAAAATGTGCGGAAACCAAAGAAGGAAATTTATTAGATTTGGCAATTAAAGCTGCCAGAGTTAGAGCAACGCTTGGAGAAATTTCTGATGCAATTGAAAAAGTTAGCGGGAGATATAAAGCTGTGACAAGAACAATTTCCGGAGTTTATAGCAGTGAATATAAAAATGATGAAAATGAAATGTTTGAAAAAGCAAGAAAGTTGACCGATGAATTTGCAGAAACAGAAGGTCGCCGACCTCGAATATTAATTGCAAAAATTGGACAAGATGGACATGACCGAGGTGCAAAAGTTGTTGCAACAGCATATGCCGATATGGGATTTGATGTTGATGTTGGTCCACTTTTTCAAACACCCGAAGAAACCGCAAAACAAGCTGTTGAAAATGATGTTCATGTAGTTGGAATGAGTTCTTTAGCTGCGGGACATAAAACACTTCTTCCTCAATTAATTGATGAATTAAAAAAATTAGGAAGAGAAGATATAATTGTAATTATTGGAGGTGTAATTCCCCAGCAAGATTATGAATTTTTATACGAAAATGGAGCTTCAGCAATTTTTGGTCCCGGCACAAAAATTCCAGAAACCGGAATTAAAGTTATGGGAATAATTAAAGAAAGATTTTTAAATTAGTTTATAATAAAAAGATACGATCTTTTTAGATCGTATCTTTTATGATCTTTAAATTATTTAATAATGACGTTTACAAATTTGCATTTATTATTGGTAAAATTTTAAACGGAACTGGATTATTTTCTGCAATATTAATTATCCCAATTTGTATTCCATTTAAAAATTCTGCAAAATTTACTAACCCAATTGTTAACCCATTTTGAACATTTGTAATTCTGTTAAATCCGGCAAGTGAAAATCCGTTAAGTTCACTTATTTCTGTCCAAACTGGAGAAATATTTATACCGTTTAAAATATCAGTTTCTGTTTTATATCCGGAGAAATTAATTCCACTTACTTCACCTTTACTTTTCAACAATCCAAGCGTAAAATTAATACCCAAAATGCCATATGAACTTGTAACCGTTAAACCGCCAATATTAATTCCCTTTATTTCATTAGTGGAAACAACAGCCAACCCAGCTAAATTTATTCCACAAATTTCATTTTCAGCAACCAATGCCAAAGTTCCAAAACTAAATCCACTAATTTCTCCTTCAGAAACTAATGCTAACCCACCAATGTTAATTCCGGAAATACTAGATTGTGAAACTTGGGCCAATCCACCAATATTTAATCCTATTAGAGAACCTTCTGAAACTAAAGCAAGTCCACCAAAATTTATTCCGATAATATCTTTTTGTGAAACTAATGCTAAACCTCCAAAGTTTATTCCGGTGATTCCATTTTCAGAAACTTGTGCTAATCCACCAAAATTAATACCACTAATTTCACCCTCGGAAACCAATGCTAATCCTCCTAAATTTAATCCAATCATATCACCACCAGAAACAGATGCTAAAATTCCTAAATTAATTCCATGAATATTTTCTTCAGCTACAATAGCTCCGCCTATTGCGAATCCATTTATTTCACCGGCCGCTGGAGCCAATCCTATTGCCAAGCCATTCACATTTGAATTATAAACTTCCTTAGGTTTCCAAATTGTAAAATTTATTCCATTTATATTTTCAATTCCGCAATCTGAAATATTCAGTCTAATTCCATTCCAATTTTTGGAATTACCGAAACTCAAGCCGGTATTGGAGATTCCCAAATCCAAACTTGAATTTGAGCAAAATGTCGTATCAAAATTTTCTTGAGCAAAATTTAAACTCGAAAAAAATACGACAAAGAAATAGCTAAATAGAAAAAATCTCTTTATCATTTTATATAATCCCAAATTTATTTATCAATTATTTAGACTTTCTACATCAATAATTGTTACACGCAAATTTTTTTTTTTTTAACTTTCCTTAACTTGTAATAAAGAAAATATTTTTTAAGTTTTTTTGCGAATTGAAAATTGACAAAAAATAAATCATACAGACCCGATTGGACGCCGAAAAATGCTGGCGATGAATTTGCTGTAAATGTTATTAAGGGAGTTGATGGAATTTTAAATTTATCATCAACAAAATTAAAATCTGTAAAATCAAAAATTAATTCGGTTGATGAATTATTCAATGGAGTAATTAATGATGATAGAAATTTGCTGGCAAGATGTATAACTTTAATTGAAAGCAACTCACAAAAACATCACGAAAAATCTGAGCAAATTCTAAATAAACTTCTTCCTTATTCTGGAAATTCAATTAGAGTCGGTATTTCGGGAGTTCCCGGAGCTGGGAAAAGCACTTTAATAGAAGCCCTTGGATTGTATTTAATTCAACAAGGACATAAAGTTGCAGTATTGACCGTTGACCCAAGTAGTTCGGTTTCCAAAGGAAGTATTCTTGGTGATAAAACTCGAATGGAAAAACTTTCGCGGGAGAAAAATTGCTTTATTCGTCCTTCTCCTTCTGCAGGAAACTTAGGCGGCGTTACAAGAAAAACTCGCGAAACAATTACTGTTTGCGAAGCTGCCGGATTTGATGTAATAATTATTGAAACTGTTGGTGTTGGTCAAAGTGAAATTTCCGTAAGATCCATGGTGGATTTTTTTCTATTGTTAATGATTGCTGGAACCGGTGATGAACTTCAAGGAATTAAAAAAGGAATTATTGAAATTTCCGATGCATTGGTTTTTAACAAAGCAGATGGAGAGAATAAACAAAAATCGGAAATTGCAAAAGTTGAATTCGCAACAGCGGTTCATTATTTACAACCTTTTACAAAAGATTGGGAAGTAAAAGTTTTAACAGCTTCGGCAATAAATAATGTTGGTATTTCAGAAATTTGGGAAATGATTACTAAATATATTTCTCATACGAAAAACAATAATTCATTTTTTGAAATGAGAAAAAAGCAATCACTTGATTGGCTGCATTCATTGATAAAGGAAAGTTTAATTAATGAATTTTATAATAATCATTTTATTAAAAAGGAAATAAAAATTCTTGAAGAAAAGCTTATTTCCGGAAAAATAAATGCTGCTTCTGCTGCTGAAGACATTTTAAATATATTTACACAACTTTAATAAGCTGTACTGGTTTCATTAAATTAGCAAGTTCAAATTCAATATTTTCTATTTCAACAATAAAATCATCTTTTATATCTTCAAACTTGTGTTTGTATTCCTCAAATAAATTTTTGTAATAAGAAATTCCTTCATTCATATTTTCAATAAAATTATTGAAATAAGCAATTTGCTTATCCGTAAATGGAGTTTCAATTTCTTCAATTTTATTTTTCAAATAATCATAATAAAGATGTAATTCTTTTAAAAAGAAATTTGGTCTATCATTTCTTTTTATAATATTTATTTTTCCGTAAATATGATCAACCATTTCTTTTAAAGAAACTATCTCGGAAAAATATGCAAGATTTGGTCCCGGACAAACAGAAACTCCTTCACTTTTAATATTGTTGTCAATTCCGTGTAAATACCTTGTAGAATTTGCTAAACCAATACACAAACATTCCTTTTCAACAATTTTTTTTCTAGCTTCTGAATATTCAAATCCACTAAGATTTTTTGTTTCAAGCTCTTTTAATTTTAAATTTTGATATTGACGTGAAGCCGTACAAATAACTTGATCTGTAAATTCCGTATTAAATGTTAAAAACTTTTTGGGACATGCACTTCCCGGAGTTCCTTTTTTATCTTTTTCAATTTTATCAATTTCTTGTGTATTTCCTTTAACGGCATTAAACGGAACACCAAGCGGCGAAATTCCGCTTAAATATAAATCATCTTCTTTTGCATTACTTAATAATGCTAAAGTTTTAGGATCTACATTGGTTGCTTCCGGAACAAGTAAAAATGGAGTTCCCCAGCCAACAGAATCAATATTATAATGTTCTAATAAAAATTTTTGTTCTTCGTTAGTTCCAACTCCGCCTTGCGCAGTAACTAAAATATTCAATGGTTGATTGGGAATTTGTTTTCCTTTTTGTTTTAACGCATCCGAAAATATTTCATATACTATTGAAAGAAGTTCCTTTCGTTTTAGTTTGAATTCTTCGAGAATTGGTCCTAGCAAATATCCATCTGTAGCGAATGCGTGTCCGCCACAATTTAATCCAGATTCAATTCTATATTCAGAAACCCAAATTCCTTTTTTTGCAAGAAATTTTCCTTGTATTAAAGCCGAGCGATAATCACTAACTTTGATTACAATTTTCTTTTTTATTTTTCCATTTTCATCTGGGAAGAAATCTTCAAATTTTTCAATATACGAATAAAGACGCGGATTCAATCCGGCAGACAATACTAAAGATGATTCTAATTTACTATTTGCAAAACCTCTTAAGGCAGCATGTGCATCATTAAATTCGGAAGGAAGTTTTTCTTCATTAAAATAATTTTCTTTATCAAGCTTTGTCATAATGTTTACATCAATTGATCCAAGATGTAAATGTTCATCAAGCCAGCTTTGAACTTTCTTAAAATTCTCATTTAGAATTTTGTTAAAATCTTCTTTAAGATGTGCTGCATCAGGAAGCATTTCAAAATATTTATGAATTTCATCAATATTTTTATGATAGGAAGATTTTAATTCCTCAAATTTTTCCTTTACAAGATTATCCAAAAGATTTAAATATTCAGTAAATCGTTTTGCTCTAAAATCTTCAATTTTATTTGTGATTGATTCAAATGGCAGATTAAACTTTTTTGAATAATACTCGCGCATATTTTCAACAAGAATATCATCCACTAAAGAAACCACCGAAGAAATACCATATTTAGCAACTTTAAATGGAGTATCAATTGTAAATCCGGTTCCCATTACTGGAATATGAAATGTATGTTTTATCTTATTTTCTTTCATAATATTTTTCTCAGATATAAATCAAAAAGGTTAACTGAAGATAATTATTTATTAATTTAATACAAAGAGTCAAAATTTTTCTTACTTATATTTTTAAGTTTTTATGCACATTTTTGCACAAATTTCAAATAAAATTAAAAGTTATTTAAGAATTTTGGCTGTTTATTGAATAAAAAAGAATTGTTGCATTCAAAAATTCAATTCTAAATCTTCTATTTGACCAATATAAATTTTATTGAATTTTGTTGAATTTAAAACGTTGACTTTATTCCTAAAATAAAAAGCCCAAGAATTTTATTCTTGGGCTTTGCTCCGCGAGTAGTCCGTCAGCTGACGGATCGAACCTACAACCCGTCAGCATTTATTAATTTCCAAATAAATTCTCTTCCTTTTTGAGACTTTAATTGTTTCTCTCTTATTATTGCTTCATTTCTTGTGGGAAATTCTTCAACATAAATAATTTCCCAAGGAGTGTACTTTTTTGTATATGCGGAAAGTAATTTATTATTGTGCTCAAACAATCTTCTTTCTAAATCTTCTGTTTGACCAATATAAATTTTATTGAATTTTAATGAATATATAACGTATACTTTATTCATAAAATAAAAAACCCAAGAATTTTATTCTTGGGTTTTGCTCCGCGAGTAGGGCTCGAACCTACAACCCTTCGGTTAACAGCCGAATGCTCTACCATTGAGCTATCGCGGAATAAATTTTAGAGTGCCAAAAATATGCTTAATTCTAATTTTTGTCAAGATGTTTTTTAGGTTACTTATTTTTATTGTTTCAAATGAGAGAAAATGAACTTCCAATATTTGAGAATAAATTCTATTTAATTTGTTTAAATAGTTTACAAAACTAAAATAAATTACAAATTATGAATAATAAATTGATATTTATACTTTTTTGCTTATAGGCACGTTAATTGTAACTAAACTTTCTTGAATTTTAAATAAAGGAAAAAAATGAATATAAATCGAATAGAACATTTGGGAATTGCAGTTAATAATTTGGAAGAATCTATAAAATTTTATGAGGAAAAACTTGGATTAAAATGTTATGCAATTGAAGAAGTTGCTGATCAAAAAGTAAAAACTGCATTTTTCAAAGTTGGTGAAACAAAAATTGAACTTTTGGAATCTACTTCACCAGATGGACCAATTGGAAAATTTATTGAGAAAAAAGGGGAAGGAATTCATCACATTGCGTTTCATGTTGAAAATTTGCATGAATCTCTAAATGAACTTCAGCAAAAAGATGTAAAATTAATAGATGCAAATCCGCGTAAAGGTGCAGAAAATTTAAATATTGCTTTTCTTCATCCGAAATCAACCGGTGGAGTTTTAACAGAACTTTGTTCAGATAAATTAACAATTTAAATAAATTAGTTTTTTTTAGGAGAAATAATGTCGTTACAAGATAAGATTAAAGAATTGATGGATATGCGACAAAAAGCGCGTTTGGGCGGCGGTGAAAAAAGAATTGAAGCCCAGCATCAAAAAGGAAAATTTACCGCACGTGAAAGAATTGAAATGTTATTGGATGACGGTTCTTTTGAAGAATTTGATATGTTCGTTTCACATAGAACTGTAGATTTTGGTTTAGATAAACAAACATATTTATCCGATGGAGTTGTTACCGGTTACGGAACAATTGACGGAAGATTGGTTTACGTTTTTTCACAAGATTTTACAATTTTCGGCGGATCACTTTCAGAAATGTATGCACAAAAAATCTGCAAAGTTATGGATAAAGCAATGAAAGTTGGCGCACCCGTAATTGGTATTAACGATAGCGGTGGTGCGAGAATTCAAGAAGGTGTAAAAAGTTTAGGTGGATATGCAGATATTTTCCAAAAAAATATTTTAGCTTCCGGTGTTGTTCCGCAAATTTCCGCAATATTTGGTCCATGTGCTGGCGGCGCAGTTTATTCGCCGGCTTTAACAGATTTTACAATTATGAGTAAAAATACAAGCTACATGTTTGTTACCGGTCCAAAAGTTGTAAAAACTGTAACCGGCGAAGTTGTTACCGATGAAGAACTCGGAGGTGCAATGGTTCACGGAACAAAATCTGGTGTAACTCATTTTGTTGCAGATTCCGAAGAAGAAGGAATTTTACTAATTAGAAAATTATTAAGCTATCTTCCACAAAATAATTTGGAAGATCCGCCGTTAGTTGCATGTGATGATCCGATTGACAGATTGGAAGATACTTTAAATGAAATTATTCCGGATAGCCCAAACAAACCTTACGATGTAAAAAATGTAATTCATGCAATTGCTGATAATCATGAATTTTTAGAAATCCAAAGACATTATGCCCCAAATATAATTACCGGTTTCGCAAGATTTAACGGAATTTCTGTGGGAATTGTTGCTAATCAACCGAATTATTTAGCCGGAGTTTTAGATATAAATTCATCAAGAAAAGCTGCAAGATTTGTACGTTTCTGCGATGCTTTCAATATTCCAATTTTAACATTGGTTGATGTTCCTGGATTTTTACCCGGAACAGCACAAGAATATGGTGGAATTATTCTTCACGGTGCAAAATTATTATTTGCTTATGGCGAAGCTACTGTTCCGAAAATTACAATTATTTTAAGAAAAGCATACGGCGGCGCTTATGATGTTATGGGATCAAAACATTTACGCGGCGATATAAATTACGCCTGGCCTTCAGCAGAAATTGCAGTGATGGGTCCGCGCGGTGCAATTGAAGTTTTGAATAATAAAGAAATTGCCGCAATCGAAAATCCAGAAGAAAGAAATGCTTTCATCACTCAAAAAGAAAATGAATACAAACAAAAATTCGCAACTCCTTATGCAGCTGCAAAATATGGTTATATTGATGATATTATAGAACCACGAAATACTCGATTCAGAGTTATTCGCGCACTTCAATCTTTATCAACAAAGAAAGATGTAAATCCGCCTAAAAAACATTCCAATATTCCATTGTGAGGTATGAAATGAATTTAGGTTTAATTTTACAAGCAACCGCTGCAAAACTTGATTCCGTTTCGAATGCTAAAATTCATGAAAACGCTGATAAGTTCAATCAAATTGATCCTTGGGGCGTGGGAATGACTTTCGTTGGAATGGCTGTAGTTTTTGTTTCGCTTTTACTTCTCTACATACTTTTTTTCAATATTTCAAAAGTTCTTGCATTCAAAATAAAGAAATCAAGAAAAGTTGAAGGTAAAGACATAAAGGTTAAAGAAAGTGAAGAAGATTTAAGCGGAAACGTAAGTGCGGCAATTGCAATGGCTTTGCATTTATACATGAGTGAATTGCACGATAAAGAAAATACGGTTCTTACAATTAATAAAGTTGCAAGAACATATTCGCCGTGGAGTTCAAAAATTTATGGTTTAAGACAAAATCCAAGATGAGGAAAATGAAATGAAAAAGTTTAAATTTACAATAAATGGAAGTGATTACGACGTTGAAATT